>CAZIUJ010000093.1:0-5858 GCA_964542345.1 uncultured Alistipes sp.
TCGAACTGCTCGTAGACGAACAGGAACTGCTGGTTGCCGTAGTACATCTGCTCGACCCGGGCCTTGTACCCCGCGCCTTCGGCTTCGGCTTGGCGGACGATCTCCTCGGCCGTTTCGCCGGCGGCCATGCGGTCGGTAACTTCTTCCATGCGGACGAGGAACTTGACGTTGAGTCCCTTGTTGGGCAGCTCCTCGTCGCGCGAACGGGCCCAGAAGCCGTGGGTGAGGTAGTCGTGCTCGACCGACGAGTGCGACTGGATGGCGTCGTAGCCGCAGTGGTGGTTGGTCAGCAGCAGCCCCTCGGGCGATACCAGCTCGCCCGTGCAGCCGCCGTCGAAGAGGACCACGGCATCTTTCATCGAGGCTTTGTTGATCGAGTAGATCTCTTCGGCCGTGAGGCGGAACCCTTTGGCCCGCATGTCGCGGATGCGGTGCGAAATGAGGCTCGGGAGCCACATGCCTTCGTCGGCCATGACGGGCGCGAGGAGGAAAAGCGAAAGGAGGGTCAGTAAAAAGCGTTTCATGATCGGTGTTGTTCGATGAATTTTTCGAGTTCGGTGTAGACGCGCTGGATCGGCAGCCCCATGACGTTGTAGAACGAGCCGTCGATGCGTTCGATCGCGGCGTAGCCGATCCACTCCTGAATGCCGTAGCTGCCGGCCTTGTCGTAGGGGCGGCACTGTTCGACGTAGTAGACGATCTCCTCGTCGCTCAGGGGGCGGAACCAAACGTCGGAGCTGACGGAGAAGGTGCGGCGTCGTGCCGCCGAGCGCAGCGTAACGCCCGAGACGACCGTGTGGCGGTGGCCCGACAGGCGCCGCAGCATGGTGCAGGCATCGTCGCGGTCGCGGGGCTTGCCCAAAACTTGGCTGTCGAGAACAACGACGGTGTCGGCGGTCAGCAGAATGTCGTTCGGGGCGAGTGGCGTTGGGTAGGCGTTGCTCTTGAGCTGCGAAAGGTAGGCCGGCACCTCCTCGGCGGCCAGTTTGTCGGGATAGACTTCCTCGCATTCGTATTTCGGGACCAGCTCGTAGGGCAGGCCGCAGCCCGTCATCAGCTCGCGGCGCCGCGGCGACTGCGACGCCAGCAGCAGGCGATAGGGACGGAGTTTTTCGTGCAATAACATGTATTTCAAGTGAAAGGTTAAAAGTGAAAGGTGAAAGGTGATTTTACAGTTTCGCTTTGGTGGTTTTGACGGCACTTGTCAGCAGTTTCTCAAGTTCGATGCAATCGGGATAAATGGAGTCGAAAACCGTTTTGTCGATCGTCCCCGATTCGAAAAGAATTTCCAACCAGTATTTGGTTTCGGAGCACTCTTTCAGGGCGATGTTGATTTTCAGAAGAAAATCCCGATCGCTTTGGGCGTTCGCAGCCTCGGCCAAGTTGGCGCCGATCGATGTTCCGCTTCGAAGAATCTGCTTGCCGAGCGTATGTCGATTTTGTGCTTTCAAGTCGTTGTAGAAACGGATGATTCGCACGGCGAATCTTTTGCTTTTATCATGTATGATCATACCTTTCACTTTTCACATTTCCACTTTTACCTCTATTTAATATCAAAATTCAACAATTCGCGCCCCTCTAACGTGGCGCGCAGGCAGTCGCCCGGAGCGACGGGGCCGACGCCCGCCGGCGTGCCGGTGTAGATCAGGTCGCCCATGCGCAGGGTGGTGTACTGCGAGACGGCGGCGATGAGGCGGTCGACGGTGAAGCGCATGTCGCCCGTATATCCTTGTTGGCGGACTTCGCCGTTGACGGCGAGCTCGAAGCGGAGGTTCTGCACCTCGCCGCCCAGCTCGTCGAGCGGCACGAACACGGGCGACAGGGCCGCCGAGCGGTCGAAGGCTTTGGCCCGCTCCCACGGCAGGCCCCGGGCGATCGCTTCGCGCTGGAGGTCGCGGGCCGTGAAGTCGATGCCCAAGCCCACTTCATGGTAGTAGCGGTGGGCGAATTTCTCGGCGATCGAGCGGCCCACGCGGTCGATGCGGACCACCAGCTCGCATTCGTAGTGCACCTCCTGCGAGAAAGCCGGAATATAGAACGGGTCGTTGTTGCGCAGCAGCGCCGTGTCGGGTTTCAGGAACCAAATCGGCTCGGCGGCATCGGCGACGTTCGTCAGCCCCGTGTCGCGCTGCAGCTCCTCGGCGTGTGCGGCGTAGTTTCTGCCTATGCAGATAATCTTCATCGTCTTTTCGATTTTAACGGCCCCGCTAAGAGTGGGGGTTCTGTTTGAAAATCAAATCTGAAACAGCTTCGGGATCGCAAACCGACCAAGAACAGGGGCTGCGATACCTGTGAAATTATGAATTGTGAATTGTGAATTGTGAATTTCTTAATTCTTCGACCATCTTTTTTGCGAAGCGTTCGCTGGCGCCGGGGCCTCCGATGACGGTGCGCAGCTCCTCGAAGTCGGCGAGCATCCGCTCGCGCTTCGCGCCTCCCGCGACAATGGCCTGCAGTTCGCGTTCGGCCCGCTCGACGGAGAGGTCCGACTGGATGATCTCGGTTACCGCTTCGCGCCCGAGGTTGAGGTTGACGAGCGAAACCCACGGAATCTTGAGGACGTAGGGCTGCAGCTTGACCTGAAACCAGAGCGTGCGGTAGACCACGACTTCCGGAATGCCTAAAAGCGCCGTTTCGAGCGTCGCCGTGCCCGAGGTCACGACGGCCGCTTCGGCTGCGTGGAGCGTCTCGTAGGTTTGGTCGCAGACGTAGCGCAGCGGGCTGCCGGCCATGTATTTTTCGTAGAGCGACCGTTCGAGCCACGGCACGGCCGTAACGACGAACTGGTGCCCGGGGAAGCGTTCCGCCAGCCGCGCCATAAGGGGCAGGTTGTCGCGGATTTCGCCTCGCCGGCTGCCGGCCACTAACGCCACGATCGGCCGTTCGTCGAGTCCGTGCCGGCGGCGGAATTCGTCGGGCGTCGGCAGCGATGCACGCCGCGCCTCGAGGGCATCGACCAGCGGGTTGCCCTTGAAAACGGCTTCGATGCCCTTGCTGCGGAAATAGTCGCGCTCGAACGGGAAGATGATGAACAGGCGGTCGACGTAGCGGCGGATCGACTCGACGCGCCACTCGCGCCACGCCCACACCTTGGGCGCGATGTAATAATAGGTGCGGATGCCGTGTTCCTTGGCCCAGCGGGCCATCTTCATGTTGAAGCCCGGGTAGTCGATCAATATCAGTACGTCGGGGGCGAAAGCCGCCACCTCTTCCCGGCATTCGCGCATCTGCCGGCGGATCGTGCCGAGGTTGCGGAGCACCTGCACGATGCCGAAGAACGACGTCTCGCGGTAGTGCTTGCGCAGGTTGGCCGCACCGCCCGCCGCCGCCATGCGGTCGCCGCCCCAGAAGCGGAATTCCGCCTCGGGATCGGCCTTTTTGAGCCCTTCGATCAGGTTGGCGCCGTGCAGGTCGCCCGAGGGCTCGCCGGCAAGAAGGTAATACTTCATGGCAATTCAAAATTCAGAATTCAAAATTCACAATTTGGGTGAATTTTGAATCGGGTTGAACGGATAAGTGCGATAATTATGAATTGTGAATTTTTAATTATGAATTTTCCAGCAGGTCCGGCCGCAGGCGCAGCGTGCGTTCGTAGGCTTGTTCGTCCTGCCACTTGGCGATTTCGGCGAAGTTGCCCGAGAGCAGTACGTCGGGAACCCGCCAGCCGCGGAACTCGGCCGGCCGCGTGTAGACCGGGGGTGCCAGCAGGTTGTCCTGAAACGAGTCGGTGAGGGCAGACGCCTCGTCGCCGATCGCCCCGGGGATGATCCGCACGATCGAGTCGGCAAGGATGCAGGCCGCCAGTTCGCCGCCCGTGAGCACGTAGTCGCCGATCGAGATTTCGCGCGTTACGAGGTGTTCGCGGATGCGGTGGTCGATGCCTTTGTAGTGGCCGCAGAGGATGATGAGATTCTCCAGCGTCGAGAGACGGTTGGCTTCGTGCTGGTCGTAGCGGGCACCGTCGGGCGAGGTGTAGATCACTTCGTCGTAGCGGCGTTCGGCCTGCAGCTTCTCCACCAGCTCGAAGACCGGTTCGCACTTCATGACCATGCCCGCTTCGCCGCCGAACGGGTAGTCGTCGGTGGTCTTGCGGCGGTCGTGGGCGTAGTCGTGGAGGTTGTGGACGACGATTTCGACGAGCCCTTTCTCCTGGGCCCGCCGGAGAATCGATTCGTTGAGCGGCGAGGTCAGCAGCTCAGGAACGGAGGATATAATGTCGATGCGCATTTCGGTAAGGTGAAAAGTGAAAGATGAAAGGCGAGGACTGCGCCGGCAGCTCAGGGTCGGAAAACGATGTCTTTGCCGTTATCGTGCGCGGGGTCGAGAGGCACTTCGCGGCCGCGGTCGAGCGTGTACCCGGCGTAGCCCAGTCCGCGGAACAGAGCGATGATCCGGGGCCGGTTCTCGCCGCCCGTTTCGATCAGCACCGTGGGCCGGAACCGCTCCAGCAGGGGTCGCATTTCGTTCATGACGACCGCTTCGTAGCCCTCGATGTCGCACTTGATGAAGTTGAGCCGCTCCAGCCCCGCAAAGAGTTCGCTCCCGCGGCACATTTTGGCCTCGAACGTCACGTCGGCCGCCGCATTCGTCTCGTCGACGAAGTTTTGCCCCGTGCCGAGGTATCCGTTGCGGCGGACCGAGTCGTTGCCCATGCGGATCGGCCGGTTTTCGGCGCCGAGGGCATAGGGGAGTATCTCGGTGTTGGCGCAGCCCCGCAGGTTACGTTCCAGCACCCGGCGGACCGGCGCTACGGGTTCCACGGCGTAGAGCCGACCCGCGGGGCCTGCCTGCCGGGCGATCGGGCGGGCGTAGTAGCCCAAGTTGGCCCCTATGTCGATGCAGACGTCGCCCGGGTGTACCAGCTGCGGCAGGTGGTAGACGTATTCCGTCGCCGCGGCATGGCGTCCCAGTCCTAACCGGCGGAACAGAAAGAAAAGACCGCTCACCGCGCGGAGGTATCCCCCGAGCGGCAGCAGGCGGTAGAGCAGTCGGTGCAGCAGTCGGTTCATGGCAGGCTCAGTGGTAGTTTACTTCGCCGTTGAGGACTTCGACGACGAACGGGTTGTAGAGGGTTTCGTGGCCGATGGTCGTCTCGGGGCCGTGGCCGGGGTGTACGCGGGTCGCATCGCCCAGCGGGAGGAGCTTGTCCAAGATCGAGCGCATGATCCACGAGTAGTCGCCGCCCGGGAGGTCGGTGCGGCCGATGCTCTCGCGAAAGAGGGTGTCGCCCGTGAAGAGGAGGCCGGCCTGCGGCTCGTGGAACGCCACATGGCCCGGCGTGTGGCCCGGCGTGGGGATGACTTGCAGCACCGTGTTCCCGAAGCGGATTTCGGGCGTTCGGTCCAGGTCGATGTCGATCGCGGGCATCTCGCCGACGCGGACCCCGAAGATCGAGCCGCTGGTCTGCGCGTTTTCCAGCAGGAAGCGGTCTTGGGCCGAGAGGGCGAACGGAATGCCGTAGCGCGCCTGCAGGTGGCGGACGCCCAGCGTGTGGTCGAAGTGGCCGTGCGTGTTGATCGCCAGCACGGGGCGCAGGCCGTGTTCCGCAATGAAAGCGTCCAGCGCGGCGTTTTCACGGTCGTTGCTGTTGCCGGCATCGACCACGACGGCTTCCAGCGTCTCGTCCCAGAGGACGTAGGTGTTTTCCTGAATCGGGTTGAACGTCAGTGCGGCTGTTTTCATACGTATTCGGTTTGTGCAAAGATAGTGTTTTTGGCGGATTATACCTATCTTTGACTTCGCTTTAAGTATAAAGGATATTCATAGAACCCGGCTCTTAGCCGGGCGTTGAAGATACTCCGCCCCGGCACCCCGTTAAGAACGGGGTTTTATGAATCACCTTTTAACTTTCACCGTAT
>CAZIUJ010000094.1:0-5828 GCA_964542345.1 uncultured Alistipes sp.
CATCGACTTGCAGATGTGGATGCCGCGGTCGTTGACCAGGTTGGCCTTGATGACCGTATGACCGTTGGCGGCGAGAATCTGCGCGACGGAATAACCCAGCAGGTTATTGCGGATATGGCCCAAATGGAGGGGCTTGTTGGTATTGGGCGAAGAATACTCGATCATGACGGTGCGACCCGATGCGGGAGCCTCGCCGAAATGCTCGTCGGCCTTGATCTCGGCGAAGCGGGCAACCCAGAACGAAGCGTCGAGCGAGAGGTTCAGGAAACCCTTGACGACGTTGAACGACTTGATCTCGGAAATGTTGTTGGAGGTGAGGTATTCGCCGATCTCGGCGGCGGTGGCCTCGGGCGCCTTGCGGCTGCGCTTCAGGAGTGGGAACGTTACGAGCGTATAGTCGCCCTCGAACTCCCGGCGGGTCTTCTGAATCTGCAACGGCTCGCCGTCGAGCGGACCGTAGAGCGCTTCGACCGCGCGGCGGACCGCCTGAGAAACAAAGGTCTCGATATTCATGCGATGTACGAATTTACGTGCAAATTTAACGTTTTATTGCCAAATAACAACTACCTTTGCAGCCAAAATCGCCCCTGCCGAATGAAGATCGCCGACATAGACCTGGGAGACCGCCCGCTGCTGCTGGCGCCGATGGAAGACGTAACCGACCCCTCGTTCCGTTACATGTGCAAGCGCTTCGGGGCCGACATGGTCTACACGGAATTCATCTCCTCGGACGGCCTGATCCGCGATGCGGCGAAGTCGCTCAAGAAACTGGAGATCGACGAAGCGGAACGTCCCGTGGGCATCCAAATCTACGGCCACCTGATCGAACCGATGGTCGAAGCGGCCCGCATGGCCGAAGCGGCGAATCCGGACGTGATAGACATCAACTTCGGCTGTCCGGTGAAAAAGATCGCGGGGCGCGGAGCGGGCTCGGGAATGATGCGCGACGTGCCGACGATGGTCGAAATGACGCGCCGCATTGTGGAGGCCGTGCGCAAGCCGGTAACGGTGAAGACGCGCTTAGGCTGGGACGACGAACACCGGAACATCGAGGAGATCGCCCTGCGGCTGCAGGACACGGGCATTGCAGCGCTGACGATCCACGGCCGCACGCGGGCCCAGATGTACCGCGGCGAGGCGGACTGGACGCTGATCGGCAAAGTGAAGAACAACCCGCAAATCCGCATTCCGATCATCGGCAACGGCGACGTGGATTCGGGGCCCCGGGCAGCGGAGATGTTCGACCGCTACGGCGTGGACGGCATAATGATCGGCCGGGCGACCTACGGCCGGCCGTGGATCTTCCGCGAAGCGAAACACTACCTGACGACGGGCGAAGTGCTGCCGCAGCCGTCGGTCGCGGAGCGCGTGGCCATTGCGAAAGAACACCTGTGCAAGTCGCTGGAAATCAAAGGAGTCCATGTGGGCATTCTGGAGATGCGGCGCCACCTGACGAACTACTTCAAGGGGCTGCCGAACTTCAAGGAGACGCGCCTGAAGCTGGTAACGTCGTTAGATGTCGACGAACTCTACGCCACGCTCGACGGAATCGCCGAACGCTGGGGCGACTGCGACCTGAGCGCAGCCGTGCCGGCGCCCCTGTCGCACAATCTATAAGGCCGGCATGCAAGGCTTCCGGCCCTGCCGGGCGGGCAGCTCGCATCTTCGATGCCCCCCCGCAGCCGACCGGACGAATATTTCGGGAGACAAATCCGGCTGGTTCGGCAATAATTTCCGGGAAAAGCCGTTGGTTTTTATGAACGGAAAGCTCGAAACTTCATGAAAACCCAACTTCTTGCGCTGCTGCTGTCGGGCCTTGCGACTTTCGGCCATGCGCAAAATCCGGCGCCCGACACGCTGCGCCGCGACCCCGGCCGCGCGGTACGCATCCCCGACCGCTGCTTCGCTATCTTAGACTACCGGATGCCTCGCACGCGCGTGGGGCTCGAAAAGAATCTCCACCGGATTCCGGGGCATCCGGGGCTCGACTCGCTCCTTACGCCCACGGAAAAAGCCGACGTACTGGCCGAAATCAACACCCGCTGCGACGCTTTGGGCAGAGATTCGCTGCTGACCTCCGACCTTTTCCATGTCATGCGCCCCTACTACGACCGCCTGCACCACGAAGACCCCCACTACCGGATCAATCCGGTGCCCTTCGGCGATCCGGATGTCTACCGGAAGAAGCGCGACCAACGCCGGCTGAGCCGCGAACTGCGGATGCCGGCATTCAGCCTGCTGCAAATCGACGACACGCTGGTCGTCGACCGCTCGATAGACCCGCAGTTCCGGCGCGGCGACCGCGTGAAAGCGATCAACGGTGTGGCGGCGGAAACCTATCTGAAGTACGGCTACGACGATCGGCACCTCTACCCTACCGCGCTGATGAACCGCTACTATTACAGTCAGGCCGTCGACCGGTTCCGCATCGAACTGGAACGCGCGGGCGATACGCTGACGGAGGAGACGGCGGGACAACCGGCCCTGCAGGCGATTTTCGCGTTGGACAAAGCCGAAGAGACCGACGCCAACATCCGCACCTACCCTGCGGCCTGCAGCGGCTACATAGCCATTCCCGAGTTTTTCCCTGACAACGGCCGGCTGATCCGGATCGTCCGCAACGCGATCCTGGACTTCAAGAAACAGGGGCTGCACAACGTGATTCTCGACCTGCGCCGCAATCCGGGCGGCAACGGCCATGCGTTCGACGACCTGTTGTCGATCTTCATCGACAAACCGGTCGTGGAATACTGCACGGGCCAGCGAGTCAAAGCCTCGAAAGAAGCGATGCGCTACTATGATTTCCTGACGGAAGACCAGTTGGGTCAGGTGGTGGAACTGCCCGAGGAAGAGTATGTCCGCACGTTCCGAACGAACCCGAAGATGTACGTTGTCGGAATGCGCTATTATGTATTGGTGAGTCGCGACACGGGGTCGATCGCCGCGTCGTTCGTCAACATGCTGCAATACCACGAAGCGGCACAGTTAGCCGGCGAGCCGCTGCGCCACAACGCCCTGAAATACGGAGAAGTGCTGGAAGGACACCTGCTCGGCCCTACGCAACTGGCCGAGACGGCCGTCTCGATGGTCGAAATCGACGAATGCACGCGCCGCGACGACGGCTATGTAGTGCCGGACATCGCGATTCCCTGCATAGCGGCGGAGCACCTGACGGGGTGCGATGCGGTGCTGGAACGACTGCTGGAAACGATAAAAGGAGCCCCCTGAGGGCTCCTTGTTCGAACCGGGCGGACGGCGACGGCTATTTCAAGACGCGCTCGACGTACTCGCGGTAGTCCTTGACGACGGGCTCGTACTCCTCGTCGGTAAAAAGCGGCGACGAAATGAGGAAGTCGGCCGAAGCGCGGTTGACGGCCGTCGGAACGTTGTAGAGCGAAGCGAGGCGCAACAGAGCCTTGACGTCGACGTCGTGGGGCTGGGCGGCCATCGGGTCGCAGAAAAAGATCAGGGCGCTGATCTGCCCGGAGACGATCAGCGAACCCAGCTGCTGGTCGCCGCCCAGCGGGCCCGACTTCAAAAGCGTGATCTGCAGATCGTCGGCGTTGCAATCCTCGATCGTATGATTCTTCAAGGTCTTCTCGACCATCTTGCCCGTGGTGCCGGTGCAAACCAGCGAATGGGAAGCCAACACGGAGCAGTTCCAGTCGACCCATTCGGCCAAGTCGCGTTTCATGTTGTCGTGCGCCACGAGCGCTACCATTTTCTTCTTGTCCATAATTTTGCATCTGTGGGAACCGCCTGTCGGCTCCCGATTCTGACCTGTACTTTGATTTATCGGCGACAAAGATAATGCAAAAAATCCGAATTATTAAAAATATTTACGAAATTATTCAAAATATTTTGTTTTTGTAGCAGACGGACGGCAAGCGGCGCTCCGAGCCGAAGAAACCGAGAATCAATGAAAATGGAGTAGCCGGAAACGGGCAGGCAGCGGCCCTTGCGGGACACGGGCGGTCCGAAAAAGAAAGTCCCGGCTTGGGACCGGGACTTTCGACGGCGAACCGCCGCGATCGGTAAAACGAGCTACTCGGCCTCCTCCTCGGGGAGCTTGAACTCGGTGAAACCTGCGGCGACGAGCGTATTGTACCACGCAAAGCACTTCTTGATGTCGGAGACGTGCACGCGGTCGCGGTCGTACTCGGGCAACACCTCGGCGAAAGCGGCCTTGAGCTTCTCGGGCGCCTCCTTGTGGGAAATGGCCTCCTTGCCGCCGGTGTGGGCGTAGATCTTGGTGAAGACCTCGGCCAGCGGGATGTCGTCGCCCTCGGTGTACATCGAAATCTCGGTCAGCGCGCTCACCTTCGAAGCGGCCGAAGCGTTCATGCGCCGCCCGTCGACGAGCGACTCGACGATGACGCCGCGCGTCGACTGCGCGACGTACCGGAACAATCCGGGCTGGCCCGAAATGGCCAGAATCTCTTTGAGTTCCATAAATTTACCGTATTACTCGTTCTTCATGTGCACGTCCATCTGCGGGAACGGGAAGTGGATGCCGTGCTGGGGCAGCTCGTTGTAGAAACGCTCGTTGTTCTGGAAGAAGACGTCCCAGTAATCGGCGTTGCGGACCCAGGCGCGGACGGAGAGGTTGACCGATGAATCGGCCAATGCGGCGACCCACACCACCGGAGCGGGATCGGCGAGGACGCGGCCGTCGGCGGCGAGGATGTCGAGCAGCGCCTTGCGGGCCGTGTCGATGCTGTCGCCGTAAGAGATGCTGACGGTCCAGTCGACGCGCCGCAAGTCGGCCGTGGAGTAGTTGTCGACGATGGCCGTGGCGATGGAGTTGTTGGGGACGTAGATGGTCTGGTTGTCGGGCGTGGTGATGACCGTGGAGAACAACTTGATGTCGCGGACGGTACCCGACTGTCCCTGTGCCGAAATGAAGTCGCCGATGCGATAAGGCTTCATCAGGAGGATCATGATGCCGCCGGCGAAGTTCTGCGCCGTGCCGCTCCAAGCCATACCGATGGCCAGCGTAGCGGCCGAGAAGATCGCGATGACGGAAGTAACGTTGACACCCAGCGTCTGCACGACGATGAGGATCAGGATGACCGTGAAGATGATCTTGATGGTGTGGCGCAGGAACGAGCGCAGCGAGATGTCGACCTTACGCTTCTCGAACGCCAAGTCGAGCAGGTTGATCAGGCGCCGCACGATCCAGCGGCCCACGAAGTAGACGGCCAAAGCGACCACGATTTTCAAGGCGATCCATACCGCGTCGCCGAGCAAATCGGAGAAGAACTGCCGGTAATCGGTATTCATCACTTTGTCGATGGTTTGAGCGATGTTGGCTTTCTGCACGCTGTCGGGCAGAATCAGCGGCTCGTCGACGGGCAGCGCCTGAGCGAAAAATTTCCAAAACATGAGATTCGTTTATTTAAGGGTTTGCAATTTCCGAAGGACAAAGATACGAAAAGTCGAGCGCAGAAACAAGCGATAGCTTGGTTATGCCGAGACGCAGTATCTTCGGCGCCAGCCAAAGATACGAAAATAAGGTAAAAGTTGAAAGTTGAAAGTTGAAAAGCGAAAGGTTCTTACACGCAAGCACCGACGAACCCGATGCAGTGTTTTCGATGAAGCCGAAGATATGAAAAATAAGGTAAAATGTGAAAAGTGAAATGTGAAAGGTAGGTGCAGCGTTTTTGCCGCGCAGCCCGCCGGAACGTCCGCGAAGCGCGAAACGGGTAACATACGCATAACATAGTAAAAGAAAAAATGCGATTTTCGGAGGCTTTGCGCTACCTTTGCCATTGCAATACCCCGCTTGAGCGTATCGTTTATTGCAAATATTTTCGTATCTTCGCCTC
>CAZIUJ010000095.1:0-5585 GCA_964542345.1 uncultured Alistipes sp.
AGATGTAGGGAGCCATTTTGGGGTTCCACTTACGCTTCAGGTGACCGAAGTGCGCACCGGCCTCCAACAAGGTATTAAAATCTGTACGAGACATTTTGATTCGTGTTTAATGATTTGAACTCTTTTCAACAACTTCGCAGGTAGCGCCCCCGCAAAGGAACGGTCCCCGAAGTTTTCCGCGGCGCGGCAACCGGACGGTAGTACATATATAAATAGGTAATCCTCCGATTTGGAACCGACGCCGTGCTGTGCCGAAATTCCGGTCGTACTAACGCTTGCTGAACTGGAACTTGCGACGTGCACCGGGCTGACCGGGCTTCTTACGCTCAACCTCGCGGGGATCGCGCGTGAGGAATCCGGCCTTCTTGAGGGTCGGACGCATCTCGGCGTCGATTTCGCACAAAGCGCGTGCGATGCCCAGACGAGCGGCCTCGGCCTGTCCCTTGATACCCCCGCCATCGAGGTTGATGGTGATGTCGTAATTCTCGGCGGTGTTCGTAGCCAGCAGCGGCTGCTTGACCTGGAACTGGAGAATCTCGAGCGGGAAATAGGCGGCGAGCTCCTTGCGGTTGATCGTAATCTGACCCTTGCCCGGCTTCACGTATACGCGAGCCACAGCGGCCTTGCGACGACCTACGGTGTTTACAACTTCCATAACTCTTACTTGATCTCGTTCAACTTAATGCTCTTGGGGTTCTGCGCGGCGTGCGGATGCTCGGCGCCGGCATAAACCTTCAGATTTTTCAACAACGCGGCACCCAGTCGCGTGCGGGGCAACATGCCCTTGACGGCTTTCTCCACGAGGAAGGTCGGCTTCTTGGCCAGGTAGTCGGCGGGAGTAGCGAAACGCTGGCCGCCGGGGTACCCCGTGTGTCGCGTGTAGACCTTGTCGGTCATCTTCTTGCCCGTGAGCTTCACCTTCTCCGCATTGACGACGATGACGTAATCACCGCAGTCGACGTGGGGCGTGTAGCTGGGCTTGTTCTTGCCGCGGAGGATTTTGGCCACCTGCGAAGCAAGACGTCCCAATACCTCGTTCGTAGCGTCGATCACCACCCACTCTTTGGCGACGGTCGAAGCATTGGCCGAGATAGTCTTGTAGCTTAATGAATCCACTGTTTTACGTTTAGTTTAACTTGTTTGTAATCCGTTTCCCGCACTTCGCGGGTGCGCAAAGGTACGAAAAAAATATCGACCCGGCAAATTGCCGCCGTGAAAAAATGCGGAATTAATCGGATGCTCTGCCGGAATTTCAGCCCGTGCAGCCCCGCCGGCACCTCAACGGCGGCGGCGACCGCGTCGTTTCACGACATGCCGGACGGCAATTTCGAAACCCGGAGCGGCGCGGAGCGCGGCGCTGCGAACCGGTTCGGCATCTACTGCTGCTTTCTGCTTTTGACTCGGGAAACGGGAGGCTTCATGTCGAGATACTCCTCCTCGCACAACCCCTGGAAGAACTCCGAGAACGAAATTCCAAAATAACGGCAAATCACCTCCAAAGTACTGAGGGTGATATTGACTTTGGCCGTTTCGATACGCGCCACATGAATTTGCGTATCCATGTACATCATTTCCTGGGAAACGCCGCGATCCTCCCGCAATCGCTTAATTCTCCAAGCGATCCACCAAAGAAGTTGTTGGCTGCGTACATGATTCATGATACAAAGAGAAGAAAAAAGAATATTTTATTCACTGACATATTTGTCAGTTTTATATTTTTATATTACATTTGCACCAGGAACGAACAATCGTTTCGACACGCTATCATCATTCATTAAAACATTTACGATTATGGCAGAAAACCAAGCCAGCGTCATCGTGACGCGCAGTCCCAAAAGCCAAGGCATCGGCCTTATCCTCACCCTCCTGTTCGGACCGCTGGGCCTTTTTTACGGTTCGATCATCGGCGGCATCATCATGAGCATCATTTCGATTCCCGTTGCGATCTTCACCATGGGCATCGGCTTGCTCGCCGTCATCCCGATCTGCTGCGTCTGGAGCCTGATCGCCGTCGGTGCCCACAACAAGAGTCTGCTCTCCGGCAAGAACTGATCCGAACGCCATGGACGCTTCCCACCGTATAGACATACGCGGAAATTCACTGATCATCAACGAAATGTATTTTCGCATCGACGAAATACGTTTCGTTGATGTCGTCCAACAGAATTATCCGCTGATCCGGCAACTGCTCCTCGTCGGCACCGCCGGTTGTGCACTGATCGGACTTCCGCTGCTGGCGGCAAGCCCCGATTTCGGGATACCCGTACTCCTGCTCGGAGCCATCGAAGCCGTCATCGCATGCTCCATCAAACGGCGCTACGCCCTCCGGGTCGGCGAATGCATGGGCACCAGCAAAGTTGTCATCTCGACCGATCGCAAAGAACTTGAATCCCTGCGCCAACGCATTTGCGAAGCCATGGAACGCCGTGCGGAACAATAATCCCACACCGCATGCTCCACCACCAGCTCATCATCAACCCCGAAGTAGATGACTACTTGGTGTTCGTCCACGGTGCAGGCGGGAGTTCCAATGTCTGGTACAAACAGATACGGAACTTCTCCCGGCAATACAATCTGCTGCTCGTAGACCTGCGCGGGCACGGACTTTCGGCCATGCAACACATGCGCAAATCGGACTCCGAGACGAAAAAAATCTATACATTCCAAGGGCTGGCACAAGATGTCATCGAAGTACTGGATGCCTACCGGCTGCGTCAGTGCCATTTCATCGGACTCTCCTTAGGAACCATCATCATCCGCGAAATCGCGGAAATCGACTGCCGGTATGTCCGGTCGATGATCCTTGCCGGTGCCATTTTGCAACTTGACCTACGCACCCGACTGATGTCGCGCACGGCCGACTGGTTCAAGCGCTTCATACCCTACATGACGCTCTACAAGTTCTATGCTTATCTGATCATGCCCCATCCGGAACACCGCAAGTCGCGCCTGATCTTCATCAACAACGCCATGAAGATCACCCATAACGAGTTCCTCAACTGGATGACACTCAACCGCAACCTCGACCGTCTACTCCGTTTCCGCAACCACTCCGAATCCGACATTCCCACACTCTATGTCATGGGAGAAAACGACTACGTTTTCCTCTCGCAAGTGCGCATGCAACTGAAAAAACGCCACCGAAGTTCTTTTCTCTACATTGTGCCACAGGCCGGACACATCTGCAACATTGACAACAGCCCGCTTTTCAATGCTGTTACCGAAGCGTTCCTGCATGACTACGGTTCCGCCGGAAGCGAGGTGCCATAATCTTCCAAGAAGCAAGCGGTCGATCGAAATTCCGCCAGCCGTCCCTGCACTCGCCAAGCATCCGCCGCATACCCACCCTGTTCACACAAAAAATCGGGCCGGAAATATTTCCGGCCCGATTTCGTAAGATGCGAAAAATCGTCCTAACCCAAGAACGAAAGCAAGATGCCTGCGGCGACGGCGGAGCCGACGACGCCGGCCACGTTGGGCCCCATAGCGTGCATGAGCAGATAGTTCGACGGATCGGCCTTCTGGCCCTCGGTCTGCGAGACGCGCGCGGCCATCGGCACGGCCGAGACGCCCGCGGAGCCGATCAACGGATTGATCTTGTTGCCCTCCTTGCTGAAGCAGTTCATCAGTTTGGCCAACAACAGGCCGCCGGCCGTACCCATGCAAAATGCGATGACGCCCAACACGAGGATGCCCAGCGTGCGGAAGTTCAGGAACGCTTCGGCCGTAGCCGTAGCCCCGACGGTGAGGCCGAGGAAGATGACGACGATGTTCATCAACTCGTTCTGCACGGTCTTGCTCAGGCGGTCGACCACGCCGCACTCCTTCATCAAGTTACCCAACATGAGGCAGCCGATGAGCGGCGCGGCGCTCGGCAACAACAACGAGATGATGATGGCGATGACCAACGGAAAGAGGATGCGCTCCAGTTTCGAGACGGGCCGCAAAGTGCTCATCTTGATCTTGCGCTCCTTCTCGGTGGTGAGCAGGCGCATGATAGGCGGCTGGATCACGGGCACGAGGGCCATGTAGGAGTAGGCGGCGACGGCGATCGGGCCCAACAATTCGGGCGAGAGCATCGAGGTGAGGTAGATGGCCGTGGGGCCGTCGGCGCCGCCGATGATGCCGATCGAACCGGCCTGTGCGGGCGTGAATCCTAAGGCGTAAGCCCCGAGGAACGTAGCGAAGATACCGATCTGAGCGGCGGCGCCCAGGAGGAAGCTCTTGGGGTTGGCGATCAACGGCCCGAAGTCGGTCATGGCGCCCACGCCGACGAAGATCAGGCACGGGTAGATGCCCAGCTTGACGCCCAGATAGAGGTAGTCCAAGAGGCCGGCGTTGGCCACGAAGATGTCCCAATGGACATGGCCCCCGGCGAAGAGCTCCGTGTGGTACATGTTCGCACCCGGCAAGTTGGTGAGCAAGATGCCGAAAGCAATCGTGAAGAGCAACAAGGGCTCGAACTTATGCCGGATGGCCAGATACATGAGGAAGCAGGCGACGCCCAACATGGCAACGCTGCCCCACCCCACGGAGGAGAAGAAGCCCGCGATGCCCGTCGACTCGACGAATTTCAACAGGCTCTCCGACACGAAGTCGGTGCCTGCGGTCAACAGATTCCACATAAGGCTACTCGATGACGATTAAACTATCCCCCTCCATGACCGTGGCGCCCTGCTGCACGAGGATCTGCTTGACGACGCCGGCAGAGCTGGCGTCGATGTTGTTCTCCATCTTCATGGCTTCGAGGACCACGAGCGTCTGACCGGCGACGACGCGGTCGCCGACGGCGACCCTGACGGCGAGGACCGTACCGGGCAGCGGGCACTTGACGGTGGTGGTGCCCGCGGCGGCCGGCTTGGAAGCGGCGGCCGTGGCGGGCGTGATCATGCCGCTGTTGGCCTCGCGCGGAGCGGGTACGACCTGCGGCTTCGAAGCGGCGGCGGTCGCCGCGCCGGCGATCTCCACTTCGTAAGGCGTGCCGTTGACGGTTACGTGCGCGACGGTCGAAGTTTCGTTGACCTCGTCGATCTGCACGTTATAATTTTGTCCGTTGATTTTCAGTGAATAATCTTTCATTGTCGTAAACTATTTTCTGTCAGGCATCTGGGTTAAACCGTGAATTTTAGAGTTCCAGGGCGAGTAGGCGCGCTTGATGCTCAGGATCGTCAGCACCTCGGACTCGCGGTCGTGCATGGCGCTGCGGTAGATATTGAGCGCCGTGGCGATGGCGGCGATCTCCTCCTCGTGCAACTGACCCTGCACGACGACCCTCCCCGACGAGACGGTCGCCGGGGCGGCGGCGCCCCGGGCCGCGAAGATGCAGCCGAAGAGCTTCATGACGCCCACGAGCAACACCAACATGAAGAAGACGAGGCAGATGCTGATCAACGCGACCCACAACATTTCGGACCAACCCCAGTCCGTGGCTATCAACATTTTCATAGTCGCAAAGTCGGATTACAGAGGAATGTTCGAATGTTTCTTCGCAGGATTCTGCAGCCGCTTGGTGGCCAACGACTGCAAGGCCCGGATGATGCGGAAGCGCGTGTTGCGGGGCTCGATCACGTCGTCGATATAGCCGT
>CAZIUJ010000096.1:0-5514 GCA_964542345.1 uncultured Alistipes sp.
CGTTCAAACTCGACTACGAAGGTGCCGGAACGGGCGAGAAAAACTTCATGCCGAGCGGCGTCTACGTCTACGGCGACAAAATGTACGTAACGAACCAGATCCGTCAGGCCAACTGGTCGTGGGACGTCTACAACCTCGCGTCGGGAAAACCCGTCCTCGAAAAGCGCATCTCCAAATGGACGAATCCCGACGGCACCGAACAAACCATCGGCGATCCGGTCGACATCCTCCGCTCGAACGGCAAAATCTATCTCTGCGGCAACAACAACGCCCTCTTCGGCTTCGATGCCGAGACCTACGAATGCACGACCAAACTCGATCTCGGCTACAACGCCGTAGGTTTGGCGGCCACGAACGGCGTCCTGTATGCCTATCGCGGCAATGTGAAAGCATTCCCCGAACACGCTTTCGGCAAAGGCGCCATCGCGACAAGTGCGGCCATCGAAAGCTACTCGACCAACGCCCTGTCGGCCGACTATGCCGGGAATGTCTATGCCGTCGCCTCGTATCTGAAGAAAATCATTCGGATAGACCCCAAATATCTGAAAGCCAATCAGCTGCTCAAGGGCGAAGAGCTGACGTTCGAGGCCCAGCCGCTCGGTGCGGCGTGGAGCGCCGACGGCCGCCTGTTCGTCTCGTTCACCGGAACGGCCCAGAAATTCTGCGAGGTCGACCCGAAAACCGGAGCTATCCTCAAGGATTACACCACCATCGGCGACATCACGCTGCAGAACCCGGCCAAGTGCCTGATCCGCCGCAACACGCTCTTCGTCGTAGACCGCGTGAACGGACTCTGCATCTACGCCATTCCCCTGAGCCAATTCAACTAAATCCGGACCAAAGAGATGAAACGCACACTTTTACATATTCTGCTATTCGCCTGCGCCCTGACGGCCGTACGATGCACCGAAGAGACGGGTACTCCCGAAAAGGAGATCGACTACGAAAAGGCGAACTACACCAGCCACTGGTACTATGCCTACGAAGCCACGGACATCGTTACCTACGAGACGATGGAGCTGGCGGAGGCGGCCAACTTCAATCCCTCTACGGTCGTCCAACAGGGCGACATGCTCTTCGTAGCCAACAGCGGCGGGTCGAACCTGATCGTCTACGACAAGAAGAACCGCAAGCCGCTCAAGACCGTCAGCACCTGGACGGTGGCGGGAGCGGAGAAAAAGTTCCTCTCGCCCATCGAGGCGATGACCGTAGCCGGAAACCGGCTCTACGTATCCGAACGCAGCAACATGATCCATGTATTCGGGCTTCCCGACATGGAGTACATCACCTGCATCGGCACAAGCGTCTTCAATGCCCCGGCATCGCCCGTATGCAACGCGCTGGCGCTGGCCGTAAAAGACGGACTGATCTTCGCCCGCGACAAAACCGGCCCGATCAGCATCTACAAGGAGGCGGACGTTACGCCGGAGAACTACCAGAAAATCAAGCGTTACAAACAGACCGGAGGCGGCTGCGACAACAAGGCGAACAAAAATTTCGCCGCCCACTACATGGAAGTCGACCCGGAGGGCCATCTCCAGGTAACGGCCTATGAAGCCCAGTCGATCCGCGTGCTCGACCCCTCGCTCATCGACGACGACTTCGTGAACGGCACCGACATCGACATCGAGGGGCAGACGTGGACGCTGGATTTCAATCCCAAGACTTTCGCCCGGAACGACGACCGGCTCTACGCCACCGGCAACAACAACGCGATCAACATCTACGACTTCAACCGCCAGGCGTGGGTGAGTGCGCTCAAGAGCGTGAAAGGCTTCACGTTCAAGACCCCGGAACGCATCTATCGGGAGAACGACGAATCGGTTTGGGTGTCGGACACCGGCAACCGCACGCTGGTGAAGGTGAGCATCTTCAAAGGTGAAATCCGCGAATACAGCCAGGTGAACGACCACATAATCCGGGTCGAAACGGCCCTGACGCGCAGCGGCGAGACGGAGGGCGGCTTCTACGTAGACCTCCGCACGCACGAAATCGTAGACGCATCGGAGATCGAGTAACTTATTCGCCAACAAGGAAAAAGGCGGAAGCTGCGAGCTTCCGCCTTTTCGTTTTATGGAAAGGAACCGACTTCGCTCCGGCTCGGCATGGCCCGCAAGGTTCACCTTTCACCTTGAAAAGTCTTCCGCACGAAAATGCCGGCAGGGTAGCGGACGTCGGAGAGGAACAGGCCCTGCGCCGGCGCCCCGGCACTCGACCGCGAGAGGTCGCGGCTGGCGACGATGGCCCGGAAATCCTCGGGCGTATAGCGGCCGCGGCCGACGTCGACCAACGTGCCGACGAGGGCCCGCACCATGTTACGCAGGAAGCGGTCGGCACGGACGGTGAAGCACAAGACGCCCTCCGTGTCGACGGTCCATGCGGCCTGCATGATGCGGCAGCGGTTGGTCTTGTTATTGGAATTGAGCTTGGCGAACGAGGTGAAGTCGTCGAACTCCGGAAGCATGGCGGCCGCCTCGTTCATGCGGTCGACCTCCAACGGCACGTAGTACTGCCACGAAGTATGGCGCGTGAAAGGATTCTTGTGCGGCGAGAGGAAGTAGCGGTACTCGCGTTCGCGGGCGTCGAAGCGCGCATGGGCGCTGTCGGCGACGGGCGTGAGCGAATCGACGGCGATGTCTCCCGGCAATAGGAAGTTGAGCTTGCGCAACAGCTGCGCCGCGTCGGCAATGGGCTCCGCCGCATCGAAGTGCGCGACGTAGTAGGAGGCGTTGACGCCCGTGTCGGTGCGGCCGGCGCCGGTCAGCTCCGCAGGCCGGCGCAGCAGGGTCGCGAGCGCCTGCTCCAGCGTCTGCTGCACGGTGGGCATGTCAGGCTGCCGCTGCCAACCGCAGTAGGCGCCGCCGTGGTAACGAAGTTCGAGGAAGTAACGCATAGCCGAAAGCAAAAATAGGGAAAATTCGGAGTTTTTTTCTATTTTTGCAGGAATAACTTTCCGAAACGAAATGAAAGCAGCGATCATAGGCTACGGCAAGATGGGCCGCGAAATCGAACGGATCCTCCGGCAGCGCGGCCACGAAGCGGCGCTGATCATCGACGCGGACAATGCCGCGGAGCTGGATGCGGCGCACCTGGCGGCGGTTGACGCGGCGATCGAGTTCACCACGCCGGCGACGGCCTACGGCAACATCCGCACCTGCATCGAAGCAGGTGTGCCCGTGGTGAGCGGCACGACGGGCTGGACCGACCGGCTGCCGGAGCTGCAGGCCCTGTGCCGCGAGCGGGGCGGAGCGATGTTCTACGCCTCGAACTACTGCCTGGGGGTGAACCTCCTGTTCCGCCTCAACCGGGAGCTGGCCGCGATGATCGAACGCCTGCATGCCGCCTACGACGTGCGGATCGAGGAAGTGCACCACACGCAGAAGAAAGATGCCCCGAGCGGCACGGCCATCACGCTGGCGGAAGGGACGATCGGGCAGCTCTCGTCGAAAAACGGCTGGGTGAACTACGCCCCCGGCACAGAATATGCCGCCAACCGGGTGGACGACCCGGCCGAAGCCGCGGCGGACCGGCTGGTCATCCGCTCGGTGCGCGAAGGGGCCGTGCCGGGCATCCACACGGTGAGCTACGAATCGGAAGACGACCTCCTCGAACTGCGCCACACGATCAAGAACCGCCGCACGCTGGCGCTGGGCGCCGTCGTGGCGGCCGAATTTCTCCGCGGCAAAAAAGGCGTCTACGGCATGGAAGACCTCATGCAATAAATCCCGCACGATTCCGTTACTACAACAATATGGAAAAACTCAGAAAGATACTCCGCAACAAGTGGGTGGGCTTCGGCCTTGCCACCACGCTCTACACGCTCTGGTTCATCGTCTGGACGGGCAACCTCTGGTTCCTCCTGGGGCTGCCACTGATCTACGACTTCTACATTTCGCACTGGTTCTACCGCCGGGTGTGGCACCGCAATGCCGAGCTCTGCGAGCGATACCCGCTCTACAAGAACGTCTACGAATGGGTCAACGCCATTATTTTCGCAACGATCGTGGCGTCGCTCGTGCATCTCTACGTCTTTCAGATGTACGTGATTCCCACCTCGTCGATGGAGGGGTCGCTCCTGGTAGGCGACTACCTCTATGTGAGCAAGGTAACCTACGGACCCAAGATGCCCAACACGCCGCTCTCGTTTCCGTTCGTGCACCACACGATGCCTTTCTCGCAGACCAAGAAGTCGTTCTGCGACGCCATCCGCTGGCGCTACCACCGCCTCAAGGGGCTGCGCGAAATCGCACGCAACGACGTGGTGGTCTTCAACTTCCCGGCCGGCGACACGGTGCTCCTGGAGAATCAGGCCGTAACCTACTACGACGTGCTGCGCAGCTATGAAACCTCCTTCGGCAAGGAGGAGGGGCGCCGCCGTCTCTACGACACCTACACGGTCATCAGCCGCCCGGTCGACAAACGCGAAAACTACATCAAGCGCTGCATCGCCCTGCCGGGCGACACGCTCGTGATCCGCAACGGCGACGTATGGGTCAACGGCCGGCCGCAGGAACCCGTGCCGGGCACCCAGCGCCAATACCTGGTGCAGGTAACCTCGCCGCTGACGCCCTACGCTTTCGACCGGCTCGGCATCCGCGAATATTCGGGCAACCGCACGGGCTACGACATGTTCCTCACCGAAGAGACGGCCGAGCAGCTGCGCAAGCTGGAAAACGTAACGATGGTGCGCCGCTACATCTGCCCGCCCAACAACGAAGTATTCCCGCAGGGAGAGGTGCCCCGCTGGAGCCAGGACAACTATGGGCCGATCGTGGTTCCGCAAAAAGGGACCACGGTAACCCTCACGGCGGCCAACCTGCCGCTCTACCGCCGCATCATCGAAGTCTACGAAGGCCACACGCTCGACATCGCGGGCAACGAAATCCGCATCGACGGCACCCCGGCCACGGAGTACACCTTCGCGATGAACTACTACTGGATGATGGGCGACAACCGCCACAACTCGGCCGACTCGCGCTTCTGGGGCTTCGTGCCCGAGGACCACATCGTCGGCAAGGCCTCGTTCGTGTGGCTGTCGCTCGACGCCGACAAGTCGTTCCCGGCGAACATCCGCTGGCGCCGGCTCTTCAAAAAGGTGAAGTAGGGTGGCCGAAGACACCTTCCTGACGGTCGAAGCACCGGCCGAAGCGGCCTCGCGCGAACGCAGCAGCAAGTTTCTGGCCTACATCTACCCGGTGCGGGACGAGGAGCAAATTCGCGAGCACCTCGACGCCCTGCGCAAGCGCTACTTCGATGCCACGCACCACTGCTATGCCTGGCGGCTGGGGCCGCAAGGCGAGCGGTTCCGCGCCAACGACGACGGAGAACCCTCGGGAACGGCGGGCAAGCCGATTCTGGGGCAGCTGCTGTCGAGCGGCCTGACTGACTGTCTGCTGGTCGTGGTCCGCTACTTCGGAGGCACGAAGTTAGGGGTGCCGGGCCTGATCGCCGCCTACCGCGAAGCGGCGGCCGAAGCGATCGCCGCCGCCACGGTGGTGGAACGCACGGTCGACC
>CAZIUJ010000097.1:0-5420 GCA_964542345.1 uncultured Alistipes sp.
CGAGATTCTCGTAATCCACACCGCTGAAATCGAAACGCTGCTCTATAGGTAATATTACCTCGTCATCCTCTTTTTCACAACCAGCAAGTGTCAAGGAGCCGGCAATGGCCAGTAGCAATGCGATTAACTTTTTCATTTTATTTTAAGTTTTTTATTTGGCTAAAATATCTTCATTTGCAATACACTGATATTTTCGGGAGCTCCATTAGAGATTAGATATGCTCCATTTTTTAGGTTTCTATAGATTAGCCGAATACAGTAATTTTCAATATTCGTCGTCGTAGCTGTCGTCGCCCTCGAAGTCGGAAAATTCGCCCATTGCGTCGTCGAAGATTGAACCCTCGTCGTCCAGGCGGGTTTTCGAGGGGTCGTACTGGTCGGGCGCTTCGGCCTGGGCGAAGATTTCGCGCGGGTACGACGCCCCCTTTTCGGCCTCGTAGGTGCCGGTCAACTCCAGGTAGTAGGCCCGGTCGCCGAAAAGATCGAAGAGGTAGATCAGCCGGTCGCGGCGGTTGTGGATGATCTGCCCGAGCGTTACGCTCTCCATCGACGAGGGCATCTCCTCGCCGTCGTCGCCCATCTCCATCGAGGTAAATTCGCGCTGCTTCTCCCAGCGGTCGTCGGCCGTGAAGAACGAAGCCATGCAATCCTCGTATTCGAGCGAAGAGAGGATGAACTGGTGGAAATCGAACAGCGTGCTGTCGTACTGCACTTCGTAGTCGCGGACGAAGCGGTCGTTCTCGTCGCTGAGCATGCGGAATCTGAAAATCATCGACATATCGTAAGGGTTTTCTGTAGTTGGTTTCTATCGTACGGTTTCGGTCAGCCAACGCAGCACGTCGCGCTCGTCGGGCCAGTCGCTCAGCGAGGGCGACTGGGCGCATCCGAAGCCTGTGCGGCGGCTGTGGCTCACGCACGTCGAGACGACGCACTGCACCTCCTCGTCGTGGGCGGCGAGCCATGCCTCGCCCTCGGACAAGTTGCGGTAATGGCTGTAGGCGAGCCGGCTCAGCGATGCCGGAAACTCCTCCTCCTCGACCGCAAGCCGGCTTCCCAAGTCGATGAACGGCCGGCCCTGCATCGTCAGCAGCGCACGGGAGCGGAGGAAATCGTTCCGCAGCTTGGGGTTTGCCGACGGCAATTGCAGCTGCAGCCGGTAGCCCTCGGGCAGAAAGAGCCGCGAGACGCTGCGGCATCCCAGTCCCGAGTAGGCCGCGATGTCGTCGGCCAGTCCGGCCAGCTGTTCGGGCGTCTCCTCTCCGGAGAGCACGGCAACCGACTGGCGGCTGCCCCGCAGCAGGGCGGGTATGCCGGCATAGCGGGCGCGGAAGTAGCGGCGGGCGTTGTTGCTGCCCGTGGCGATCACGGCGTCGACCGGAGACCGACCGTCGTAAAATTCGACCGGCACCTCGGGATCGAGCTCCCGCAGCTGCTCGACGACGTACTCCATCAGGATGCGGTCTTTGGCCGAGGGTTTCACGATGCAATGGTGGCCGCTCGCTACGACGCACAGCAGATCGAGGAATCCGACCAGCGGGATGTTTCCGGCCATGACGACCAGCACGCGGCGCGGCACGGCGACCGGTACCGGATAGGCCGCGAGTCCTGTTTCGAGCGTTTCTCGGCGCAGCATCCCGTCGGCGATCGCTCGGGCGGCCCGGCGCACCTCGGCGGGCGTGAACCACCCGTTCGCCCGGCAGGCTTCGGCGATGACGCGCTGCGATTCTTCACTGCTGCCGAAGCTGCGCAGCCGCTCGCCCCATGCGACGAAAAGTCCGATTCGCTCTTTCATGGAGACAAAGATAATGTTTCGCGGCGGAATACGCACACTCTTGCGTCATTTTTGCTGCTTTCCGGCCAAACGAACGATCATGGAGAGAACATGCGAAGAACTTTTCGGACGCCGCCGCAGCTACTACGAGCTGTCGGCCGGCTCGCCCGTGGAGGATGCGCAGATCGGGCGGATGCTGCAGGTCGCGCTGAAATACGTCCCGTCGGCCTTCAACTCGCAGTCGACACGGCTGGTACTGCTGCTGCACGAACACCATGCGGCCCTGTGGAAGATCGTGAAACGGGTGTTGCGGGCCGTCGTCTCCGAAGAGGAGTTCGCCCGCACGGCCGGGAAGATCGACCGCGGCTTTGCCGCCGGCTACGGCACCGTGCTTTTCTACGAAGATACCTCCGTGGTCCGGACGCTGCAGCAGCGCTTTCCGCTCTACGCCGGCAACTTCCCCACCTGGTCGGAACACACGTCGGCCATGCACCAGCTGGTGGTGTGGACCCTGCTGGAGAATGTCGGATTCGGGGCTTCGCTGCAACATTACAATCCCTTGATCGACAAGGATGTGCGGGCGCGTTGGCACCTGCCCGAGGAGTGGCGCCTCGTTGCGCAGATGCCTTTCGGGCTGCCTGCCGCGCCGCCCTCCGAAAAGACGTTCGAACCCGTCGAGGCCCGCATGCGGGTATTCCGGTAGCACTACCCTGCCGGTTGCTTTTCGCAGGCAGGTTTTCGTCGCTGTTTTTCTCGGTTCGTTGCTGGATTCGTGTTCGTGGAGCTCTACTCTGTTGACCTCTTTTTCGCAGACCTTTTGCACTTCTTCGACAAGTTTTTTCCGCTTCGCCGACTGAAAAATTTGGAGATTCGTTTTTTTTGCCTATCTTTGCACCGCATTTGAGATTTATGCGGAAATAGCTCAGTTGGTAGAGCGCAACCTTGCCAAGGTTGAGGTCGCGGGTCCGAGTCCCGTTTTCCGCTCAAAGTAATGAGGACAGCTGAAAAAGCCGTCCTTTTCTGTTATAAAACGAACATGGACCCGGAAAAAAGCCTTTGCCCGACGGGCGAAGAAGTGGCGCTGAAACCAGCGAAGAAGAACCATTTGGCTCAGATGTCGGTGCGACTGGCCCGTGCCAACGAACGTGTGCTCCCGCTCCTCTTTCCCTGCGGCCTGCTGGTGGTGGGCGTTCTTGCGCTGCTGAACCTGCAGTTGGTCGACCCGGCGCTGCTGGAAAGCGCCAATTGGAAACAGAACACGATCTGGTGCGTGCTGCTCCTCTTCGGGCTTCTGCCCCCGAACCTGCGGGCCTACAAAATCACCTGGATGGGAATCGGTTACCTGCTGGCCTTTTTCATCCTAGGCGGTGCCAACGTCTTCGGCACTGTGAAGCTGATGATGTCCGTGTTCAAGGTCATGCTGCCTGTCCTGATCCTTTTTCAGGCCGTTCGTCTTTGGGTGGCTACCGAGCGTTATGAACGGCTGGCACTGCTGCTGCCCCTCGCTGCGTTGGTATTCGCGTGGCTGCTCTATCCGATCGAAGATCAGAACATCGTGCAGAGCGGCTGGAAATCGCTGCTGGACTGGTCGCTGGAGCACTATCGCGATGACAGCGGCTTCCACACTTACGTCGGGGCCATCGGCGTGCTGGCGGGACTGACCGAGTGCACGATCGTCGTCAAATATCTCTGCTCCGCGCCGGAGAAAGAATAAGCCGGACGAGAAACAAAGAAACCTCCGACCCGCAAACCGGGCCGGAGGATTTTTTTGCGGATGTCGCATGCTACTGCGGAATCCGGATCTTCACGACGGGCTGTTCCTGCACCTTGTCGAGCGGATAGGAACGGTACTTCACGCGGGCGAAGTCGATTTCCGCCAGGTCGATGCAGCGGATCGAGTTGTCGTAGGCGGTCTTGTAGTAAACTTTGCGGCCGCTGAGATCGATAGCCGAGGTCCATTGCGTCGCACTGGGGATGTCGGGCACCTCGCCGGCCGGATGTTCGATGCCGATCGGGATGTCGAAGTTGTTGAGCAGGTGGAAGCATTGCTGCACGGTGTCGAAAGCCGTGGCCCGCTGCGGGGCCGTCGCCCGGTAGAACGCGGCCCGTACGAAGCGCGACGGCGGCGTGGCGTCGCCCGGGATGCCCAGGAAGCCCGAGTTGCCGCCGATCGGCTGCAGCTCGATCCCGCTCAGCTTTCGGGCCGGAGCATCGCCCGGGTAGAGATTGACGTAGTTGTTCAGGTTCGTCAGCTGCCATTCGAAGCCCGGAGCGTTGGTCAGCACGCCGACTTCGTTTTCGTAGAAGTGCGGTACGCCCTCGACGATCTCCAGCACGACCTGCCGGCCCGAGGGTTCGCCGATGCGCCAGTGTACGACCGACGTCCGTTCGAGGCCGACGATGCGCACCGTGCCAATTGCTGCCTTCACCTCGTCGATCGTGGCGCATTGCGACAACATCCATCCCACGACCTGCAGATCGGCCAGCGTGCGGTCGTTCTGTGCCGGTTCGTACGCCTCATAGCCGCCGTAGCGGGGGAAGAAAAAGAGACCC
Organism: uncultured Alistipes sp.; assembly: GCA_964542345.1. Classification (GTDB taxonomy): domain Bacteria; phylum Bacteroidota; class Bacteroidia; order Bacteroidales; family Rikenellaceae; genus Alistipes. The sequence continues at coordinate 4,325 of CAZIUJ010000097.1, forward strand.
GCCGACAAGCCCGCTTCGTTGATCCCCTCGGCGATGAACTCTTTCATCACCACGGAGAGCCCCACAACGCCGTAGCGGGCCATGAAGCGCAGGCCGTTCGCACCCGTCGGCGTGAACGACTGCAGCGCCTCTCCGCGCGGGATCACCACATATTCGCTCTGCAGCACGCCGCGCGCCCATTCGATCGTGCGAGCCTGCACATAGCTGCCATCGGCGGCCGTCAGTGAGATGCCGGTGCAGGCGATCGCCTGAAAGGTGCCGCCGCACGCTGCGGCACTGAGCAGCAGATTCGTCATTTTTCTTTTCATGTCGTATCGAATTGATTCGACCCGGAAGAAGCAAATGACAAGCCAAAAAAATGCCGGCCCGGGCGAAGACCCCGGGCCGACATTCGCGGAGCCGCTCCCGGCCCCTCCTTTTATCCGTAGATTTCGTTGAGCAGACGCGCCAGCCGCAGACCGCCGCGCAGGAACTGCTGCTCGATGACGGGTGCGTACTTGGCCACGTAGTCGTAGGAAACTTTCGTGCCTTCGGGCGTGAAGTCGTAAATCTCCTTGCAGATTTCGAACGTCTCCAGGACCCAGTCGCGCGGCTCGCCGGTCTGCACGGCCGCGATCTCCTCCTTGCTCAGACGGTCGATCTGCTGCTGCCACTCGGTGTAGCTCCAGCGGTGCGCCGCCTCGGGAACCGCCGTGTCGAAGATCGAGTGGAGGTTCGAGGGCGTGGAGAACATCACCACGGGCCGCAGGTTGCCGCCCAGGTCGCTCTTGTGCCCCGTGTGCATCGGGCAGTGCATGTCGCCGACCAGGTGGATCAGCATCTTGAGGGCCAGCGTCTCCTCTTCGGGCGCGAGGTCGTGGGATTTGAGCTTCGCAACGAGGTCGTCGACGGCCTGCAGCACGTCGCCGTTCGGGTTCCTGGGCATCGTTTCGAGCGTGTAGCCCTCGTCGATGTTCAGGTAGTGCCACGTCTTGGAGTAGGCATATTCGGGCGTGTGGCTGGCGTTGTCGAGCCAGTTGGCATAGTAGACGGGGATTTCCGCAGGCAAGGGCTTCATGGAAATAGATGGCGAAAATGTGCCTCTCGAAGCTGGAGA
>CAZIUJ010000098.1:0-5355 GCA_964542345.1 uncultured Alistipes sp.
AGGTCAGCGTGTCCATCGGGTTGGCCACCACGATGACGATGGCGCGGGGCGAGTACTTCACAATTTGCGCGATGACGCCCTTCATGATGTCGGCGTTCGTGCCGATCAGTTCTTCGCGCGTCATGCCCGGCTTGCGGGGAATGCCCGAGGTGATGACCACGACGTCCGAGCCGGCCGTCTTCTTATAGTCGTCGGTTGCGCCGACCAGCTTGGTGTCGAAATCCAGCAGCGTCGAGGTCTGGTACATGTCCAGCATCTTGCCTTCGGAGAGTCCCTCCTTGATGTCGACGAGGACCACTTCGCTCGCCACCTCGCGGCAAGCCATCACATTCGCGCAGGTCGCGCCCACGGCGCCGGCGCCTACAACGGTAACTTTAGACATGGTTATTCAGGTTTTTGGGCGATGGAACGTGGGATTATCCGATCAGCTCGGCGTATTTCTCGGGCGTGAGCAACGCGTCGTAGTCGGCCGGGTCGGAGACCTTGACTTTCACTAACCAGCCTTCGCCGTAGGCATCCTTGTTGACCACGGAGGGATCGGCATCGACGGCCGGGTTGAACTCCACGATTTCGCCGCCCATCGGCAGGAATGCGTCGCTCACGGTCTTCACCGCTTCGATCGAGCCGAATACGTCGCCGGCGGCTAAGGTCTCGCCCACGGTCGGCACATCGACGAAAACGATGTCTCCCAGCTGGCTCTGCGCGAAGTCGGTGATGCCCACCACGGCCATGTCGCCTTCGAGGCGGCACCACTCGTGGTCGCTGGAGTATTTCAGATTGGCAGGTACGTTCATAACCTTTCTGTTTTTAGGATTTTACGATGCAAATATAAATGTTATTTCGTTAACAGCAAATACCCGGCCGTTATTTTCGCGGAATTATCGCCTTGATTCGATCACGAACTCGATCTCGCCGAAGAGGTATTCGCCGGGCGTGCCGTCGGCGTGGCGCAGGAGCAGCTCGCCGGTGGGGCGGACGCCCTCGATCGTGGCTTCGCACTCGCCCCGGCCGGGGATGCGGTAGCGGTGCCGCTCGCCGAGACGGTACATGCAGCGGCGGTAGGCTTCCTGCAGCCGTGTTTCCTCGCCCCGTTCGAGCTGTCCGTAGCGGACGCGGCATTTCGCGAGGAACGTTTCGAGCACTTCGGCGCGGTCGAACGAGCGGCCAGCAAGCTGTGCCATCGACACCGGATTGGGCAGCGCCGGGTCGAATGCGGTCTGGTTCACGTTGATGCCGATGCCGACGATCGAGCGGGCGAGGGTCGGCCCCGAGCTGTTGTGTTCGAGGAGCATGCCCACGATCTTGCGGTCGCCGGCGTAGATGTCGTTCGTCCATTTGATGCGCGCGGCGATGCCGTAGTCTCCGAACATGTCGACCAGCGCCAGCGCCACGGCTTCGGAGAGCAGAAACTGCTTGCCCACGGGCAGGAAGCGCGGTTCGAGCACGAGCGTGAAAGTGAGGTTCTCGCCCTCGGCGCTGCTCCACGCATGGCCCCGCTGGCCGCGGCCAGCCGTCTGCCGCTCGGCCCACACGACGTCGCCGTGGCGGTACTTCGGATCGCGGGCCTCGTCGTTGGTCGAGGTGGTCGTATCGAGGCGGAAAACCATACTTAATGAATAATGAATAGTTAATAGGGAATAATTTGTGGGTGAATCAATTATTCATTTGAAAATTCCCGTATACGTCGCCGGCGTGAGGGCGCGCAATTCGGCCTTGACGCTCTCGGAGACGTCGAGCGTCGAGATGAACGCTACGATCGTCTCGGCCGTGATGCGGGTGTTGGTGCGCGTCAGGGCCTTGAGCGCTTCGTAGGGCTGGGGGTAGCTCTCGCGCCGCAGAATGGTCTGGATGCCCTCGGCGACCACGGCCCAGTTGGCTTCGAGGTCGCGGTCCAGCGCTTCGCGGTTCAGAATGATCTTGCCGAGCCCTTTCAGGAGCGACTGCAGGGCGATGAGCGAGTGGCCCATCGGCACGCCCACGTTGCGCAGCACGGTCGAGTCGGTCAGGTCGCGCTGCAGCCGCGAGACGGGCAGCTTGGCCGCCAGATGCTCGAAGATGGCGTTGGCCAGCCCCAAGTTGCCCTCGGCATTTTCGAAATCGATCGGGTTGACTTTGTGGGGCATGGCGCTCGACCCCACTTCGCCCGCCTTGATCCGCTGCTTGAAGTACTCCTCGGAGATATACATCCACATGTCGCGCGCGAGGTCGATGAGAATCGTGCCGATGCGCTTGAGGTTGTCGAAGATCGCCGCTAAGTTGTCGTAGTGTTCGATCTGCGTGGTGTACCGCGAGCGGCTCAGGCCCAAACGTTCGTCCACAAAGCGGTTGGCGAACGCCTCCCAGTCGATCGCCGGATAGGCGGCATGGTGGGCGTTGAAGTTGCCCGTCGCACCGCCGAACTTCGCCGGCACGGGGATCGCCCGAAGCATCGCGAGCTGCTTGTCGAGCCGCTCGACGTAGACCCGCATCTCCTTGCCTAAGGTCGTCGGCGAGGCGGGCTGCCCGTGCGTGCGTGCCAGCATCGGCACCGCGCGCCACTCCTCGGCAAAGGCGGCGAGGCGGTCGCGGACCTCCTCGACGGCCGGGCAGAAAACCTCGCGCAGCGCCTCCTTGATCGAGAGAGGAATCGCCGTGTTGTTGATATCCTGCGACGTAAGGCCGAAGTGCACGAACTCCTTGCAGGCGGCGAAGCCCAGCGCCTCCATCTTCTCCTTGATGAGGTATTCGACCGCCTTGACGTCGTGGTTCGTTACCGCTTCGATCTCCTTGACGCGCTCGGCGTCGGTCGTCGAAAAGTCGAGGTAGAGGCTCCTGAGGGCCGCCAGCGCCGTGCGGTCGACCGCCTCCAGCTGCGGCAGCGGCAGCTCGCACAGAGCGATGAAATACTCCACCTCCACGCGGATGCGGTAGCGGATCAGGGCCTGCTCGGAGAAGTAGCCGGCCAGCTTTTCGGTTTTGCTGCGGTAGCGGCCGTCGACGGGCGACAGGGCGGTCAGGGGGGTCAGCATGGTTGTCGCGGATTTTGTTCGTTTCGGCACCAAATTTACGACAAATATTGAATATTGCCTAATTTTCCGTACCTTTGGCTGCGTCAACATACGCTAATTTCCATGAGATTCCTTGTCGCCCTTGTCGATGCCCTCGTCGCTTTCGTGCAGCGCAACCCGCTGACGGTGCTGCTTGTCTTCGTGCTGGCGCTGGCTGCGCCGAGCCTGCTGCGGGGGATTGCGGCGTTCGTTTTGTATGCTTTCGTGGGCATTGCCCTCTTCTTCGTGCTGCTGGCCCTGTTGCTGCGCTGGCGGGTCTACCGCTTCCGCCGCGACATGGAGGAGCAGTTCGGCCCGGGCTTCGGTGCCGGGGCTCCGGACGACTCCTATGCCGGACGCCGCCGCGAGGGCGACGTGAAAGTCCACCGGACCGCCGGCACGCCCGAAAAACGGGTGTCGAGCGACGTGGGCGACTACGTCGACTTCGAGGAGACCGAGGAGAAGAAATAGCTTCTGCCCGCCGGCCGGCGAGCTGCCGGCGCGGGGAATGATGGATAAAAATTACCAGGATTCGTGAACCTTATCTACCGACTTTTCGCCCCCATCGGCCGTTATTTCGTCTTGATGGGCAAAGTCTTCTCCCGGCCGGAGAAGATGTCGATCTACCGGCGACGGATCGTCTACGAAATGGAGGCGCTCGGCGTCGACTCGATCGGTCTGACGGCCATCATCTCGATCTTCATCGGCGCCGTCATCACGCTGCAGATGTGTATCAACCTCGAATCGCCCTTCATTCCGAAGTCGCTGGTGGGCTACGCCACGCGCGAGACGATGATTCTGGAGTTTTCCTCGACGGTCGTGGCGCTGATTCTGGCCGGCAAGGTCGGGTCGAGCATCGCCTCCGAGATCGGCACCATGCGCATCACGGAGCAGATCGACGCGCTGGAGATCATGGGCGTCAACTCGGCGTCGTACCTCATCCTGCCCAAGATCGTCGCCGCGGTCTTCTTCTTCCCGTTTCTGACGATCCTCTCGATTCTGATCGGCATTCTGGGCGGCTGGGTCATCTCCTATCTGACGGGCATCATGCTCCCGGCCGACTACCTCGACGGCCTGCTGATGGACTTCAAGCCCTACTCGATCACCTATTCGCTCATCAAGATGGCGGTCTTCGCCTACCTGATTACCTCCGTGTCGGCCTTTTTCGGTTACTACGCCAAAGGCAACTCCCTCGAGGTGGGCGCCGCCTCGACGCGCGCCGTGGTGGTGGGCTCGGTGGTCATCATGATCTTCAACCTCATGCTTACGCAGATACTGCTGATATGATACGCGCCGACCATCTCGTCAAGTCGTTCGACGGCCGCACGGTCCTCGACGACATCTCCGTCGCTTTCGAGACGGGCAAGACCAACCTCATCATCGGCAAGAGCGGCTCGGGCAAGACCGTGCTGCTGAAAAGCCTCGTCGGCCTGCACGGCATCGACTCGGGCGCCGTGTGGTACGACGGCACCAACTTCACGGAGCTGGGTTTCCGCGAGCGCAAGACGATCCGCAAGGACATCGGCATGATCTTCCAGGGCGGGGCGCTGCTCGACTCCTCGTCGGTCGAGGAGAACGTCAAGCTGCCGCTGGACCTCTTCACCGAGCAGTCCGAGGCCGAGAAGCTCGAGCGGGTCAACTTCTGCCTGCAGCGCGTGCGGCTCGAAAACGCCAACCGCCTCTATCCGGCCGAGCTTTCGGGCGGCATGATCAAGCGCGTGGCCATCGCCCGGGCCATCGTCCTCAACCCCAAGTACCTTTTTTGCGACGAACCCAACTCGGGCCTCGACCCGCAGACCTCGATCGTCATCGACAACCTCATCCATGAGATCACGTGCGAGTACAACATCACGACGATCATCAACACCCACGACATGAACTCCGTCATGGAGATCGGCGAGAAGATTGTATATATCCACGAGGGCCGCAAGTGGTGGGAGGGGACCAAAGACGACATCCTCCAGGCCGAGAACCCCGAGCTCAACGCTTTCGTCTTCGCCTCGGCGATGGCCAAGCGTGCGAAAGCGGCTGTGGCGAAATGACCGTTTCCGCGGCTTCGGAGCGGTGCAGCGTGCGGACGGGCCGCTTATTAAAAAAACTTAATTTTTTATTTGCGTAAAATAGAGAAAGTGTATACTTTTGCACTGTGAAAAAAATAACGCAACCGGCCGGGCTTCGGAGGCGGGGCGCAGATCGGGAGCGGTCCTCGGAGGCGGGGCCGCGATTTTGCGGACGGGAGCGTAACGGACTGTAAGTTTCATCAACAAATAAATCAAACATTATGGCAACTATCAAAATCGGTATCAACGGTTTCGGCCGTATCGGCCGT
>CAZIUJ010000099.1:0-5122 GCA_964542345.1 uncultured Alistipes sp.
TTCTTGTTGCCGCGCTTGGTGCGCACCCAACCTTTGACGACGATGTCGGCGTCGATGACGCCCGACTTCAGAATTTCTGCGATTCTCTGCGTTTTCATGACGATATGCTTTTCGATTCTTATCGGTTTCCCGTCCGGGTTGACAAAGATAGCTGTTATTTGCGATTTGGCAAAAAAAAAGTACCTTTGCCACGGTCTACAGGATACCTTTCAACTTTTACTCGCATGAAACATCTCCTCCTGCTCGGTGCGGTGCTGCTGGCATCGCCGTACGCTTCGGCGCAGCAAAGCGGCCGCATCGGCCGCACCGAAGCGGTGCCCTACGAGCTGCGCCACCACGCCGAGGCGCGCGCACGGACCGAGTCGGGCCATACGATCGACTTCCGGCCCGAGGCGACGGCGGAAGCCGGTCTCCTGAGGCAGCAGACCGAAATCCCCTACGTTTGGACCGACGGCTGCGTCTACCTCCATCTCGAAAACCCCGGAGCCCCCTGTTCGCTGCGGGTCAACGGCCGGGAGATCGCCCGCATCGGCGATGCCCTCACGCCTGCGGAGTTCGACATTTCGGAATATATCCGGCAGGGGATCAACGACTTCGAAGTGCTGCTCTCCGACGCTCCCGACCGGCTCGGCTTCGCCGACCCCGCGCCGCGCGCGCCGTTCGAAGGCAGCTACCTCTACTACCAGAACAAACGCTCGATCCGCGACTTCGAAATCGCGCTAGTGCCCGACACCTTAGGCCGCGACTTCGCGATGCTGGACCTGCGGATCGTCGCGCAGAACATGTTCAACTACGACGAACCGGTCGAAGTGGGCTACGACATCTACTCGCCGCAAGGCAAGCTCCTCGATTTCGACATCCGCGAAGTTACGATCCCGGGCCGCTCGACCGACACGGTGCGCTTCACGCCCTTTATCTATCATGCTTTCGAGAACAAGTGGGAGCCCGCGGTCAAGAACCCGCCGCTCTACAAGGTGATGCTCTTCACGCGCCGCGACGGCACCTACAAGGAGTACATGCCCCTGCGGATCGGTTTCGGCAAGACGGAGCTGACGGACGGCGTGCTCACGCGCTTCGGAGAACCCGTCGAGCTCAACGCAGTCCGCTGCAACGCCGGCACCGACGCCGAGGAGACTTCGGCACGCTTGCAGGCCCTGCGCAAGGAGGGCTACAACACCGTGGCGCCCGACTATCCGCAGCCCGAATGGTTCTACGACCTCTGCGACGAACTGGGTCTCTACGTCATCGACCGGGCCAACATCCATGCCCCCGAGCAGCGCGACAACCGTCGCATCGGCGGCACCCCCTCGAACGACCCGGCACAGGCGGAGGCGTATTTGGAGCGTGTCCGGGCGATGTACTACCGCTCGCGCAACCACACCTGCATTGCGGCCTACGCCTTAGGCGGCGAAGCGGGCAACGGCTACTGCCTCTACAAGGCCTACCAATGGCTCAAGGCGACCGACCCCTCGCGGGCGGTGATCTGCGTGGATGCCGACGGCGAATGGAACAGCGACCTGTAATTCACAATTCATAATTGTCGCTCCGAGCGGACAGCGAAGAATCTCAAAAACCGAAATCCTTGCTTCTCGAATTGCTCGTCATAGGAAAGACCGACTCGCAGGAGGTGGCGGCGCTGGTGGAGACCTACGCCCGGCGCATCAACTTCTACTGCAAGTTCTCGATCACGGTACTGCCCGACGTGCGGAGCACCCGCAAGCTCTCGGCCCGGCAACAGTCGGCGGCCGAAGGTACGGCGATCCTGCGGCAGCTTGCCGACGGCGACTTCGTCGTTCTCTTGGACGAGCGGGGCGAGGAGCTGCGCTCCGTGGAGTTCGCCCTGTGGCTGCAGAAGCGCATGAACAGCGGCGTGAAGCGTCTGGTGCTGGTTATCGGCGGCCCTTACGGCTTCTCGGACGAGGTTTACGCCCGCGCCGATGCGAAGCTCTCGCTCTCGCGCATGACTTTCTCCCACCAGATCGTGCGGGCGCTCTTCGCCGAGCAGCTCTACCGGGCTTTCACGATCCTCAACAACGAACCCTACCACCACGAATAAGATGCGCCGCCTGCTTCCCGTGCTGCTGTTGCTCCTCGCCGAACCCCTCGCCGCCCGCCCGGACGGAGAGCGTGCCGACGCCGACACGGCGATTCTGGTCGACAAGGTGCAGGTTACGGCGATCAAGCAAGGCCCTCTGCTGCGCGCACAGCCGGTGGCGGCAACGATTCTTGGCAGCCGGACCCTTGCGCAGGAACATGTCGACGCCGTGAAGAATCTCTCGCAGCGGGTTCCCAACCTCCACATTCCCGACTACGGGTCGCGCATGACCTCGTCGATCTACATCCGCGGCCTCGGCGCCCGCATCGACCAGCCCGTCATGGGAATGAACGTCGACAACATTCCCCTCATGAACAAGGACTGCTACGACACGGAGCTCTCCGACATCGAACATATCGAGGTGCTGCGGGGGCCCCAGTCGACCCTCTACGGCCGCAACACGATGGGGGGCGTCATCAACGTCTACACCCTCTCGCCGCTCTCGTACCAGGGCGTGCGCCTCATGGCCGAATACGGCAGCGGCAACACCCTGCGCCTGCGCGCCGGAGTCTATGCGAAGCCGGCAGAGGGGCTGGGGGTCGCTGTCTCGGGCTTCTACGCCCGCTCGGACGGCTTCTTCCGCAACCTTGCCACCGGACGCCTGTGCGACGGCGAGGAGTCGGGCGGCGGCCGTTTCAAACTCCAGTGGCGCAATAAGAAAGGGCTGCGGATCGACAACACGCTGGCTTTCTCGCTGCTCGATCAGGAGGGCTACCCCTACGCCTATGCCGGCGAAGAACCCCTGCACGAAGGCGAAACGATCATCCGCCCGGGCGAAATCCGCTACAACGACCCGGCCGGGTATCGCCGCACGACCCTGAGCGACGGCCTCACGATCCGCTACGACGCCGGCCGCTGCTCCGTCTCGGCGATCACCGCCTACCAGTACTCCGACGACGCCATGACCCTCGATCAGGACTTCCTGCCCCTGTCGTACTTCACGCTGCGGCAGGCCCGCGAGGAACATACCCTCTCGGAGGACGTGGTCGTCCGCTCGCCCGACGAGGGCCGCTACCGCTGGACGGTCGGCGCCTTCGGCTTCTACCGCCACTCGACGATGGAGGCGCCCGTCAATTTCAAACGCAACGGCATCGACCGCCTGATCATCGACAACGCCAACCGCAACCCGGCGTTCCGCTACGAGACCGACGCCGAAGAACTGCTCCTCGCCTCCGATTTCCGCAACCCTGCCGTCGGCGCGGCCCTCTACCACGAATCGCGTGTGGAACTCGGGCGCTGGACCTTTGCCGCCGGTATCCGCCTCGACTACGAACACACGAAGCTGCGCTATCGCAGCCGAGCCGACTTCCCCTACCGCCTTTCTGTCGAGAACGGCCCGACCGGAGAGCATATCGCCTCGATCGACGACCGCAGCACCCTCGCCCGCTCGTGGCTGGAACTGCTGCCCAAGTTCGCTGTCGTCTATGCGTTCGACGAGATGCGCAACCTCTATCTCTCCGTCGCCAAAGGCTACAAGGCGGGAGGCTTCAATATGCAGATCTTCTCGGACATCCTGCAAGAGCGGCTCAAAGGAAGCATGCTCTCGGGCGTCGACGACGCCGACCCTGCGGTCATGTCCTACAAGCCCGAACAGAGCTGGAACTACGAAATCGGCGGCCACTTCTCGTGCGCCGAGGGGCTCGTGCGGGGCGACTTCGCTCTCTTCTGCATCGACTGCCGCGACCAGCAGCTCACGGTCTTTCCGGCCGGCATCTCCACGGGACGCATGATGACCAACGCAGGTCGTTCGCGCTCGTTGGGCGCCGAAGTGTCGCTGCAAATCGTACCGCGCAACAACCTGATATTCAACACCGCCTACGGCTACACCGACGCCCGCTTCGTGCGCTACGACGACGGCATCGCCGACTACGCCGGCAAGCGGATTCCCTATGCGCCCGAACACACCCTCTCCCTGAGCGGCGAGTGGAGCATCCCCACGGGTGCGGAATGGTTGGGCAACATCGTGCTGCGGGCGGGCGCCCACGGTGTCGGCGGCATCCGCTGGAACGAGGAGAACACCCTTTCGCAGCCGTTCTACCTGCTCTGCGACGCCTCGTTGCGCATCGAACATCCCCGCTACGCCATCGACTTCTGGGGCCGCAACCTCAGCGACTGCGGCTACGATCTTTTCTACTTCAAGTCCGTCGGACACGAATTCGTACAGCGCGGCCGGCCCCGTACCATAGGAATCACCCTATCCATAAACATAGATCGACGATGAAAAAACTCTTCTTATTCGTTTTCGCAGCTTTCACGCTGACTGCCTGCAACGACGACGACAACGACGCGGCCCGCTTCGCCGCCGAAAACACCGAAATCGAGGACGGGCACCTCTCCGGCACGAATATCCATTTCCTCGGCACGGCGACCTCTACGTCGGCCGACGGCACCGCATACGTGAACGACGACACCGAATTCGAATTCGCCGGCCTCGACGACTTCACCCTCTACATGCACCGCACGCGCTTCGCCGCCGCCATGCCGGCTCTCGAAATGCGTCTCTACGCCCAGCCCTACACGCCCGGCACGGGCACGGCGCTCTCGTTCGACCTGACGAGTGTCGTTCCTCAGCTCAGACTGCCCAATCAGGTCAGCGGCGGGTACACCTGGACCCCGATGGAAGCCTATACGCTTACCGACGTGAAAGGATCGATCGACGGCACCGTCTGCCGCGTCGCCTTTTCGTGCGACGTACCCCGACTGGGCACCTACCGCGTAACATACGAGGGCAGATTATTAAAAAAATAGGTCAAAAATCACACAACCGTATGAAACCCGAATACAAACCTTTCGTCGACGAGCTCATCGAGCTCTGCATCCGCGAGGACATCGGCGACGGCGACCACACGTCGCTCTGCTGCATCCCCTCCGGCGAACGCGGCCGCATGCGCCTGCTGTGCAAGGAGGAGGGGACGATCGCCGGCATCGAAATCGCCGCGCTCGTGCTGCGCCGCCTCGACCCCGACGTCGAATTCGAACAACTGCTTCAGGACGGCGACCGCGTGAAGCCCGGCGACGTGGCGTTCT
>CAZIUJ010000100.1:0-5120 GCA_964542345.1 uncultured Alistipes sp.
ACCTGGGCGGCATCTACTACTTCCTCGAAAAGCGCAAGATCGAGTCGCTGCAGGAGATCGAGCGGCACGACGCCCCGGCAAAGGCCAAAGGTGCCGCGGAGAAAGCGGCCGCGACCTCCGGAAAGCTCTCCTACGAACAGAAAAAAGAGCAGGAGAAGCAGCTGCGCAAGCTCCGCAAGGCCGTGGAGACGATCGAAGCCGAGCTGGCCGACGTCGAGCGCCGGATCGCCGACTGCGACGCCCGTTTCGCCGCAGCCGCCGAATACAACGAGGAGGATTACAAGGCCTACAACGAGCTCAAGACGCGCTACGACCACCTGATGCACGAGTGGGAAAAGGCGTCGTACGAACTGGAGCTTGTCGAGGAGCAGTAATTCATGCGAACGCAGCCGGCGGGGCTCGCAATCGCTCGCTGCTCCGCAGGCCGGCTCACGAATGATTCAGAAAGAATAAGGAATACATGATGGACAACAACCTTATTTTCGGCATCCGGCCCGTGGCCGAAGCGATCGAGGCGGGCCGGCAGATCGAGCGCCTCTACCTCCGCAAGGGAGCCGAGGGGCAGCTCATGCTGGAGCTCCGGGACCTCTGCGTGCGCCACCGCATCCGCTTTCAGGAGGTGCCCGTCGAGAAGCTCAACCGCCTTGTGCGCGGCAACCATCAGGGTGCCGTGGCGCAGATCGCGGCGATCGAGTATGTCGAGCTGAGCGACATCCTGGAGCGCGTGCCCGAGGACGAAACGCCCCTCGTCGTGCTGTTCGACGGCGTAACGGATGTCCGCAACTTCGGGGCGATCGCCCGCTCGGCCGAGTGCGCCGGGGCCCACGGCCTGATCGCGCCCCTGAAGAACGCCGCCCCGGTCAATGCCGAGGCGATCCGCGCGTCGGCCGGGGCGCTGACGACGATTCCCGTGTGCCGCGTAGGCTCGGTGCGCAACACGCTCAAGGCGCTGCAGGCGGAGGGTTTTCAGGTTGTCGCCGCGACGGAAAAGAGCCGCAAGCTGCTCTACGACGCCGACTTCCGCAAGCCTACGGTCCTCGTCCTGGGAGCCGAGGACACGGGCATCTCCAAAGAGGTGCTGAAGATGTGCGACGAGCAGCTGGCCATTCCCCTGATCGGCCATATCGAGTCGCTGAACGTCTCGGCCGCGGCCGCCGTCATGCTGTTCGAGGTCGTCCGGCAGCGAATCGGGGAATGAAGAATGAAAAATTAAAAATGAAAAATTGCGCGCCCCGCAGGATGATAATACGAACATAAGTGCGTCGCCTCATTATTCATTATTAACTATTCATTATTAACTGTTCATTATTCATCGATATGATAAACTTCAAGCACTATTTCCGCCTTTTCCGCGAGGGGATGATGCAGGTCGTGCGGCGCTATCCCGTCGAGCTGGCATTGGCACTCGGCGCCTGCGTGCTGTGGCTCATCACCTACGAGACCGACTGGTCGCACGGCGCATCGCGGACGGCCGTCGTGCCGCTCTTCTTCGCCCTTTCGCTGGCCGTCAACCGGCTGGCCGGAAGCGGGCCGTGGCGGCGGCTCTACTGGGTGAGCTGGATGCCCCTCGTGCCGCTCTGCGTGTGGAGCGGCCTGAAAACATGGGTCGCCAGCATGCCCTATGTCGTTTCGCTGTGCCTGCTGGCGCCGCTGGCGCTGCTGCTCTGCCGCCGGGCCGCGCGGAACGAACGCTTCGTGAGCGACGCCCTCGTCTGGATGCGGTCGCTGCTGCTGGCCGAGCTCTTCGCCAACGTGGCGCTGGGGCTCTTCGCGGCGATTCTCTTTTCGACGACCTACATCTTCGGGCTCAGCGGGCAGTGGATCGAGCACGTATGGACGTGGGCCGCCATTGTCTGCGAATCGCTCGTCGCCCCCGCGCTCTTTCTGATGATGGCCGAGCGGTGGCGCGACGCCGCGATCGTCGGCAACCGCCTGCTGCAGGTGCTGCTGGACTATATCGTTACGCCGGCGCTGCTGGTCTACACGGCGATCCTCTACCTCTATGCCCTGAAGATCGTCGCCACGTGGACGCTGCCCGAGGGCGGCGTGGCCTACCTGGTTTTCGGATTCACGATCGTGGCCCTCACGGTCAAGGCCCTGCAGCAGGTGCTGGAGCGGCGGCGCTACGATTGGTTTTTCGACCGCTTCAGCGTGGTGTCGCTGCCCCTGCTCGTCCTGTTCTGGGTCGGCGTCGCGCGGCGCATCGGAGAATACGGTCTGACGGAGCCGCGCGTGTGGCTCGTCGTCTGCGGCGGCGTGATGACGCTCTGCGTGGTGCTCTTCCTCTTTCCGCGCACGGCCCGCTACCGGTGGGTCTGCGCCCTGGCGTTCGCCGTCTTCGCGCTGGCGGCCTACGTGCCGGCACTCCGGCCCGAGCGGATCGCCGTGCGCTCGCAGCTGCACCGGGCGCTGCAGGTCGCGGCGCGGCTGGAGCTGCTCGCCGACGACGGCACGCTGCGCCTCGACCGCTTCGGCGCCGACACGACCCGCAAGGCCGACTACCGCCGCTTCTACGAGGCGGCCGAGTATGTTTCGTGGCGCGACACGGTGGCTTTCGGCCGCTTCGGCGTCAGCCGGGAGCAGCTCCGCCGGGCGGTGCCCGCCTCGATCCACGACTATGTGGTCTACGGCTGGGAGACAACCGATACGGTGGAAATCGTCGCTGTCGATGAGTCCGTTACGCTGGATCAGGCCGCGCGGCGGGTCGCCGTCGCCGGCTATGCGACGCTCTATCCCGACTGGAACCGTTACTGGCAGGAGACGCCCGCGGAGGAGTATGTCTACCGCTTCCACAACGATACGCTCCGCCTGCACTTCGACGGCCGGACGCCCGACTGGGCCGTCGCAGCTCCGGAGCTGCTGGCGACGCAGCTGCGCCGCGCCGGCCTCGGAGAGGCTGTGCCAAGCGAAAAGGAGGTGCAGCAAGCGGCGGACAAGCTGCTGGTTTACAGCGACAAGGAGCGGATGATCGTCTTCCGGAAACTGGAATTCGAGCGGAGCGACTCGACGCTGCGCATCTCCGGCATCGAGGTCGACGCCGTGCTGACGCGATGACCTCGACGCTGCAGCATCCCCGCTTGGGCGAGGTCGTCCTGGCGCAGTCGCCGCGGGCCCGGCGGATTTCGATCCGCGTGCGCCCCTCGGGCGAGGTGCGTCTCACGTTTCCGCACGGGGTTTCCCAACGCCGGGCGCTGGCCTTTCTGGAGGAGAAAGCGGGCTGGATCGAAGCGGCGCGGCAGAAGCTGGCGGCCCGGCGGGCCGCCCTGCCCCCGGCACTCCCGCCCGAAGAAGAGCGGGCCCGTATCGAGGAGCTGCGCCGCGCGGCGAAAGCCGACCTGCCGGCCCGCATCGAACGGCTGTCGCGGCAGACGGGCCTGCGCTACGAGAAACTGACCCTCCGGGCCGCCCGCACGAAGTGGGGCAGCTGCTCGGGCCGCAACACGATCTCGCTGAGCCTCTTTCTGATGACCCTGCCCGAGCGCCTGCGCGACTACGTGATCATCCACGAGCTCTGCCACACCGTCCACCACGACCATTCGGCCCGCTTCCACGCGCTGGTCGACCGCCTGACGGGCGGACATGAAAAAGCCCTCGCGCGCGAGCTGAGGGCTTTCTCGATCCGGTAAGGCGAAGCCTACCATTCGGTATTGAGCAGCTTGCCGCTTTCGGAGAAAGTCAGCATCTGGTTGCTGTTCTGTCCGTGGATGTCGGCCTCGTAGTAGGTCGAACCGCGGCGCACGAGCTTGCGGGCCTCCTTGACCTGGAACCCGGGGTACTGCTTGCCGATGTAGGTGTTGGCGGCGGCGGGCAGCTGCGAGGCCGAAATCTCGTTCGTCGAGTTGATCAGCCGGCCCTCGGGCGAGATGTCGATGCTGTACTCGGCGCCGTTGATCCGGAACTCGGCGTTGTAGTAGTTGCCGTCCTCCTCGTAGTTCCACTCCACGGGCGTAACGCGCGGGTAGTTTTTCTCGACGTAGCTTTTCACGACGGCCGGCACGGACGACGATTTGATGTTGCCGGCGAAAGCGCCTGCCGCAACGAACAGGGCGATGGCGAGGATTGCTTTTTTCATAGCTTGCTGTAATAAATTGGTGAATGACTCTTGCGAGGTTCCTCAATTCATGATCAGTTGCAGGGTCAGCAGGTCGCGGAAGCCCTCCGGGGTGAGGGTCCAGTCGCGTTTGCAGCCCGTGCGGACGAAGCCGGCATGTTCGAACAGATGCAGGCTCGCGACATTGTCGGCGCCGACGTCGCACCAGAGCTGGTGCAGCCCCAGCACTTCGCGGGCATACGCTTCGAGCGTGCGGAGCGCATCCGAGGCATAGCCGCGGCTGCGCTGCGAGGCGTCGTAGATCAGAATCCCGACGCCGGCGCGGCGGTTCTGCGGATCGAATTCGAACAGGTCGAGCGTGCCGACGGCCGTACCCTCCGGGTTCTCGATAATCAGGCGCAGCTGACGCGTTTGGTAAAGGTCGTACTGCTGCTCCTCGACGAATTTCATCAGCGTGTGCCGCGAAAATGGTGCCAAAGTGCCGCTCACGCGCCACACCTCGGGGTCGTTCTCCCAGCGGTACATGATCTCCACGTCGTCGGGTTCCACGGCCCGAAGCCGGACGACGCGGCCCCGGAGCCTCATACCAGCCCGATGATCTTGTTGCGGATCAGCATCGCCACGCCCCAGGCATTGGCGTTCTCGCTCATCTTCGAAACCCGGAACTTGGTGTCCTTGTAGACAAGGTTGAGCGAGTATTTGTTGGTCGCCGACTTCAGGGGCAGCATGATGTAGTCGCCCGCGGCGGCCAGGTTGCCCCCGACGATCACTGTCTCGGGGTTGAACGTGTTGATCAGGAACGCCACGGCCTTGCCGACCTTCTCGCCCGCCTCCTCGATGAGCTCGATCGAGAGGTTGTCGTCGTTCTTCGCCGCGGCGATGATATCGTCGATGTGGATGCTCTTCTGCTGGTCGTACTTCTCGCGGAGGATCGTGTTGACGCCCTTTTCGATCATGCGGCACATCTTGTCCTCGATGGCGATGCCCGAAACCTCGGTCTCCAAGCAGCCTTTTTTGCCGCACGAGCAGATGATCTCGTTGTCGAAGAACGGGATGTGCCCGAACTCGC
>CAZIUJ010000101.1:0-5108 GCA_964542345.1 uncultured Alistipes sp.
TCGCTTCGAGCCGCAGGGCTTCGTGCACGGGCTGGGCGCCGCCGACGATCATGCGGTCGTACATCGAGTAGACCATGTTGACCTCGTCGGCCGCGAAGACGCGCTCGATCAGGAAGTCGCGGCGCAGGCGCGCCGTATCGTAATGTTTCGCATCTTCGGGATGCGCGGCATAGCGGATTTCGTAGTTGGTTTTCATTGGCGTATTATTTATATAAGTATTCGTTTCGTGTCGGAACGGTCGCGGCGGTTTCTTCGCGGCAAACAAAGATAGGAATAAGCCGAGAGCAAAAAAAGAATTTGTCCGTTTTTTTGCCGGGGCCTCCTGTTTTCGGCGTAGCCAAAGATAGCAAAATTTGCGCTCCGCACCAAATTTATCGGATCGAGTTCATGCGGATCGAGGCCTTGACCAGCGCGATGGCGCGGATGCGGTCGATGGCCACATCCTTGTCGGCATGGTGGGGGTTCTGGCTCACCAGTTTCACGTGGCCCTCGCGTTCGGACTTCTGAATGTACTTGACCGTAACGTACTCTTCGCCGTCGATGTCGATCGAGAGCAGGTACATGTCGCCCCAGAAGATGTCGTCTATGTCGCGCAGCTGCTTGTAGAGCACGATGTCGCCGCTCTTGAGCAGCGGGTACATCGAGTCGCCCACGATGTAGATCGCCCCGTCGCACTTGGGCAGGTTGGGGATGTGGATGAAGTTGACGGGCTTGGCCTGCGCCTGGTCGGCGAACAGGGGCACGAGACCCGCCGTGCCCTCGATCGAGTAGAGGGGCACGCTCTGCAGGGGCAGCGAGTTGTCGGTGCGGTGCATGTAGGCTGTCAGGTCGGGTTCGGCGTTGAACATGGCGCCGCGTCCGGTTTCGAGCCACTCGGGGTTGACGTTCAAATCCTGAACCAGGATGTTGCGGTTGCGCGACGAGAGCTTCGCCTTGCCCGTTTCGATCATCGAGAGTGCCGCCTTGCCGATGCCAAGTCGCTGGGCAAGTTGTTCTTGCGTCATTTCAAGCTGCTTGCGTATCAATTTTACCCGCTCGTTCATAGCTTCTCTATCGGAAAATTTTATAATGAAAAATTGCAGTCCGGTGCAATAAAATCAAATATTTGAACTTATCTTTGTCCTGCAAAGTTAAGCAATTTATTTCTCATGACCAATATTTCTTCCAAAAATCCATTTTTCGCGATTATGTATTCGGTTTCTTCTGAACTTTACCGGCAGGTGCTCGCGTCGCTCTTGGAGGCTGTCGGCGGCCGCGGTTACTTCTCCGGCTCGATCGAGGGCGAGGCGCCCGACGGCGAATGGCGGCTGACGGTCTCCGCGATCGTCTACCGCAAGCGCATCTCGGCACCCGAGGGCGACTGCGACGTTGTTTCCGACCTCGTGCCCGTGTGGTGGGAGTTCCACACTTTCACGCCCGAGGGCGAGCGGCTCAACGACTTTTCGTTCTCCGAGCTGCGGGAGCTGCTTCGGGTCTGACCGGCATCTTCTTCCTTTCTCTTTTTTTCGGATGCCGGCTTCTTCCCGCCTTTCGGGCGCGGCGCCGTCCGCCGGCATCCTCCTCCCCGAACCCGCCCGCCGTGGCGCCGCACAACGGGTTCGAAAATCCGAGTTCCCATGAATCGTAAAACCGATGTTTCCTCTGCGGGAAAGGCTCCCGCAGAGGTTTTTGTTCCTGTCGCCGCTCCGACATCCGCCGGAGGCCCCGCCGCACTTCCGGCCGGGAGCGTGCCGGAGGCCGCCGCGCCGGCATTCGCCGACTTCGCCCTCGCGGTCTATCCCTTTTTGGAGCTGCAGCCTTTCCACCGCACCTATTACCGCGTGCTGGAGGCTTTCGCCCGCGGCCGGGTCCGCCGCCTGATCGTAACGATGCCGCCCCAGCACGGCAAGAGCGTCGGGGCCACGACCTTGCTGCCTGCCTACGTTTTGGGTCTCGACCCCGACTGCCGCGTGGCGATCGCTTCCTACTCGGGGGCATTGGCTTCGAAGTTCAACCGCCGCGTGCAGCGCATCCTCGAATCGCGCGAATACGGCGCCCTCTTTCCCGCCACGACCATCAAGTGCGGCACCCGTCCGCCCAACTACATCCGCACGGCCGACGAGGCGGAGATCATCGGCCGGCAGGGCAGCCTCCTTTCGGTCGGCCGCGAAGGGTCGCTCACCGGCAACCGCGTCGACTGCTTCATCCTCGACGACCTCTACAAGGACGCTCTCGAAGCCCATTCGCCGCTCGTGCGCGCCAACTGCTGGGAGTGGTACACTTCGGTCGTGCGGACGCGCATGCACAACTTTTCGCGCGAACTGATCGTTTTCACGCGGTGGCACGAGGAGGATTTGATCGGCACGATCCTGGAGCGCGAGCGGGTCTGCGAACTCACGCAGTGGTCGCAGCTGGAGCGGCTGCGGCCCGACGAGTGGCTGCACCTCAATTTCGAGGCCCTCAAGACTCTGCCGCCCTCGGAGATCGACCCCCGTCTTCCGGGTGAAGCGCTCTGGGAGGCGCAGCAGGGGGCGGCGCTGCTGGCGGCCAAGCGGCAGCTCGACCCGCTGCAGTTCGAGGCGATGTACCAGGGGCGGCCCTCGGCCCGCGAGGGGTTGTTGTACGGCGAGAACTTCGCCGAGTACGACGCGCTGCCCCGCGAGATCGTCCGCTACGGCAACTACACCGACACGGCCGACACGGGCGACGACTACCTCTGCTCGCTCTCCTATGCGGTCGATGCCGACGGGCTGGTCTACATCACCGATGCCGTCTATTCGCGCGAGCCGATGGAGACGACCGAGGGCCTCGTCGCCGAGATGCTCCTCCGCTCCGGGACGCGGCAGGCGGCCGTCGAGAGCAACAACGGCGGCCGCGGCTTCGCACGGGCCGTGCAGCGGCTGGCACCCGGCGTGCGCGTGGAGTGGTTCCACCAGCACGGCAACAAGGAGGCGCGCATCCTCTCCAACGCTGCGACGGTCGTGCACCTGCTGCGCTTCCCGCGGGGATGGCGGGAGCGGTGGCCCGAGCTCTACGCCCACCTGACGACCTACCGCCGCCAGTTCCGCTCCAACCGCTGGCACGATGCCGCCGACGTGGCGACGGGCATCGTCGAGCGCGAAGCTCCCGACCGCACGCGCCGCATGCACGGAGTCCGGTTTTTGTAAAAATATCCGTTATTTCCGATTTTTTCGTCCGAAAATGCCTATCTTTGGCGCGTCAATCTGATAAGACGTATCGAATGAAAACACTGAAAATCGGAGATTTGTGCGCCTCCGTCCCCATCGTGCAGGGCGGCATGGGCGTCGGCATATCCCTCGCGGGCCTCGCTTCGGCCGTCGCCGCGGAGGGCGGCATCGGCGTGATCTCCTCCGCCGGGTTGGGTGCGATCTACAACGACCGCCGGGAATCCTACCGCGAGGCCTCGATCCGGGGGCTGAAGGAGGAGCTGCGCAAGGCCCGCGAAGCGACGCGCGGCATCATCGGCGTGAACGTCATGGTCGCCATGTCGAACTTCGCCGACATGGTCCGCACGGCCATCGCCGAGCGGGCCGACATCATCTTTTCGGGGGCCGGACTGCCGCTCAACCTGCCCGCGTTCCTTACGGAGGGGGCCCGCACGAAGCTGGCCCCCATCGTCTCGTCGGCGCGGGCCGCGGTGCTGCTGTGCCGCAAGTGGTTCTCGGAGTACCGCTACATCCCCGACGCCATCGTGGTCGAGGGTCCCAAAGCGGGCGGCCACTTGGGTTACAAGCGCGAGCAGCTGGAGGATGCCGACTACTCGCTGGAGAAGCTCGTGCCCGAGATCGTCGCCGAGGTCTCGAAGTTCGGGGCTGAGCACGACCGCCGCATTCCGGTTATCGCCGGCGGCGGCATCTACACGGGCGAGGACATCTACCGCATCCTGGCATTGGGTGCCGAGGGGGTGCAGTTGGGCACGCGCTTCGTTACGACCGACGAGTGCGACGCCGCCCCGGCTTTCAAGCAGAGCTACATCGACGCCCGGCCGCAGGACATCGAGATCATCGAGAGTCCCGTGGGCATGCCGGGCCGGGCGCTGCGGAGTTCGTTTCTCGACCGCGTGAGGGAGGGGCTCAAGCGCCCGAAAGCGTGTCCTTTCGACTGCATCAAGACCTGCGACGTTACGCACAGCCCCTACTGCATCATGCTGGCGCTCTACAACGCTTTCAAGGGCAAGCTGCAGAACGGCTACGCCTTTTGCGGGGCCAATGCCTGGCGTGCCGAGAAGATCCAGTCGGTGCGCGAACTGATGACGTCGCTCTGCGCCGAGTACGACCGCTTCGCGCAGAAAGTCAAAGGACTGGCGAAATAATCCGCCGCGCCGGTCGCATCGAAAAATCCGCTCCCTGTTTCGGGGAACGGATTTTTTGTCGGCACGAACTCGAATTGTGAATTATGAATTATGAATTGTGAATTGCGTTTCGAGCGCTTCGAGCCGCGCTTCGGGGGCGACGTCGAGCGTCGAGAAGTCGCCGTGGCGGTAGCGGTAGTAACCCGTCATGGCGATCATCGCGGCGTTGTCGGTCGTGAACTTGAATTCGGGCAGGAACGTCCGCCAGCCCCGCTTGCGGCCCTCGGCCACGATGCCGTCGCGCAGTCCCGAGTTGGCCGAGACGCCGCCCGCAATGGCGATGTCGCGGATGCCTGTCTGCTTCGAGGCCCGCACGAGCTTGTCCAGGAGGATCGAAACGATGGTGTGCTGGAGCGAGGCGCAGAGGTCGGCCTTGTGCCGCTCGATGAAGTCGGGGTCGCCGGCCACGCGGTCGCGCAGCGTGTAGAGGAACGAGGTCTTGAGCCCCGAGAACGAGTAGTCGTAGCCCTCGACCCGCGGCCGGGCGAAGCGGAACGCCTCCGCATCGCCCTCCCGGGCCAGCTTGTCGATGACCGGCCCGCCCGGGTAGGGGAGCCCCATCACTTTGGCACACTTATCGAAGGCTTCGCCGGCAGCGTCGTCGATCGTCGTGCCGATGATCTCCATCTCCAACGGCGAGTCCACGCGCACGATCTGTGTATGGCCGCCGCTCACCAAGAGACAGAGGAACGGAAAGTCGGGGTGGGGCAGCGCGCGGTCGGGCAAGTCGATGAAGTGCGAGAGGATGTGCCCCTGC
>CAZIUJ010000102.1:0-5079 GCA_964542345.1 uncultured Alistipes sp.
TGACCGACACTTTCGTGAAGGTCGTTTCGTGGTACGACAACGAGTGGGGTTACTCGAACAAGGTCCTCATGCTCATCGAGAAGATGGCTGCCTACAACAACAAGTAGCCGACTTCCGATGCAACGAAAACCGGAGGCCCGTCGGGGCTTCCGGTTTTTTTTGTTGCTTACAAGGTGTGTGTCGGGAATAAACAGGCCGGCAATCCGGTGAATGGATCGGTGCGGGCCGCAACAAGGCGGATGCGGAGCCCGCTTATTTCCGCCCTTTCGGTTCCCCGTCGATGCGCATTTCGATCGAGGCGCCCGACCATTGGTTGATCGCGCGGCGGAGCTTCTCCACCTTGCGGCCGTCGCAGGAGATGGCGATCTCGATGTCGAAAGGCTGCGTCTCGTCGATCTCGCCGGTGCGGGGCAGCGTGTGGGGCACGACGTAGAGGTAGAGCAGCAGGTGGTCGCACGGCCCCGACGTCAGCACCGCCTTGCGGCCGGGTTCGATGCCCGGGGGTGCCTCACGCAGGTCGGCGCCCGGGTCGGCCACGTGCGACGAGGCCGTCGCGAAGCCGACCCGCTGCTCCGCGGCGTCGAAGCAGCCGGCCATCAGCGCCACGTTGTAGCGCCACCAGCCCTCGTAGCGGCTGGTTACCTCCACCTTGAATCCTTTGTCGGCCATCGTGCGAAGTTTTTCTCGTCTGCGAAGATACGCAAATGGATTGAAACAAGCACGCGATTTCTTTGCAGATGTCTTATTTTTTCGTAACTTTGCGCACTATTTGTGCTCAGATGGATGCGGCAAAAGGATATTCCATTGCGTATAAAGGGCTGAAAAACGGCACGCACGACTTCCGCTTCGCGGTCGGCGGCGCCCTGTTCGAAGCCTGCGGCAATGCGGAGATCAAGGACGGCGACTGCACGGTCGATGTCTCCCTCGCCAAATCCGAGACGCAGCTTGTGGCCGACGTTGCGATCCGCGGTAGCGTTGTCGTGGCCTGCGACCGCTGTCTGGAGGACTGCCGCGTTCCTGTCGATTTCGAGGGACGCCTGATAGTCAAGTTCTCCGACGAGGTGCGCGAGTACGACGGCGAGGTGCTGTGGCTCCTGCCCGGCGAGGACGAAGTCGATCTGGCGCAGTATATTTACGAGAGCATCGTGCTGTCGCTGCCCTACCAGCGGGTACATCCCGAGGGCGAGTGCGACCCCGAGATGCTGCGGCGTTTCCGGATCGTCTCGGGCGAGGAGTTCGCCGCGATCGAGTCGCGAAGCGCTGCGTCCGCCGAAGCAGGCGGCGCCTTTGCGAAGCTCGCGGCCCTGCGCGGGCGGCTGGAGGCTGACAACGAGACCCCGGCCGAAGAGTAGCGACGGGGGCGGGGGCTGCGAAAGACGAGGGCCCATGAAGCCGAGCCTGACCGGAGGGCCGGTGAAGCAGCGGTTGACGAATCCGGGAGCGGCGAAATAGCGCTTGCAAAACCCGGGGGCGGCGAAACGAACGAAAGGAAATATAGTTGAACTAAATAAATATATTGTAACATGGCACATCCTAAACACAAAGTCTCGTCGACGCGACGCGACAAGAGAAGAACCCATTACAAGGCTGCGGTTCCGACGGTCGTTACCTGCTCGAACTGCGGTGCCGCCACGCTCTACCACCGCGTATGCCCCGAATGCGGCTTCTACCGCGGTAAGCTGGCGATCGAGAAGAAAGCGGCCGAATAAGGCGGCTGCCGGAGAGGGCACCCCGGGGTGCGCTTTTCGGTTTTGAAACGAGCTTTTTCACTCCGCCCGTGCCGGGAGGGGCAGATTCCGCTTTTCTGCCGTTCGGTGCGTGCGGTCGGAGCATGTAAAACCTAATCGTACAAACTTATGTTGAAGATAGGTGTAGACGCTATGGGCGGCGATTTCGCTCCCGAAGCGGCGGTCCGGGGTGCCGTCATGGCCCTCGAAGCCGTCGGCACCGAAAGCCGCATCGTCCTCTTCGGCGACGAAGCCCGCATCCGGGCCGTGCTCGCCGCGGAAAATTGTCTGGCCGACCGGTTCGACATCGTCGCTACGACCGAAGTCATCGAGATGGGCGACCATCCGGCCAAAGCCTTTCAGGCGAAAGCCGATTCGAGCATCACCGTGGGATTCGGCCACTTGGCCAAAGGTGCCGTCGACGGATTCGCGAGCGCCGGCTCCACGGGTGCCATGATGGTGGGCTCGATGTATGCCGTGAAGCCCATCGAGGGGGTCATCCGCCCGACGATTTCGTCGCTCGTACCCACGGCCTCGGGCCGTCCGGCCCTGATCCTGGATGTCGGCCTGAACGTCGACTGCAAGCCCGAGGTGCTGGCGCAGTACGGCCTGATCGGGTCGATCTTCGCCGAGTCGGTGCTGGGCATCCCGTCGCCGCGCGTCGCCATCCTCAACATTGGCGAGGAGGAGACCAAAGGCAATGCGCAGGTCAAGGCGGCCCACGACCTGCTGCGCGAGGAGAAGCGCATTCGTTTCGTCGGCAACGTCGAGGGTTCGCACATCTTCTCCGGCAAGGTCGCCGACGTGATCGTCTGCGACGGCTTCGTGGGCAACACCGTGCTGAAGATGGCCGAAGGTCTCTACCGCATCAACAAGGCGCTCGGCGGCGGCAACGCTTTCTGGGACGCCATGAACTACGAGAACGTGGGCGGCACGCCCGTCCTGGGTGTCAACGCGCCCGTGGTCATCGGCCACGGCTGCTCGTCGCCCCTGGCCATCAAGAACATGATCCTCACGACCGAGCGCTGCATCCGTGCCGGCTTCACGGCCAAGCTGCAGCAGGCTTTCACCGAATAATCCAAATTTACAATAACATGGCTAAGATTACAGCTGCTATAACGGGTGTGGGTCAGTATCTGCCCGACTACCTGCTTACCAACGACGAGTTGAGCCGCATGGTCGATACGAACGACGAGTGGATCGTGTCGCACACGGGCATCAAGACCCGTCATATCCTCAAGGGCGAGGGGATCGGCACCTCCTACATGGGCGCCAAAGCCGTGAAGAACCTCCTGGAGAAGACCGGCGTCGATCCGATGGAAGTCGACGTCGTGATTTGCGCGACGATCACCCCCGACATGTTCTTCCCCTCGACGGGCAACCTGATCGCCGATCAGGCCGGCTGCAAGAACGCCTTCGCCTACGACGTCTCGGCCGCCTGCTCGGGCTTCCTTTTCGCCCTGACGACGGGTGCCAAGTTCATCGAAGCCGGCACGTCGAAGAAAGTGATCGTCGTGGGTGCCGACAAGATGTCGTCGATCATCGACTATACCGACCGTTCGACCTGTCCGCTCTTCGGCGACGGCGCCGCCGCCGTGCTGCTCGAACCCAACACCGAGGGCCTCGGCGTCATCGACTCGATGCTCCGCTCCGACGGCTCGGGCGAGCTGCAGCTCTACATGAAAGCCGGCGGTTCGCGTTACCCCGCCTCGGCCGAGACGCTGGCCAACAACTGGCACACGATCATGTGGGACGGTCAGGCCGTCTTCAAGGCGGCCGTCTCGAAGATGGCCGACGTGTCGGTCGAAATGATGGAGCGCCACCACCTGACGGGCGACGACATCCGCTACTTAGTGCCGCATCAGGCCAACCTGCGCATCATCGACGCCACGGCCCGCCGCATGGGCATTGGCCAGGAGAAGTGCATGATCAACATCGACCGCAACGGCAACACCACGGCCGCCACGATCCCGACGTGTCTCTACGACTACGAGCAGGAGCTGCGGCCGGGCGACAACCTCATCATGTCGGCGTTCGGCGGCGGCTACACGTGGGGTGCGATCTACGTCAAGTGGGCCTACGACGGCTCCAAGATGCCGCAGATCGACGCCTCCAAGTAGGGCCTCCGAAGGGGTTCCGAGGGGTGTCGAGGGGTGCCGGTCCGGGATCGAAAGGGTTCGGGATTGAAAGGGCCCGGGAGGGCTCTGGAAAAGGGGCCGAGAGACATCGACGCAACGAGACGCGGGAGCCGCAAGGTTCCTGCGTCTTTTTTGTACCTTTGGTGAAAGATTTGTTAGGACACAAAGAACCTAAAACAATCGTGTATGAAAAAGTCGATCCTTTTTTCCCTGATCCTGTTGTGCGCTGTCGGCATTGCCGCGGCGTCCCCGCTTGCCGACCGTCCGATTACGGCCGAACAGCTGCCTGCGGCGGCCCAAAAATTTATCAAGACCCATTTTTCGGGCTCGGAGTTTCTTTATGCCAAGAGCGATGACGGTCTTTTCAGCCGTGAGTACAAAGTGGTCTTGGCCGGCGGCGTGTCGGTCGAGTTCGCGGGCGACGGCGAATGGAAAGAAGTCGATACGAAGTATGGCGAAGTTCCGGCGGCCATTGTCCCCGAAGCCATTCGCAAGCAGGTGGCCCGCCAGTTCTCCGGAGCCCGGATCGAGAATATCGAACGCGACCGCCGCGGCTACGACGTCGGCCTGAGCAACGGTCTCGACCT
Source organism: uncultured Alistipes sp. (assembly GCA_964542345.1). Classification (GTDB taxonomy): domain Bacteria; phylum Bacteroidota; class Bacteroidia; order Bacteroidales; family Rikenellaceae; genus Alistipes. The sequence goes on from CAZIUJ010000102.1 coordinate 4,453, forward strand.
GAAGTTCGACCGTCGCTTCAACCTGGTGGAGATCGACGATTGACTGCTCCGCCGGTCTCGGACCGTGCGCGTCCGTCGCCCGCGAGGGCGGCTATAGGCGTTCCCTATCGGGCTATCGGATAATATGATCGCTCCGGCGGTACATCGTGTCGATAAGTGTCGTATCTTTGTCTGCGGAAAAGAATGCAGACTTAAAAACCAATACGACTATGTTAAGCAAGAAACTCCACGATGCGCTCAATGCGCAGATCAACGCCGAGCTGTGGTCGGCCTACCTTTACCTCTCCATGTCGCTCGACGCCGAGAACAAGGGTCTCAAGGGCGTGGCCAACTGGTTTTACATCCAGTTCCGCGAGGAGCAGGACCATGCCCGCATCTTCATGAACTACCTCCTCTCGCGCGACGCCGAGGTGAAGCTCCAGCCCATCGCCGAAGTCCGCACGTCGTGGTCGTCGCCGCTGGAGATGTTCCGGGACACGCTGGCCCATGAGCAGAAAGTTACCTCCCTGATCGAGAACCTGGCCGCCATCGCTGCCGAAGACAAGGATTTCGCCTCGTCGAACAAACTTGTCTGGTTCATCGACGAGCAGATCGAGGAGGAGGAGAACGCCCGCGGCATGATCCAGT
>CAZIUJ010000103.1:0-4948 GCA_964542345.1 uncultured Alistipes sp.
GGAAGTTCGGGGCATAGCGCTGGAACGGGAAGATCGCCGAGTAGTAGAGCACGCAGAGCAGCGCCACCAGCCAGAACATCTTGCTCGAAAAGATCTTCCCGAGGTCCGAGACATGGAACTCTTCGTCCGCCGACTTCTCTTCGCTCAGCTCGCCGGCGGCGATCAGCTGCCTGTCGAGCTTGCGGTCCATGAAGACGAAGACCGTGTAGCAGAGCAGCCCCACGATGAGCAGCGCCGTGCAGAACGCTACGGGTGCCACGATCGAGGCGTCGAAGCGCTTGGAGATCATCGGCGCCAGCCACATCACGGCGAAGACGCCCAACCGGGCGATCGCCATCTCGAAGCCCATCGCCAGAGCCATCTCCTTGCCCTGGAACCACTTGGCAATGGCTTTCGAGACGGTCGTGCCGGCCATTTCGCAGCCGCAGCCGAAGATCATGAATCCCAACGAGGCCATCTTGGCACTGCCGGGCAGCGCCGTCCACCAGCTGTCGAGCCATGCGCAGAACGCCGTGGTTTGGAACCAGTCGGTGATTCCGACGAACTTGATTGACGCGCCGACGACCATCAGGCCGGCCGACAGCAGGCCCGTGAAGCGGATGCCCATCTTGTCGAGGATGATGCCCGCGATGATCAGGAAGAAGACGAAGACGTTGAGGAAGTACTCCGCCGCCGCGTAGGTGCCGAAGGTCGCGCTGTCCCAGCCGCGGGCCGATTCGATGAGCGACTTGAGCGGCGACATCACGTCGACGAACATGTAGGCGAAGAACATCATCGAGGCGATCAGGATGAGCGCCGTCCAGCGCACGAGCGCCGAGTCGTTGAGTTTTCTGTGGAGGGTTTCTGTCATGATTTATGCATTTTTTTGTAAGTTAGTTTTCCGCTTGCGTGTGGCGCTTGAGGAGTTCGTAGGCCTCTTCGATCCCCAATTCTCCCGCTTTCGAGAGATCGAGACATCCCTTGCGCGTATCTTTCATGAGGAGCTGGATGATGCCGCGGTTGTAGTAGGCTTCGGCCAGCCACGGATTCAGGGCGATGGCCCGCGTGTAGTCCTCGAACGCCTCGGGCAGATTGCCCGACAGGGCCCTGAGGTTCGCCCGGTTGTAATGGGCGTGCGCGAAGTCGGGGCAGAGCTTGAGGGCCTTGTTCAGGTCGGCGATCGCCTCGTCGTAGCTGTACGTGCGCTTCGAGTGGTTGTTCAGGCGGTTCGCCGGGTCGGAGTCGATCGTGATGCGCTGGTAGGAGTTGTCGATCGAGGAGATGAAGTCGATCATCTCGGCGCGCGTCGTCGAGCGGTTCAGGTAGAGGAACGGGTTGGTCGGGTTCAGCTCGATAGCCGCCGAGTAGGTGTTCACCGAATTGGTGTATTGCTTGATGAGCGACTGCGTTACGCCGCGTTCGAAGTAGACTTCCCACGACGGGTTGCCCGTTTTCAGCTCCTGCGTGTAGCGGCGGTCGAGCAGCAGCAGCGTGTCGGGCGCCAGGTCGCTCTCCCGGCACGAAAGTACCAGGTAGGGATTGCCGATGCGGCGCTTGAAATCTTCGATCCGCTGCAGATGGTAGCGCTCCACGACGGGCAGCGTGTCGGGGCGCCGCAGCGAGAATTTGAAGAGCGGCAGCAGGCGCATCTCTTCGCGGCCGCCGCCGTGGCCCGCGATCTTGTCGAAGCTGGCGCCCGACAGCTTGGTTTCGAACGAGAGCAGGCGGTCGAACTTCTGCGTCGTGTCGGCGTAGATCGAGTAGGTGCTGTCGCTCAGCCGCGCCCGGTACTCGGCAATCTTGCGCTGCGCCGTATTGCGGTCGGCGCGGGCTCCGCGGGCGTCGTGCAGCAGCTCGCGCAGGCGTCCCCGGTAGATGTAGGCGTTGGCGAAGTCGGGGTAGAGGCGGATCGCCGACGAGTAGTCGTCCACGGCTTTTTCGATCTCGCCCAACTGGGTGTATACGCCTGCCCGGTTGTAGTAGACCAGCACGTTGTTCGGCGAGTAGGTCGCCACCCGGTCGTAGTCTTCCAGCGCCCGGTTGTAGTCGCCCACCTGCGTGCGCAGCATCGCACGGTTGAAGTAGGCCAGCGAGTTGAGCGTGTCGAGCGCCACAACGCGGTCGAAGTCGCGCAGTGCCTGCGTCGGACGGTTCGTCGAGGAGTAGACCAGCGCCCGGTTGAAGTAGGAGAGCAGGTAGGTCGAGTCGCAGCCGATGGCGCGGTTGAAGTCGGCTTCGGCTTCGGCGTAGCGCTGCTGGTGGAGGTAGAGGCCGCCGCGGTGGTTGTAGCCGCTGGGGTTCTCGCGGTTCGTGCGGATCGCCGTGTCGAAATTCTCGTAGGCCCGCACCGTGTCTTTCAGATGCAGGTAGCTCAGGCCGCGGCAGATGAAAGCGTCGGCCACTTTGTTTTCCTGACGGATGAATTTGTCGAAGTCGTCGATCGCCTCGCGGAACTGTTGGTTCAGCAGGCGCGTTACGCCCCGGCTGTAGTAGGGGCCCGGCAGGTCGGGCCGCAGGTCGATCGCTTCGCGGAAGTCCTGCAGGGCGTCGTCGTAGTTGCCCAACCGCGAGCGCGTTACCGCCCGGTAGGTGTAGGCTTGCGTGTAGACCGGGTTCTTGCGGATCGCCGTCGTGAAGTCGGCTTCGGCACCGATCAGGTCGTCTAAGTTGTACTTGGCGATGCCGCGCAGGAAGTAGCCTTCGTAGGCATCTTCGTCGAAGCGCAGCAGGGTATTGAGCGTGCGGATGGCTTCCTGATAGTTGCTGTCCATCATGCAGCGTTGCCCCACCCAGAAGAAATACTCCCGGTTGTATTGTGCCCGGGCTTCCGCCCCGTACAGCAGCGCCATACCCAGCACCGTCGCTATGATGAATCTGCGCATCTTGTTTTTCAGAACGTTCGCTGTCGCCGTTTTATTTTTTTCATTCGGGAAAATCCCCCCCCCTCCCTGAAATTTTTTAATTATGAATTGATCTCCCTGCGGGAGCTCGATTTTACTCTTGCTCGGCAGAAACCGTTTTTGCGGTTTCTGCTCTCGCTTACTCGTAAAATTGTGAATTACTCCTGTTCATACCCGAAGCGCCGCAGCTGCCGCGGGTTGTTGCGCCAGTCTTCGTTGACTTTGACAAAAAGCTGCAGGAAGACTTTCTTCTCTAAAAATTGTTCCAAGTCTTCGCGTGCTGCCTGCCCCACACGTTTGAGTTTCTCGCCTTTGTGGCCGATTAGAATCCCTTTCTGCGACTCGCGCGACACGTAGATCGTCGCCGCTATGCGGTCGATCGTCTTCTCTTCCTTGTAGGTGTCGATCTCGATTTCGCAGCAGTAGGGGATCTCCTTGTCGTAGAAGCGCAGGATCTTTTCACGGATGATCTCCGACGCAAAGAAGCGCAGCGTCTTGTCCGTCAGCGTATCTTTCGGGTAGAACGCCGGGCCTTCGGGCAGACGGTCGAGTATCGTCCGGAAGAGTCCTTCGATGTTGAATTTCTCTTTGGCCGACGCCGGCACGATCTCGGCTTCGGGCAGTGTTGCGTGCCACTTCTCCACCAGCGTTTCGAGCGCCTCGGGCGTCGTCAGGTCGATCTTGTTGATCACGACGATCGTCGGGATGCCGCTTCGGGCGATCTGCGCCACGATTTCTTCCGCACGGTCGCCTTGTTCCACCGTGTCGGTTACGTAGAGCAGCACGTCGGCATCGGTCAGGGCTCCCGTTACGAACTTCATCATCGACTCCTGCAGCTTGTAGCTGGGTTTCAGAATGCCCGGTGTGTCCGAGTAGACGATCTGGAACTCCTCGCCCGAGACGATGCCCAGGATACGGTGGCGCGTCGTCTGCGCTTTCGAGGTGATGATCGAGAGCCGCTCGCCCACCAGCGCATTCATCAGCGTCGACTTCCCCACGTTCGGATTGCCGATAATATTTACAAAGCCCGATCTGTGCATCTTCTTCACGCAAGTTTTATCCTCCAAAGGTAGGAATTTATTCGGTTTTTTCCTATCTTTGTCTTATATTACTCTAATCGAAGCGCCTATGATCGGATAAAGAACATTTTTTGCATTCTACTCGAATCTCTTCCGTGCCGTCTCCGCACCAAAAGCGCCGGCACCTACATAATATAAAAAGCGTTAGCTTTGCATCTTTGCATGTCGAAATCTGGAAAATTTCAAAGTGTGGCAAAAGGAGTGAAGTTGATGCTCATACTTACGACCGTTCGGGGGATACGTTTACGAAGCGTTGACCCTTTCGGACATAAAAATCTGGCCCCGGCTTCTCCGCAGAGGAAGAGCCGGGGCCTTTGTGAAGTTGCGTCGAATCTACTTACCGCCTTATCATACCGCCCGGGAACTTGGGCATGCGGAGGTTGCCGCCCGCGACGGTCTTCATCATCTTGCGGGTCTGCTCGAACTGCTTCATCAGGCGGTTCACGTCGGCCATCGTCGTGCCCGAACCTTTGGCGATGCGCTCGCGGCGCCGGGCGTTGATGATCTCGGGCTGCGCCCGCTCGGCCGGTGTCATCGAGCCGATGATCGCCTCGGTCTGCTTGAAAACGTCGTCCGGAATGTCTATCTCTTTCAGGGCCTTGCCCATGCCCGGGAGCATCGAAGCCAGGTCTTTCAGGTTGCCCATCTTCTTGACTTGCTGAATCTGCGCAATGAAGTCGTTGAAGTCGAACTGGTTCTTCACCAGCTTCTTCTTCAGCTTGCGGGCTTCCGCTTCGTCGAACTGCTCCTGCGCCCGCTCCACCAGCGACACCACGTCGCCCATGCCGAGGATGCGGTCGGCCATGCGTTCGGGGTGGAACACCTGCAGGGCATCCATCTTCTCGCCGCTCGATATGAATTTCAGCGGCTTGTCCACCACCGAGCGGATCGAGATCGCCGCACCGCCGCGCGTGTCGCCGTCGAGCTTGGTCAGCACCACGCCGTCGAAGTCGAGACGGTCGTTGAACTCCTTGGCCGTGTTCACGGCAT
>CAZIUJ010000104.1:0-4936 GCA_964542345.1 uncultured Alistipes sp.
CCTTTCAGACAGCGGCATGGCCGGGACCAACCTATCTGCCGGATGTTCTGAATACTCGTGCCAGAGAGTGGTTCGGTGAAAAATACCGGATTCTGACAGCCACCTGATGGAGGTCTCGCACGTGATCCGCGGCGAAGAGTGGCTGCCCTCGCTGCCGCTCCACTACCTATTATATAAGGCTTTCGGCTGGAGCGACACGCAGCCGGCATTCGCCCACCTGCCGCTGCTGCTGAAACCCACGGGCGGCGGCAAGCTCTCGAAGCGCGACGGCGACAAGATGGGATTCCCCGTCTTCCCGCTCTTTTGGAAGTCGCCGGCAACGGGCGAAACGGCCCGCGGCTACCGCGAAGACGGCTACCTGCCCGAGGCGTTCATCAACATGCTGGCCCTCCTGGGCTGGAACCCCGGCACGGAGCAGGAGCTTTTCCCGATGCAGGAGTTAGTGGAGAGCTTCTCGCTGGAGCGCGTCTCGAAATCGGGCGCCCGCTTCCAGCCCGACAAAGCGAAGTGGTTCAACGCCCAGTACATGCACCGCAAGAGCGACGCCGAGCTGGCGGCCCTCTACCAGCCGATTCTGCGCGAACACGGCATCGAGGTGTCGGACGAGCTCGCAGGCCGCGCCGCCGGCATCATGAAGGAACGCGCGTCGTTCCTCACCGAGCTGTGGGACCTGACGTCGTTCTTCTTCGTGGCACCGGCCGAATACGAGGAGAAGCAGACCCGCAAATACTGGAAAGGCGACAACCCGGCCATCCTCCGCGAGCTGCGCGGCGTGCTGGCGGCGATCGACGACTTCTCGCTGGAAAACACCGAGCGCATCGTCCACGCCTGGATCGAAGAGAAAGGCCACGGCATGGGGCAGGTGATGAACACCCTGCGACTGGCCCTCGTGGGCGCCGGCAAGGGCCCCGGCATGTACGACGTAACGGCTTTCATCGGCAAGGAGGAGACCCTGCGCCGCATCGACCGCATCTTGGAGACGCTGCAACCGGCCGAAGCATGATCGACATCGAACAGGAGGTGTGGGGCATGACGCCCGAGGGCGAGGCGATCGTTCTCTACACGATGCGCAACGCGCAGGGCGCCGAAGTGAAGCTGACGAACTACGGGGCGACGATCGTGGGCATCACGGTGCCCGACCGCGCAGGCCGCATGGCCGACGTGGCACTGGGCTACAGGCACCCGGAAGACTACTTCGGCGACAGCGCGGCCTGCGGCAAGAGCGTGGGCCGCGTGGCGAACCGCATCGCCTACGGCCGCATGACGGTCGAGGGCACAACCTACCGCCTCGAAGCGAACAACGGCCCGAACCACCTGCACGGCGGCACGAAAGGCTTCGCCAACCGCGTGTGGGAGAGCCGCGTGGAGACCAACCGCGTGGTGATGGACCTCCTCTCGGAGGACGGCGATCAAGGTTACCCCGGCGAGCTGAGCGTCGAGGCGATCTTCGACTTCGACGACGACTGCTCGTTAGAGATCACCTACCTGGCCCGCACCGACCGCACGACGCCGGTGAACCTGACCAGCCACCTCTATTTCAACCTTTCGGGCGAAGCCGGAAGCTCGATTCTGGATCATGAACTGCGCCTGCGCAGCAGCCGGGTGCCGGAGATGAACGAACATCAGCTACCGACGGGCCGCCTGCTGGATGTGGCGGGCACGCCGCAGGACTTCCGGGAGTTCCGCCCGTTCCGCCCGGGCATCGACGCGGCGTTCAACCATATCCGCGACTTCCGCGGCTACGACCACCCTTTCGCCATCGACGGCTGGAAGCCCGACATCTTAGGCGAGGTGGGCTGCCTGCGCGACCCGAAGTCGGGCCGGCAGGTGGAGATCCTCTCCTCGCAGCCGAGCGTGATGATCTACACGGGCAACTGGCTCGCCGCCGGCTGCCCCGAAACCAAGTCGGGCGGCCGCTACGACGACCATGCAGGCGTGGCGATCGAGTGCCAGCACTTCCCCGACGCCGTCAACCGGCCCGAATTTCCCTCGCCGCTGCTCCGCCCCGGAGAGCGCTACTGCCAGAAGATCGTTTTCCGTTTCGGAACCTGCTGAAACGGCGGTTCCCGCCCCGCGGAACGGCAGAGTTAGAGTAAATCGTACCCTAACGGAATCCGCCCCCGGAGGCAGCGGCGCGGCGAAGCGGCGGACACTTCGCGTAAAAACGGCGCTAAGATTGCTTTTTCGGTCGGAATTGTTTAATTTTACAAACGCAACCGACCAAAACCGACCTATCTTGACCAAGTCCGTACAGACGAACCAATCGCTCTCGGTCGACTGCGCCGTCTTCGGATTCGACGGCCGGTCGCTCCGCGTGCTGCTCGTAGAGCGCCGGGACTACGATCCCGACACCCACCTCGACCGCCTCAAGCTGCCGGGCGCCATGATTCAGGAGAACGAGACCCTGCCGGCCGCCGCCAACCGGGTGCTGGCCGAAGCGACGGGGCTCCGGGAAATCTACCTCAAACAGATGGAAATTTTCTCCGACCCGGACCGCGTAACGGGCGAGGAGCTGGCGTGGATCAACCGCTCGCACGGCATCCGCACGGAACGGGTCGTAACGGTAGGCTACTATGCGCTGGTGAAGCTCGACCGCCGCATGATCGCCTACACCACCGAGAAACGGGCTCAGTGGGTCGAGGTCGAGTCGATCCAGCGGCTGGCGATGGACCACAAGCAGATTCTTGCGGCGGCGCTGACGCATCTGTGCCGCGAGATGCTGCAGTCGCCCGTGGCTTTCGAGCTGCTGCCCCGCAAGTTCACGATCCGCGAGCTGCAGAACCTCTACGCCGCCGTCCTGGGCATCGAAATCGACAACCGCAACTTCCGCAAGAAAATTCTGGGCTCGGGACTGCTGGCTCCGACCGGCGAACGCGAGCAGGGCGTAGCCCACAAGCCGGCGCGCTACTACACCTTCGACCGGCAGGCTTACAAGCGGGCCTTGAAAGAGAAGCTCCGCCTGGGCTTCATCAACAACTGGCGATACTGACCAACCAACCATACAAACCATGAAAACTTTAGGCATAGACATCGGTTCCTCCTCGGTGAAAGTCTCGCTCCTGGACGTGGAGACGGGCGCCTGCGCGGCCTCGTCGACCAACCCGTCGCAGGAGATGCCCATCGACGCACAGCGGTCGGGCTGGGCCGAGCAGGAGCCCGAAATGTGGTGGCGCTACGCGGTGGAGGGCATCCGCAAGATCGCCGCCGACCACCCGATGCACGACGTGCGGGCCATCGGCATCACCTACCAGATGCACGGACTCGTCTGCGTGGACAAGGCGGGCGCCCCCCTGCGCAAGGCGATCATCTGGTGCGACTCGCGGGCCGTGGAAATCGGCGCCGAGGCGCTGGCAGGCATCGGCCGCGACTTCTGCCTGGAACATGCCCTCAACTCGCCGGGCAACTTCACGGCTTCGAAATTAGCATGGGTGAAGCGCAACGAACCCGAGTTGTTCGAGCGCATCGACCGCTTCATGCTGCCGGGCGACTACATCGCCTACAAACTTTCGGGCGCAATCTCGACCACCGAGAGCGGCCTCTCGGAACAGATTCTGTGGGACTTCAAGGAAGAACGCCGCGCCGACTTCGTGGCCGACTACTACGGCATTCCCCACGCGATGATTCCCGAAGCCGGCGTCTCAATCGGCATCGGCGGCCGCACGAACGCGGCGACCGAAGCTCTCTTAGGCATTCCGGCCGGCACGCCGATCAGCTACCGCGCGGGCGACCAGCCCAACAACGCCTTTTCGCTCAACGTCATGGAGGCGGGCGAAATTGCGGCGACGGGCGGCACGAGCGGCGTCGTCTACGGCGTGGTCGACACGCCGAAAGCCGATCCGAAGTCGCGCGTCAACACGTTCGTACACGTCAACCACACGGCCGCGAATCCCCGCTACGGCATCCTGCTCTGCATCAACGGCACGGGCATCCTCAACTCGTGGGTGCGCCGCCACATCGCGCAGCAGACGATCGGCTACGCCGAGATGAACGAGCTGGCCGCGCAGGCCCCGGCCGGCTGCGACGGGCTGCTGATGCTCCCGTTCGGCAACGGCGCCGAGCGCATGCTCGAAAACCGCTGCACGGGCACGGCAATCGAGGGCATCGACCTCAACCGCCACACGACGGCCCACCTGCTGCGTGCGGCGCAGGAGGGCATCGCCTACTCGTTCCGCTACGGCATCGACCTCATGCGGGAACTGGGACTGCGCCCCGACGTGATCCGCGCAGGCCGGGCCAACCTGTTCCTCTCGCCCCTGTTCCGCCGCACGCTGGCGACGCTGACGGGAGCCCGCATCGAACTCTTCGACACCGACGGAGCGCTGGGCGCAGCGCGCGGCGCGGCATTGGGCGCCGGCCTCTACCGCTCACGCGAAGAGGCGTTCGCAGGGCTCCGCCGCCTGGAGGTCATCGAACCCGAAGCCGCCGACCGCGAAGCGCTCGAAAAAGGTTACGCCGCATGGAAAAAGGCGCTGGAAGAGAAAATTCACAATTCATAATTCAAAATTCACAATTTTACGAATAAGCGAGGGCGGAAATAATCCCGCAAGGGAGGTCAATTCACAATTCATAATTTTATTTCTGCAAGAGAAGTCAATTAAAAAACCATAAAAACAACTCTAAAACACTACGACTATGGCAACGAAAGAGTATTTCCCCACCGTGGGCAAGATCGCATTCGAGGGTGCTGCCTCGAAGAACCCGATGGCATTCCGCTACTATGAACCCGAGCGCATCGTCAAGGGCCGCAAAATGAAAGACTGGCTCCGCTTCTCGATGGCGTGGTGGCACACCCTCTGCGCCGAGGGTGCCGACCAGTTCGGCGGCGGCACGAAGAAGTTCCCGTGGAACGAGGCCGCCTGCCCCGTCGAGCGCGCCAAAGCCAAGATGGACGCCGGCTTCGAGTTCATGCAGAAGATGGGCATCGAGTACTACTGCT
>CAZIUJ010000105.1:0-4908 GCA_964542345.1 uncultured Alistipes sp.
GAATTCCCAGAGATGAAGGGAACGGACTTTGGAAAATTACTTAGGCGAAAACTGGCGGGCCTTCGAAGTTACGACGACCGAGAGCCAGTCGGACTTCGGAGTCTGGTTCTTCTGGGTCTGAATCTCCACGATGTCGCCGTTGTGCAGCACGTCGCGGATCGAAGCGGCGCGGCTGTTGACCCTGCCGCCCACGCATGTGGCCCCGAGCGAAGTGTGGATGTCGAACGCGAAGTCGAGCAAAGTAGCCCCCTCGGGCAATTTGCGCAAGTCGCCGTTGGGCGTGAAGACGAAAATCTCGCCCGACGCCGGCTTGGCGTCGAAGCGCCGTGCCAAAGCGTGGGTGGTGTCCTCCATCAGCTCGCGCAGGCGCCCGAGCCACATTTCGCTGGTCTGCGCCCCCTGGTTGACCCCCTTGTAACGCCAGTGGGCCGCGATGCCTCGCTCGGCGACGGCGTCCATGCGCTCGGTGCGGATCTGCACCTCGACCCAGCGGCCCTCGGCCGAGACGGTGGTATGCAAAGACTCGTAGCCGTTGGACTTGGGAATCGAAATCCAGTCGCGCATGCGCGTGGGATTGGGCGTATAGAAATCGGTAACGACGGAGTAGGCCGTCCAACACTGCCGCTTCTCCTCCTCGCGCGGACAGTCGATGATGATGCGCAAGGCGAAGATGTCGTAGACCCCCTCGAAAGGCACGTGCTGCTTCTGCATCTTGGTCCAGATCGAGAAAATCGACTTCGTGCGGGACTTGATATGGTACTTGATGCCCAACCTCTGCAACCGCTCCTCGACGGGAACGAGGAAGCGCGCGATGAAGGCGCGGCGCTCCTCGGCGCTCTCTTCGAGCTTGGCGACGATATGCTCGTAGCCTTTGGGTTCGAGATACTTGAGGGCGATGTCCTCCAGCTCGCTCTTGATGCCGTAGAGGCCCAGTTTATGGGCGATCTGCGCGTAGAGGTTCATTGCCTCCCAACTTTTCTTGCGCCACTTCTCGCGCGGGAAGATGTCGAGCGACCGCATCACCTCCAGCCGGTCGGCCAACTTGATGAGGATGACGCGCGGGTCCTCGGAGTAACTGACGATCAGGTCGCGGAAGTTGTCGGCCTGCTCTTTGGCGACCTTGAGCCGCAGCTCCGAGATATTCGACAGTCCCACGGTGATGCCCACGACCTCCTTGCCGAAGCGGTCGCGGATCTCGTCGGTGAGCGAAAGGAACTCCTCGGCCGGCAAGTTCTTATGGGCCAGCCGCACGACGTCGTGCAGAATCGACGCCACGGTCGAATTGCGCCCCAGCCCCACTTCCGAGATGACGATCGACGCCACGGCCACGGCATGGTCGAGCATCGGCCGGCCGTCGTAGCGCTGCGCACCCGCGAGCTGCTCGTCGGCCCACGATAGCGCCTCGTCCACCAACTGCGCCGTCTCCGCAGAAAAGGTTGTCCGCACCAATGTGCGGAATGTTTCGTAGCGTGAAATATCCATAGCTATGCCCATTAACCGTTTGCAAAGATACAATAAAACCGAAACATCCGGCACCCCGAGAACGGAATGCCGGACGAAAGGACGAAAAAAACGGGAAGAAAGAGTTACTCCCCGACGGGAATATCCTTGTTGACGTTGCGGCAGCCGATCAAGGCGTAGTAGAACAAGTAAGCCAGTCCGGCGACGATCACCCAGTAACTGGTCATGTAACCGGCCTTGTCGGCGACGAACTGCTGGAAGAGCGGCAGCACGCCGCCGCCGACGACCATCATCATGAAGATGCCCGACGCCTGGGCGGTATACTTGCCGAGGCCCTCGACCGCGAGGTTGAAGATGCCGCCCCACATCACCGATGTGCAGAGACCGCAAAGCACCAACAACAGAGCGCTGACCGGCACGCGGGCCAGCTGGAAGCCGTTTTCGACGCTGTAGCCCGGCATGGCGACCGTAACCTCCTTCGGGATGAAGATCGCCAGCACGACGAGCACGATCGCCGTAGCCGAGACGGCCATGAGCTGCACGCGGCTTGAGACCTTGCCGCTGATCAGGCTGCTCAGCGAACGTCCCACGAGCATCAGCAGCCAGTAGACCGCCGCAATGGCGCCGCCCACGGCCGCGCCGTTGAGCACCAGGCCGGCACCCCGGGCCGAGCTGTCGGCGAGGTAGAAGTTGAGCGTGCCGGGAATGCCGATCTCCACGCCTACATAGATGAAGATGCCGATGACGCCCAGCACCGTATGGCGGAAGTTCCAGGGGCTGTGGGCCTGCTTCTCCTTCTTCACGGCGCGATGCTGAAGATGCGGCTCGGGAATGGCGACGAACGAGATGATGACGAACGCCACGGCGAAGACGCCCATTGCCAGGAAGAGCAGCGACGTTACGTCGGACATCGTGGTGCGTGCGGTTACGGTGCCGATCAAGGCGCCGACGAAGAGCGGCGTCAAGGTGCCCGACAAGGAGTTGAGCGCGCCGCCGAACTGCAGCAGCTGGTTGCCGCGGTCGCCGCCGCCGCCCAGCGTGTTGAGCATGGGGTTGACCACCGTGTTGAGCATGCAGACCGAGAATCCGCAGATGAAGGCGCCCAAGAGGTAGACGAGGAAGTTGAGGTGGATGGTGAAGCGGTCCATCGAGAAGAGGACCGTCTGCGCACCGACGCGGCTCGACAGGTACTGCGTGAAGAGGCCGACGATGCCGACGGCCATCGCGATCAGGGCCGTCTTCTTATAGCCTACGCGCACCAGCATGTTGCCGGCCGGAATACCCATGAAAAGGTAGGCCAGGAAGTTCATCATGTTGCCCATCATGCCGAGGGTGTTCGAACCTTCGTAGGCATTGCGCCAGATGGTGCCGATCGGCGCCGCGAGGTTCGTGACGAAAGAGATCATCGCGAAGAGGAAGAACATCGTGATGATCGGGACGAGAGGCAGTTTGCTGCCGGTTTTCTGTTCCATAAGGTTATCGATAAAAGGTTTTCGTTCGTTCTCGCCCGGGGGCTCCGAGTCAGCGGGTACGCTCGCCGACATAGGCGCAGAGGTCCACCAGCGCCGTGCGGCACTCCGAGGATTCGTACTCCGAGAGGAGCTCGACGGCCTGCGACAGGTAGCTGCGCATGACGCCCGTCGCCGAGGTGAGGCCGTCTTCGTTTTCGACGATCCGCTGCAGGTACTCCATCGACGAGGCATCGTCGCGGCAGCGCCGCAGGCGCTCCACCAGGTCGGCCCGCCGCTCGTCGCCCATGCGCTCCATGACGCAAAGCAGGGGCAGCGTGATTTTGCCCTCGCGCAGGTCGTTGTAGAGGGGTTTTCCCGTCTCCGCCGAGGGGGTGTAGTCGAGGATGTCGTCCTGAATCTGGAAAGCCATGCCCAGCGCCTCGCCGAAGCGGCGCATGCGGTTCACGCGGTCGCGCGTGGCCCCGACGGCCAGCGCCCCGGCCGAGGCGCTGACGCCCAGGAGGCACGCCGTCTTCTTGTGGATGATCTCCAGATAGCGGCTGCGCGTCATTTCGTGCTGCTCGGCGCTTTCGCTCTGCAGCACCTCGCCCTCGCACAGCTGCGCCATCGTGCCGCAGATGTGGGTTACCAGATCGTACTGCCCGCTCTGCAGGCCGATGTTTATGTTCTGCGCCAGGATGTAGTCGCCCAAGATCACCGCCTTGTGGGACTGCCAGCGGGCATTGACCGAGGGACGGCCGCGGCGCATGTCGGATTCGTCGATCACGTCGTCGTGGATGAGCGAGGCCACGTGGATCATCTCCACCAGCATGGCCGCCAGGCAGGGACGCCGCCCCAGCGACACGCCCCGCACCGGCGCGTTGATCGCCGCCGAGAGCATCACCAGCAGGGGACGCACGCCCTTGCCGCGCGACGAAAGCGCATAGCGCAACATGTCGGAGAGCAGGTCGCCCTCGGCCGTGAACTGCCGCTCGACAAATTCGTCGAACGCCCTGAGCTCCGCCGCGACGGGCCTGCGGATGGTATCGAGTGTCATCATAAATCGCCTGCTCGCGACCGAACGGCGCATCGGCCGCCCGGCAGCTTCTCCCCACGCACGGGTAAAACTTTGCAAATATAATGAAATTTCGCCATTGCGGCGCGGCAAGTAACTATTTTTTCGTACCTTTGGCTCGCTTAAGCGACTGCGAAATGAATTTCCCCGAAGGTTTCCGGCGGCGTCTGCTGCCCGCGGCGACGGCTCTGCTGACGTTTTTCGTGGTGAGCGCCGCCTACTTCGCCCCCCAATTCCGGGGCGAGGCGCTGCCCCAGCACGACATGATCCAGTACGAGGGCATGAATCGCGACATCCAGCAGGCCCGGCAGCAATACGGCGAAGACCCCCAGTGGACGGGAGGCATGTTCGGCGGCATGCCGGCCTACCTGATCAACGTCGCCTACCCCGCCCAGCTGGTCAAACGCACCGTGGGACAGGTCGTCAAGGTGCTGGACACGCCCGCCGCGTTCCTCTTCTTCGCCATGACCGCCATGTGGCTCATGCTCCTGATGATGGGCGTCGACCCGTGGGTCGGCATCGTGCCGGCGCTGGCATACGGACTCTCCACCTATTTCCTGCTCATCATCGGAGCCGGACATACGACCAAAATGTGGGCGCTGGTCTATGCCCCGCTCATGATGGGCGGCGCGTGGACGACGCTGCGCGGCGATCTCCCCGCCGGCGCCGTGCTGACGGCCCTGGCCGCCTCGCTCGAAATCGGCGCCGGACATCCGCAGATCACCTACTACTTCCTGCTGGCGATGGCCGCGCTGTGGCTCAGCGACGGCATCGTGGCCCTGCGGGAAAAGCGCCTGCGCGACTTCGGGCGGCGCACCGCAGCCCTCGCGGCGGCCGGCCTGCTGGCCGTCGCCTCCAACTTCGCGCCCCTCTGGTACACGGCCCAGCACTCGCCCGAGACCATCCGCGGAGGCTCCGAAC
>CAZIUJ010000106.1:0-4877 GCA_964542345.1 uncultured Alistipes sp.
AGACGCTGGTGCGCCACTTAGTCGCATGGGCCGCCGAGACCGAGGCGGACGAGACAACGCGCGCGACGCTCCTCGACATCCTCGACACGCCGGTGAGCCCCGAGCTGCTGCCGGCCGACAAGCAAGGGCGCATCGCCCAAAAGACCGAAGACCTCGTGGGGCCCTATGAGCTGCACGACTTCTTCCTCTACCACTTCCTGCGCTCGGGATACGGCCCTGCCAAAATCCTGTTTCTGGCCGAAACGGCTTTCCGCGGAACGTACGACCGGACGACGATCCACAAGTGGCTCTGCGTCTTCTTCCGCCGCTTCTTCGCCCAACAGTTCAAGCGTTCGGCCATGCCCGACGGTCCGAAAGTAGGCTCGGTAGCCCTGTCGCCGCGCGGCGACTGGCGCATGCCCTCGGATGCCTCGGCCGCCGCATGGCTCCAAGCATTGGAAACCCTGTAAAACACGACCCCCATGAAGAGACTCCTGCTGCTGACCCTGCTGCTGCTTCCGGCAAGCCGCGTCGCCGCCCAAAGCTGGAAAGACCTGCTGACCAAGATCGTTACGACCGTAGCTGACCAGGCGACCGATGGGCAGCTGACCCGCTATGCGCTGGTGGGAAGCTGGAACTACACGGCCCCTGGTGTGCAGTTCGAAGGCGAAGATACGCTCGGCGACCTGAGCGGCGCAGCGCTCGAATCGACCGTGGCGGAAAAGCTCGAAAAAGCCTACCAGCTGGTCGGCATCCGCCCGGGTGCCTGCAACTTCGCGTTCGAGAAAGACGACACCTTCACGGCGACGTTCGGCACGCAGCAGCTCGGCGGCACCTACGAGTTCGACCCGGCGACGCATGCCATCACGCTCCGCTTCGCCAAAGGCAAGTTCGACTTAGGCGCCGTGCCGGGCCATGCCTACCTGAGCGGCCGGGAGCTGCAGATCGTCTTCCCGATCACCCAGCTGGTGCGGATCGTTACGGCGCTCGGAAATAAAATCAGCTCGCTCTCGGCCCTGAGCAATCTGCTCGAAAAGTATGAGAACGTTTACCTCGGATTCCAGTTCGAGAAATAAGCGGCGCAACGAGATAAAAGCAGTCTACCGACCCGGAGTGGCGGGGATCACGGTTCCCGCCAGTGCGGCCGCAGATTCAGCAATCCCCCCGCTAAGAGCGCCGGCCTAAGAGGCCGGTTTTAAGAAAGGACTTTTTGAACGATTGTCCGATCCCCGCCCGGTTTAGCAGGGTATACATCCCAGTCTGCCGGAGAGCGGCTCTCTCCGGTTTTCATTCCAGCGATTGCTGCGATTTGTCAGCTTCGGGCTACCGCACCTATACGACGGGAGCCCTGACGAATGTCGGCGCACAAGGCCTCTGCTGGTCCTCTTCGGCCTCCGCGGCCGGCAATACCACCGCGAGCGACCTGAACTTCAACTCGACGAACGTGAACCCGATGAACGGCGACAATCGCGCCAACGGCTTCACGGTGCGCTGCGTCCAGCATCTGCGCAGACTGTTTTTATCTTTTTTCGGAATCCCCGGTCAGAGGAAGAGCAACGCCCCGGCAGCGATGCAGAAGCCGCCGCAGAAGCCGGCGAGCACCTGGGCCCCGTTGTGGCACCCCAAACGGAGGCGGGCGGAAGCCAGCGCCCCGGCGCCGCACACGGTCAGCAGAAGCGGCACGAGCGACCGTCCCGGATCGACGATACTCATGATGACCAGCAACGCCACGGCGGCCCCCATTGCCGTGAGGTGGAGGCTGATTTTCCAGTAGAACGACACGACGAGGCACATCGCCTCGCAGCAAGCTGCCGCCAACATGAACTTGCGCAGGAAAACGGCCGACGGCAACTTGGCGAGCGTGAGAGCGCAAAACAGATAGCAGAGCGTGCCGATCAACAAGGGCCAGCGACGCTCATGCTGCCGGTCGACCCGGAAATCGGAGATGCACCCCAACGACCGGAGCACACCCAAACCCAACATGGGAATAATCATGGCGTAGAGCAGGATCACCCACGCAAGGTAGAGCTTCACGCCGGTCGGATAATACGCGAACGGCGTGTCCAGCAGCAGAAACGCCACCAGATAGAGCGGCAGCAGAAAAGGATGCAGTGCCCAGGAGAGGAAACGGGCAAGATGGAAACGCAGTTTCATTCAAGTGAAAGGTGAAAGGTTAAAAGTGAAATATAGAAAGCAAAAAACGATATTTTCTGAAAAGCGGCCACGCCAAAGGCCCGTCCAAACCTTTCACTTTCGACCTTTCACTTTTCACCTCGTTAAATCTGTTTCCGCAGCCGGGCGACGGGGATGTTGAGCATTTCGCGGTACTTGGCCACCGTGCGCCGGGCGATGCGGTAGCCTTTGGAGTTGAGGATGTCCATCAGCGTCTCGTCGGTCAGCGGGCGGCGCTTGTCCTCCTCGTCGATGCACTGCTGGAGGATGTTCTTGATTTCGTAGCTGGAGACCTCCTCGCCCGACTCGGTCTGCATCGCCTCGGAGAAGAGCGACTTCAGGAGGATGATCCCGAACTGCGTCTGCACGTACTTGCTGTTCACCACGCGCGAAATGGTCGAGACATCGAGCCCCGTGCGGTCGGCGATGTCCTTGAGGATCATGGGCCGCAGCTTCGACTGGTCGCCGTCGCGGAAGTACTCCTGCTGGTAGTCCAGAATGGTCTGCATGGTCCGCATCAGCGTGTCGTGGCGCTGGCGGATCGCCGAGATGAACCACTTGGCCGAGTCGATCTTGCTCTTGACGAACTGGATCGCCTCCCGGTCCTTCTCCTTGACGCTGCCGTCCGACGAAACCATGTCGCGGATCATCTCGACGTAGCGGCGGTTGATGCGCACCTCGGGCACGTTGTAGGAATTGAGCGAGAGGTGGAAGCGCCCGTCCTGATAGTCGAGGATGAAGTCGGGGATGATGTAGGGCGTCGTGTCGGTGCCGCCCTCGGCGTAGAGGTTGCCGGGCTTGGGCGACAGATGCCGGATTTCGGCGATCGCCTCGCGGAAATCCTCCTCCGAAATCTGCAGCCGCGCGATGAGCTTCTCGTAGTGCTTCTTGACGAACTCCTCGAAATAGGAGGTCAGAATCTTGCGGGCCAGCCGCCGCGGCCGCGTGTTGATCGCTTTCTGGTTCATCTGCAGCAGGAGACATTCCCGCAGGTTGCGGGCCCCGACGCCGGCGGGCTCCAGCTCGTGGATGACGCCCAAAAGGCGCTCCAGCTCCTCGACCGTCGTTTCGAGCCCCACCGAGAAAGCGATGTCGTCCGACACCGACTCCAGGTCGCGGCGCAGGTAGCCGTCCTCGTCGATGCTGCCGATCAGGTAGACCGCCAGCCGCAGGTCGCGTTCCGAAAGGTTGCGGTAGCCGAGCTGCTCGACCAGGTACTCCTGCAGCGACCGGCCGCCCGTGAGAAAGAGGGGGCGCTGCTTGTCGTCCTTCGAATAGTTGTTGATGCGGCTTTTGTAGGCGGGCGTATCGTCCTCGCGCAGGTACTCCTCGACCGAAATCTGCTGCGGCTCGGCATCCTCCTCGGGCGTCCGCTCCTCCTCTTCGAGCACGATGTTATCCTCGATCTCCTGTTTGATGCGCTGTTCGAGCTGCACGGTGGGCAGCTCCAGCAGCTTGATCATCTGGATCTGCTGCGGGGAAAGTTTCTGCTGAAGCGAAAGGATCTGTCTCTGATGGATGGCCATAGCGCTGCCGAAAAATTAAGCATGAAAAATCAAAATTGCCGCATGCGGCGGACGAACCGGCCTGCGCCCGCTGTCCGGACTGCCGCGCCGATTCCCGATTTTTCATTTTCAATTCCTAACCTCAGAAATCGGCGTGCTGCGGCGTGCGCGGGAAAGGCTGCACGTCGCGGATGTTCGTCAGGCCCGTTACGAAGATCAGCAGTCGGTCGAAGCCCAGTCCGAATCCGGAGTGCGGAGCCGAACCCCAGCGGCGCGTATCGAGGTACCACCAGAGCTCCCGCTCGCTCATGCCGAGCTCCCGAACCCTTGCACAGAGTTTGCCATAATCGGCCTCGCGCTCCGAACCGCCGATAATCTCGCCTATTCCGGGGAACAAAACGTCCATACCGCGCACGGTTTTGCCGTCGTCGTTCTGTTTCATGTAGAAGGCCTTGATCTCCTTGGGATAGTCGATGAGGATCACGGGGCGCTTGAAATGCTCTTCGACCAAGTAGCGTTCGTGCTCCGACTGCAGGTCGCAGCCCCAGTCGCAGGGGAACTCGAACTTGCGGCCCGAAGCCTTGAGGATGTCGATCGCCTCGGTGTACTCCAGGCGCTGGAAGTCGTGGACCAGCACCGACTCCAAGCGCGCGATGAGCCCCTGATCCCACATCTTGTTCATGAATTCGAGGTCCTCGCGGCAGTTGTCCAGCGCATAGCGGATCAAGTACTTGAGGAAGTCCTCGGCGAGCTCCATGTTGTCCTCCAGCTCGTAGAACGCCGCTTCGGGTTCGATCATCCAGAACTCCGAAGCGTGGCGCGGCGTGTTGGAATTCTCGGCACGGAACGTGGGGCCGAACGTGTAGATGCGGCCCAGCGCCAGGGCACCCAACTCGCCCTCCAGCTGGCCCGAGACGGTGAGGTTGCAGGCGCGGCCGAAGAAGTCCTGCGCAAAGTCGACCTTGCCCTCCTCGGTGCGGGGTGGATTCTCCAGGTCGAGGGTCGTTACCTGAAACATGGCGCCGGCCCCCTCGCAGTCCGAGGCGGTGATGATCGGCGTATGGAAGTAGTAGAACCCGTGGCTGTTGAAGTATTCGTGGATCGCGTAGGCCATGGCGTGGCGGATGCGCAGCACGGCGCCGAACGTGTTGGTGCGGGGCCGCAGGTAGGCCTTTTCGCGCAGGAATTCGAGCGAATGGCCCTTCTTCTGCAGGGGGTATT
>CAZIUJ010000107.1:0-4839 GCA_964542345.1 uncultured Alistipes sp.
GCCAGGGGTCGTAGCCGTCGAGGGTGAAATCCTCGTAGCGGAAGTCGAAGATCGACCGCACGGCGGGATTGAGCCGCATGACGGGCAGCGGACGCGGGGTGCGGGCGAGCTGTTCGTCGACCTGCTCCATGTGGTTGAGGTAGAGGTGCGTATCGCCCAACGTGTGGATGAATTCGCCGGGCTGCAGGTCGCATACCTGCGCCATCATCAGGGTGAGCAGCGCATAGGAGGCGATGTTGAACGGCACGCCGAGGAACGTGTCGGCACTGCGCTGGTAGAGCTGGCACGAAAGGCGCCCCTCGGCCACGTAGAACTGGAACAGCACGTGGCAGGGCGGCAGGGCCATCTGCTCGACTTCGGCGACGTTCCAGGCCGAGACGAGGATGCGGCGCGATTCGGGGTTGCGACGGATCAGCTCCGCGGCTTGCGCGATCTGGTCGATCGTACCGCCGTCGGGCCGCGGCCATGAGCGCCACTGGTAGCCGTAGACATGGTTGAGGTCGCCGTAGCGGTACCCCTCGATCGGCGAGGGGGTGCCGGCCGCGGCAAGAAAGGCGTCGCGGTCCAAAGGTGGCATCCCATGCGCCGCGCACAGTTCGCTGTAGTAACGGTAGGCGTCGTTGTCCCAAATGTGGACGCCGTTTTCGACCAAGTAGGCGATGTTGGTGTCGCCTCGCAGGAACCATAGCAGTTCGTGGATCACCCCCTTGAGGAAAACTTTCTTGGTCGTCAGCAGCGGGAACCCTTCGCGCAGATCGAAGCGCATTTGGTGGCCGAAGACGCTCTTCGTTCCCGTTCCCGTGCGGTCGCCCCGCACGATGCCCTCGCTGCGGATGCGGCGCAGCAAATCCAAATACTGCTTCATGCTTCGAATCGTTTGAGGGTCAGGGTGCCCGCATCGTCCAGCACGGCATAGGCCGGTGTCTCCTCCCAGCAGCCCAAGTGGAGCGTGTGGAGCCCCTCCTCGCGGTAGTCGCGGGCGACGTGCATGTGGCCGAAGACGAAGTGGTCGATCGGGCGGTCGGCGTGGGCGGCGTTGTAATTGCGGGCGTATTCGATCAGCGGTTCGGTCATCGAAACGTCGGCTTTCTGCGCGCCGTGCGACTTGCGCGAACGGCCGCTCCACCAGCGGCCGAAGCGGATGAACAGATCGGGATGAACGGCCCATGAGAAGAAGCGCCGGAGTACCCGCGAGCGGAATACGCGGTTGAGAAACTTCAGGGCCGGCTGCCCGTCGATCTGCATGTTGTCGCCGTGGGCGATGAAAAGCCGCTGTCCGCGGATCGTCTCGATGCAGGGCGATGCGGCGAGCTTGATGCCGCATTCGCGGGCGAAGTAGTCGCCGGTCCACATGTCGTGGTTGCCCGGGAGGAAGACCACGCGGATGCCGCGGTCGGTCAGCTCGGCCAGCTTGCCCAGGACGCGGACGAATCCTTCGGGCACGACGCGCCGGTATTCGAACCAGAAGTCGAAGATATCGCCCGCCAGATAGATCGCCTCGGCATCCTGCGCCGCGGCGTCGAGCCAGGCGAGGAACTTCCGCTCGACGGCCCGGGCCGTCGCCGGATCGTCGCCCCCGAGGTGGACGTCGGATGCGAAGTAAATCATTTCGTTAGTTCGTCGAGCTTCCGTTCGAGGCTCTTGCCGTAGATGTCTTTGGCTACGAGGTTGCCGTTTTTGTCGATCAGGAAGTTGGCCGGGAGCTTATGGACATTGTAGAGGCCTACGGACGCCGAGTTGCGTCCGCGCAGGTCGCTGACCGAGACCCACGGCAGCTGCTGTTCCTGCACGGCCGAGATCCACAGCGCTTTCGAAGTGTCGAGCGCCACCTGGTAGACTTCGAACGACGTGGGAGCGCCGGCATATTTGCGGTAGACTTCCTTGAGTTCGGCGTTGAGCGTGTTGCTGTTGCCCGCCTCGGCGGACCAGAAGTCGAGCAGGACGACCTTGCCCATGAGCGATGAAAGGCGGATCTTCTTGCCGTAGATGTCGTGGAGCTCCAGATCGGGGTAGCCCGTCTCGGAGACCTGCGACGTGAGGCTGATGCGGGCGTCCATGCGGGCGATCTCGCCCAACAGGGGTTGCAGGTAGGGCGATTCGGGGTAGCGCTTCTCGATGGCTTCGGCCACGGTGCGGAAGTAGACCACGTCGCTGTCGCCGTTGAAAAGATAGGCGTCGCCCGGCAGACGCTGGTAGAGCGCGTAGACGGCCGCCAGCGACGATTTGTTCTCGATGATGAAGCGCAGCTGCTCGCGGCGGATACGGTAGTATTCGGCCGTATACTCCTTGCCCAGGGCCTTGCGCTCCTCCTCCGAAAGTCCCGGACGGGCGAACTGCGCGGCGATCTCGTCGAGTTTCTGCGCTCCGGCGACATAGGGCTGGTAGAAGCGGCGCAGCAGCTCCGACTCTTCGGAGCCGCCGACCGTGTAGTTGCGGACCACGCTGCCCACGGCATCCACCGTGATGCGGTCGCCGCCGCCGATGAGCAGCGGAATGCGCTGTCCGTTGCAGACGAGGTTGTAGAGCGTGGGTGTCGGTGCCACGTCGGTGAGGCGGAAGCGATAGGCGCCCTCCTTGTCCAGTGCGGCCGAGTCGACGAGCCTGCTGGAGAGCGGCGAAACCTGCTCCAGGTAGATGTCGCCGGTCAGGTTGCCGGCGAAGCGGCCCGAGACGGTCGCTTTCGAGGAACGGCAGCCGCTCAGCAGGAGAGCCGCGCCGAGAAGAACGCAGAGCGTGAATCGTTTCATATCGATGGGTTTTCGCATTTCCGACTTTCAAAGGTAGGGAAATCCGCCGTAGAAAACAACTTTATTTCTGGGAATTGCGGCGCGCGCCGCCGTTTTTCTGGAAATTGCGGTTCCCGTGCGGCTGCCCGCTGCGGCGCTGGGCCCGCTGCTGGCGCTGCGGTCCCCCTTTCTGGGGACGTGCCGAAAAGTGCTGTTTGTAGTCGCTTCGGAGATTATTGAGGGCCGTTTCGTCGATTTGGACCGCACCTCCGGACAGCTGCCTAAGGTCCTTTATGATTACTTCGTTGTTGGGGTGCTCCTGGTTGTATTCGTAGCTCTTGGTGCGCATGTAGCGGGCCAGGCAGTCGACCGTGCGGGCCACGACCTGGGGATTCTCCTCGTCGGAGAGCTTGCGGAGCATCTGCCCGACATATTTGCCGTAGTGCTTGTGCGTGAGGCGGCTCTGCGTGTAGGGCATGCGGTGGGGCACCGAGGTGAGCTCCTGCCGCGACGGCTGCGGGTAGGGCGAATCCACATCGAGCTGGAAATCAGACATGATGAACATGTGGTCCCACAGCTTGTGGGTGTAGTCGGCCGTGTCGCGCAGCAGCGGAAAGAGGTTGCCCATCACGGCGATGACGGCCCGGGCCTGCCGGTTGCGCTCGCTGCGGTCCTCGATGAGCGAGAGCGAGTCGATCATCTCCTGGATGTGGCGCCCGTATTCGGGCAGGTACAGCTTGCGCCGTGTGTAATTGTAGTTTTTTTTCATGGTTGTCTTTGCGGTCGCGGCCGCTGTCGCTTCCGGTCGGCGGAGGGGTCCGGCCGGTTCTTCGCCATAGTGCGATTCGGAATCTTTTCCCGCTTTCTTTCCGGAGGTGCGGAATCCGCCCGGAATTGGTTTTCCGCGGCGGAAAGCCCTACCTTTGGGTCGGAAGCGCGGGCGCCGGATGCGGCATCGGCAAAAGTAGTAAAATTTCAGAAAAAACAAGTTATGACGAAGGTTTTAATTCTCGACCGATCAAAAAGTATGCGAAACACGCTGCGCGAGCGGCTCGAATACGAAGGATTCTCGGCCGAGGCGGTCGAGGACGAGACGGAGGCGTCGGAGCTGTGCCGCCGCATGCCCTTCGATGTCATCCTCTCCGACACGGAGTGCCGCGTGCCCGACGCCGGGGTACCGTTCATCGTCCTCTCGGCCGAGGCGTCGATCGACTCGGCGGTCGCGGCCGTGCGCAGCGGCGCCCGCGACTACCTGACCAAGCCGATCGACATGAACCGCCTGCTGCAGTCGATCCGCAGCACGCTCGACGAACCCGCCGCACCGACTCCCGCCCGGCGAGTGCGGCGCGCGCATGCGCGACAGGTCGAGGAGATCATCGGCTCCTCGCCGCGCATCGGACAGGTACGCGAGCTCATCGAGAAGGTGGCGCCGTGCGAGGCGCGCGTGCTCATCACGGGCGAGAACGGCACCGGCAAGGAGCTCGTGGCCCGGTGGCTGCATGCCAAGAGCCGGCGGGCCGCGGCGCCTTTCGTCGAGGTCAATTGCGCGGCCATCCCTTCGGAGTTGATCGAAAGCGAGCTGTTCGGCCACGAGCGGGGTGCCTTCACCTCGGCTATCAAGCAGCGCAAGGGCAAGTTCGAGCAGGCCGACGGCGGCACGCTCTTCATGGACGAGATCGGCGATATGTCGTTGGCGGCGCAGGCCAAAGTGCTGCGGGCCCTGCAGGAGAGCAAGGTGAGCCGCGTGGGCAGCGACAAGGACATCGAGGTCGACGTGCGCGTGATCGCCGCCACGAACAAGAACCTGCGCGAGGAGATCGACCGGGGCAACTTCCGCGAGGACCTCTACCACCGCATCGGCGTGGTCGTCGTGCGGGTGCCGGCCCTGCGCGATCGGACGGAGGATATTCCCGCGCTGGTCGACCACTTCGTCCGCACGATCTCGGAGGAGTACGGCGTGCCGCCCAAGCGGGTCGAGGCCGCGGCGCTGGCGGCGCTGCAGCAGCGTCCCTGGACGGGCAACATCCGCGAGCTGCGCAACGTCGTCGAGCGGCTCATCATTCTCAGCGGCGAGCAGATCACCGCCGGCGACGTGGAGTGTTATTGCTGAACG
>CAZIUJ010000108.1:0-4801 GCA_964542345.1 uncultured Alistipes sp.
CGCATCGACGGCGAGTGGGTCCGGGCCGAGGGCACCACGCTCGGTGCCGACTGCGGCATCGGCATGGCCGCCGCATTGGCTATGATGATCGATGCGGAGACGCAGCACGGACCTTTGGAGGCCCTTTTCACCGTCGACGAGGAGACCGGGCTCACCGGGGCTTTTGAGTTGGGCGAGGGGATGCTGCAGGGCAAATACCTCGTCAACCTCGATTCGGAGGACGAGGGCGAATTGTTCATCGGCTGTGCCGGCGGCATCGATACCATCGCCACGTTCCGCTACACGATGGAGGAGGCGCCCAAGAACTATTCGTTTTTCCGCGTCGACGTCTCCGACCTGCTGGGCGGACACTCGGGCGACGATATCGACAAGGGACGCGTCAACTCGAACAAGACTGTCGCCCGCCTCCTGTGGGACGGCATGCAGTCGTGCGAGCTGCGCCTAAGTTATTTCTCGGGCGGCAACCTGCGCAATGCCATTCCGCGCGAGGCCTACGCCATCTTCGGCGTTCCCACGCGCCTCAAGAAAGATTTCCAGAAGCGCTACGAGCTCTTCGCCGCCGACCTCGAAGCGGAGTTCCGCCTGCGCGAACCCAATTTCCGGATTACGCTCAACGAGATGCCTTCGGTCGACGGGGTCCTCGACGCCCGCACGCAGTTCGCGTTGATCTATTCGCTCGTCGGCGTGCCCAACGGCGTCATCGCCATGTCGGCCGCCGTGCCGGGGCTCGTCGAAACGTCCACCAACCTCGCTTCCGTGAAGTTCGAGGAGGAGGGGCGCATCGTCGTTACGTCGTCGCAGCGGTCGTCGGTCGAGAGCGCCAAAACCTACGTCATGCAGATGGTCGAGTCGGTCTTCGCGCTGGCCGGTGCCGACGTCGCCCATACCGACGGTTATCCCGGCTGGGCGCCCGATCCCAAGTCCCGCCTGTTGGAGGTTACGGCCGATGCCTACCGGCGGCTCTTTTCCGCCGAGCCGAAAGTGCGGGCCATTCACGCCGGCTTGGAGTGCGGCCTGTTCCTCGAAAAATACCCCGAGCTCGAAATGGTCTCTTTCGGGCCTACGTTGCGCGGCGTCCATTCGCCCGACGAGCGGCTCGAAATCGCCACCGTTCCCAAGTTCTGGGCCCTGCTCCGCGAGGTGCTGAGAACCTTGTAGTTCTCGCATCCCTGCAGCAAACGGAAGCCCCGGTCGGGGCTTCCGTTTGCTTTGATGAAAGCGATCTTCGGAACGGACCATAAAATCGGCCGAAAATTTGTTATATTACCAAATATTGGTAATTTTGCAAAAAAAGCAAGCGGTTTATGAAAACGACATCGGTAGCTTTGGGTCCCTATTTCGAGCATTTCATCCAGGCGACGATCGCGCAGGGACGTTACAACAATGCGAGCGAGGTCGTGCGTGCCGGTCTGCGGTTGTTGGAGGAGCAGGAAAGTCGGGTCGTGGCCTTGAAGGGTGCGATCGACGAGGGCCTGAACAGCGGCATCGCCGCAGGGTTCGATCCGCAGGAGCATCTTCGAGCCTTGAAAATGCAGCGGAAGAATGGCTGATTTGCTCTTCTCGAACAAGGCCGTCGAGGACCTCGCGAACATCTGGGACCATACGGTCAAAACATGGTCGGAGGCGCAGGCCGACAAATATTATACGCAGCTCGTCGATACCTGCCGCGAGATCGCCGGCAGTACCCGACCGCTCGGCCGGGAGTATTCGGAGATCATGTCCGGGTTGTTCGGATGCCGGACAGGGAAGCATATCGTTTTCTATCGTTCGGTTTCCGAGGATGCGGTCGAAATCGTCCGAATCCTGCATGAACGCATGGACTTGGAGCGCAGGATGGGTGAATAGCCCGGCGTGCGCCTTTTTTGTCTCGCCCTTTGGTGAGGTCGTCGCAAAAAAACGTCTCCTCGGCTTATCGAAAACGTGCTGGTAAATTTGGCGTTGCACGCGACTTTTTTGCTATCTTTGTATTCCGAAAAGTCCGTATCGCATGCTGAAAAGTCGCCTTTGTCTCTTCTTCCTGTTACTCGCAGGCCCGGCGGCTGCTCAGAGTTTCGACGACGATTATTACCCATTTGCCCCGTACGAGGAGCCGCAGCCGCTGCTCGAAACCGACTCGACGCTCTTCTATCGCGCCGTGCAGGCGGCTCCCGACCTCTTCGGGGAGACGGTCCGCTTCGCCTTGCCGCAGGTCGCCGTCCGGCGGCGCGGGCAGCCGTTCGGCACCGAAATCGCCACGGTCGACGGCGCGGAGGTGCCTTTCCGCTGCATGCAGGCTTTGCGGACGTTGGGCGCCGAGGAGACCCTCGCGCCGGGTCTCGCCATGACCGACTGCCGAACCGGGGTCGCCGGCGGCATCCGTACGTTCCGCTTTCCGGAGGGAATGCCGCTGTCGCCTTATCGCGCTTCCGTTTCGTTTTCGGGGCGGAATTATCTCGTCGGGGCCAAATTCTCCGCCGTAGGCGAGTTTCGGGACGACTGGTCTTACGCCGCGGCCGTCGATTTCCGCACCGGCCGCGACCTCTATGTCGACGGCGTTTTCACCCACGCTTTGACGGCTGCTTTCCGGCTCGGCAGGTCGTTCGGCGACCGGCATCGGCTGGCGCTGCTCGTCGTTGTGCCGCCCTCGTTGCGCGGCACGCGCCTCTCCGCCACCGGGGAGAGCATCTCCCTGACCGGCAACCGCTTGTATAACCCCGCCTGGGGCTTCCAGAACGGCAAGGTTCGCAACTCCCGGGTACGGCGCGAGACGGTTCCTTTCGCCCTCCTCTCGTGGCAGGGCGAGTTGTCGCCCGCCACGTCGCTGCTCGTCGCATGGAGCGTCGAGGCCGGCATTCGCAAATACAGCTCCTTGAACTGGTACGACGCCCGCACCCCCATGCCCGACCATTACCGCTACATGCCTTCGTTCACCCTCGACCGCGAGACCGGGGAGGCCTGGCGGGCCGCTGATCCCCGCTATACGCAGATCGACTGGGATGCTTTGATCGCCACGAACCGCCTCGCCGGCGGACAGGCGGTCTATACGCTCGAAGACCGCGTATCGCGGCTCTGCAACCTGCATCTCGACGTCTCTTTCACTTCCCGCGTCGATCCGCGGCTCACGTTCGACTACGGCTTCACCCTCGGCCGCGAAGCCACCCGCACTTACAAGCAGATGCGCGACTTGCTGGGGGCCCGTTACGTCGTCGACATCGATCAGTATCTGATCGACGACGCTACCTACGGCAATCGCTTAGAGAACGACTTGCGGCATCCCGGACGCCGGATCGGCGAGGGCGACTGCTTCGGCTTCGACTATGCCCTCGTGCAGCTGCGGGCCGGGGCTTTCCTGCACCTCTCTTATCGCGCCGACCGCTTCCGGGCCGATGCGGCGGCCGAGTTGGGCACTGCGTCGGTTTTCCGGCGCGGACGGATGGAGAAAGAGCTCTTTCCCGGAAACCGTTCGTTCGGACGTTCGCGGCGCCTGCCGTGCGCAACCTACGCTTTCAAGGCGTTGGCCGGATGGGCCTTTTCGCCGCGCAGCTATCTCGAACTCTCGGCGGCGGCCTGCGCTTCGGCGCCCGATCCCGGGGCTCTGTTTTTTCAGCCGCTCTACAACAACCTCACCGTCGGGGAGTGCACGCCCGAACGTCTCTATGGCGCCGAGCTGAACTTCCGGCAGACCGGGTCGCGCGTCGAGCTGCAGGCTTCGGCATTCGTTACGGCGTCGTTCGACGGCCTCGAAACCCGGCGATACTTCGACGACCTTTCGGGTCTTTACTGCGATGCTCACGTCTCGGGCATCGCCTGCTTGGCTTACGGCTTGGAAGCAGCCCTTTCCGTCCGCTTGTCCGGTCGCTGGCAGCTCTCGGGTAGCGTTTCGGCCGGACGCTGCGCATACATCCGCGATCCCCTCGTTACGATCCTCGCCGATGCCGACAATGCTGCGGTCGATACCCGGGCGCGAAGTTATATGGGCGGTTGTTTCGTGGGCGGTGCCCCGCAGTTGACCGCCAGCATCGGGGCGGCCTATTTCGGACCGAAAGGGTGGGGCTTCCGCCTCTCGGCCGGGTATGCCGGCGTACGTTATGTCGAACCCGCTTATGTGCGGCGTACCTCCCGCATCGCCCGGCAGGGCGGCACCACGCCCGAAGCATTCGACGCTTTCATGCGGCAGGAGCGCCTGCCCGATGCTTTCACGGCCGATGCCGCGGTTTTCAAATCGTTTCTCCTCGGCCGCTCGCGGCTCGTCGCGTCGCTCTTCGTGCATAACTTGCCCGGCAGCCGCACGACGGTTTCCGACGCCTACGAGTCGATGCGCGTGCAGCGCATCACGGCCGGCGATGCCGTCGCCTGGCAGCCCCACGCCACGCGCTATGCCTACGCCTATCCGCGTTCGTGTTCTTTCTCCGTCTCCTACAGCTTCTGAGCGCTGCAGGCTCGTATTTTGTATCCCTGACTTTACAGAGATTTTTTTTGATAAAGGCATAGAAATACCTTTCGCTTTTCACGGTTCAACTTTCACCTTATTTTCGTATCTTCGCACCCAAATAGCTTTTTATGGCAGGTTCCAACTTCGTAGACTACGTCAAGATATTCGCCCGTTCGGGCCACGGAGGCGCCGGTTCGGCGCACTTCCGCCGCGAGAAGTTCGTGGCGTTCGGCGGTCCCGACGGGGGCGACGGCGGCAAGGGCGGCAGCATCGTTCTGCAGGGCGACCGGCAGTACTGGACGCTCATCCACCTCAAGTACCAGCGCCACCAGTTTGCCGAGGACGGACAGTGCGGCTCGGGGGCCCGTTCTTCGGGCAAGGATGCTCCCG
>CAZIUJ010000109.1:0-4786 GCA_964542345.1 uncultured Alistipes sp.
TTGTCGAGCGTGCGGCCGCGCATGTAGGCCAGCGGTGCGATCTGCACGGCCCCCTCCTCCAGGAGCTTGGCCAGACGCGCCGGCGGAATCATGTCGTTCAGGGCGTCGTAGAGCGGCTGCAGGTAGGGATCGAGCTTCTCCTTCATGTCGCCGGGCAGGAAACCCAGCTTCTCGCCCGCCTCGACGGCCGGCCGCGTGAGGATGATGCGCCGCACCTGCCGCTCCTTGAGGGCCCGCACGGCCAGCGCGATGGCCGTATAGGTCTTGCCCGAGCCGGCGGGACCTACGGCGAAGAGCAGATCGTTGCGCTCGAAAAGCTCGACCAGCCGCCGCTGGTTGGGCGTCCGCGCGCGGACGACGTGGCCGTTGTTGCCGTAGACGATGACCTCCTGATCGAGGGGCTCCTCCTGCCTCAGAGCCGCGGCGGCGAAACACTGGTCGACGACCTCCGCCGAGACATGCCCGTACTTGAGGTAGTAGGCCGCGAAACCCTCGAAGCGGCGGCGGAACGCCTCCGTCTCGGCCGCGGGGCCCAGCACCTTGAGCGTCGAACCCCGGGCGACGAGCTTCAGCGACGGATGCAGCGACCGGATGCGGTCGAGGTAGACGCTCTGCGGCCCGTAGAGCTCGCGGGGGTCGACCCCGTCGACCAAAATCTCCTGAGCGATCTCGGCCATGCGCTAAAAGAGGTAGCCCACGTTCAGGGCGACGTTGTAGGTCCGCAGCTTGCCGAGCTCGCTGCCGTCGGGCAGCACGATGTCGCGCTTGCTGCGGAACTGTCCGTTATAGCGCAGATCGACGGTCAGGTGCTTGAAGAGCGTGGTGCCGGCACCCACCGAGTAGGAGACCGTGGGCCGCACGCGGGCGAAGTCGAGGAGGTCGCCGCCCGACTTCTGCTTGCAGCTGTTCAGCACCGTGAAGACCGGGCCGGCGAAGATGCGCAGGAAGCGGATGGGCCGGAATGCCGCCAGCACGGGCACGTCGATCGAATTGGACTTCAGGTGGATCGCATCGCCGCCGTCGGGCCGGATGTCGAAGCCCTGACGGACGTAGAAAATCTGCGGATCGACCGAGAACCAGCCGATCTTGAGCGACGTAACGATGCCGGCCTGCCAGCCGAGCTTGTTGCCGATTTCGGTCTTGTCCATCTTGGTCGTGTAGTCGGGGACGTTGATACCCGCCATGAAACCCCACTCGACTTTCAGCGGCTGGGCCGACGCGGCGGCCGCCGCCGAAACGAAAAGCAAAGAAAAGAGAAGTTTGCGGAACATGATTTCCTAAATCTATAATTATGAATTATGAATTGTGAATTTTCAATCGGCAGGCCGCCCAAAGCATGTAGCCCACGCAGGCAGCGACGAAGAGCATGCCCATGTGCGCGTCGCCCGTGGCGCGGACAATGGCGCCGCACACAGGCCCGGAGAGCGCCCCGGCGGAGATGGCCATGATCGCGAGCCCCGCCACGCCGTTGGCATGCGCCGCCTCGGCACGGGTGGCAACGGCATAGAACGTCGCGAAGACGCAGGACATGGCGAAGCCCAAAAGGCCGATCACGGCGTAGACGGCCGCCTCGCTGTGCACGAAGAGCAGAACGACGACCAGCAGCAGCGCCGCGGCCATATTCCAGCGCAGGTACTTCACGTCGGAGCAGCGCACCAGCACCCACGCCCCCACCAGCGTGCCGACGATGCGGCAGGCGTAGAACCCCGTGGTGGTGAGGATCGACGAGGGGTTGTCGATGAGCCGCACCGAGAGGAAGCCGATGCCGACGTCGGCGGCGATGAAGCAGGCGATGCCCAATGTGGCGAGCAGCACGGCGCGGTTGCGCAAGAGACGGAACGACTCGGCCGGTCCGGCGCTCCGCTCCGGCCGCGCCGGCTCGGGCACCGCCGTCAGCTGCAGCCACACGCCCCCGACGACCGTCAGGCCGGCATAGACGGGCAGCAGCAGGCGCCACGACCCCGTGGCGGCGACGAGCCCCGTAACAAGGGGTGCCAGCAGGAGGAGCGACGCATTGCGGAAGATCTGCCCGACGGTCAGGTAGCTGGTCATCCGCGCCTCCGGCACGAGCGTGGCCAGCAGCGGGTTGACGGCGACCTGCACGACGGTGTTGCCGATGCCCAGCAGCCCGAAGCCGACGAAGTACCACCCTAAGGCGCACCCCTCGCCGGCGGCAAAGGGCACCGAGAGCCCTACGCACGTGAAGCCGTAGCCGATGAGCGCCGTGGCTTTGCGGCCGAGGCGGTTCATCAGGGCCGCGACGGGCGCCGACAGCAGGAGGAACCACAGAAAGACCATCGTGGGCAAAAAGCTGACGGCCCCCTGCCGCGCGGCGGGGAAGTCGGCCGCGATGCGGCCGGTGATGGGAGCGACGAGGTCGCAGAAACCCATGATGAAGAAACCCGCCAGCACGGGAGCCAGCAGCCGGTTGTCGACTTTTCCTGTTTGCATTATGACAAAGTTACATTTTTTTCGGGAAAACGGCCGTCCGGGCCGCGAAAAATTTAGGGTCCGCCGTCATCGCCCGCCGCGGCTCCGCCCAAAAATCCGGCCGCAATCCGCTTTTCGCACCCCGAAGCAAGGATTTCTGCGAATATATTGCTACATTTGTAGATATGATTCCCGCTTTCATCCCGACGATCACGCTGCCCCTCGAGGACCCGATCCTCAAGTTCATGCTCATCATGGCCATCGTGCTGGGGGCGCCGCTGCTCCTCAACCGCCTGAAGATTCCCTACCTGCTGGGGCTCATCATCGCCGGGGCGGTGATCGGCCCCCACGGGCTGAACCTCGTGCTGCGCGACAGCAGCATCATTCTCTCGGGCACGGCGGGCCTGCTCTACATCATGTTTCTCTCGGGGCTGGACATGGACCTCAACGACTTCCGCCGCAACGGCTGGCGCAGCCTCGTCTTCGGTCTCTATACGTTCTCCGTACCGATGGCGTTCGGCATCGTCGCGGGCTACTGGCTCTTAGGCTACCCGCTCCGCTCGTCGGTGCTGCTGGCCGGCCTCTTCGCCTCGCAGACGCTCATCGCCTACCCGATTGTCAGCCGCCTGAGCATCACGCGCGACAAGGCCGTAACGATCGCCGTAGGCGGCACGATCATCACGGACATGCTGGCCCTGCTGGTCCTGACGATCGTCGTGGGGCTCTCGACGGGCGAGGCCGACAACGGCTTCTGGCTGCGTCTTGCCGGCTCGGTCACGGCCTGCGTGGCGGGCATCCTGCTGCTCTTTCCGATCATCGGTCGCTGGTTCTTCAAGCACTGCAGCGACAGCGTCTCGCAATACGTCTTCGTGCTGGTCATGGTCTTCCTCGGAGCCTATCTGGCGCAGCTGGCAGGGCTCGAACCCATCATCGGAGCCTTTCTGGCGGGACTGGCCATGAACCGCCTCATTCCGGGCACCTCGCCCCTGATGAACCGCATCGAGTTCGTGGGCAACGCAATCTTCATCCCCTTCTTCCTGATCGGCGTGGGCATGCTCATCGACTACCGGGCTTTCTTCGAGAGCTGGGAAAGCCTCCGTGTGAGCATCGTGATGATCGTACTGGTAACGGCCGCCAAGTACCTTGCGGCCTGCCTCACGCAGAAAACTTTCCGCCTGAGCCGCGACCAGCGCACGCTCCTCTTCGGCCTGAGCAGCGCCCATGTGGCGGCGACGCTGGCGGCCGTCATGGTGGGCTACAACGTGGTGCTGGGCTACACGCCCGAGGGCGAACCGATACGGCTGCTCGACGACGCGGTGCTCAACGGCACGATCCTGATGATTCTGGCGACCTGCACGATCTCGACCTTCGCCTCGCAGCGCGGCGCCCACCGGCTGGCCCTCTCCGGGGCAAAGGGCTCCCCCGAACGCGGCACGGGCGAACATGTCCTCATCCCGGTATCGCACCGCGAGAAGATCGGCGAGCTGGTGGGGCTGAGCATCGCCCTGACGAAGCAGAAGTACCGCAGTCTCTATGCCCTGAACGTCATCGACAACCGCGACGACGACCCCGAGCTGAAGAAACATGCCGAGGAGCTGCTCCGGAGCGCCGTGCAGGCGGCCGCCGCGGCCGACATCCATCTGCACAGCCTGCTGCGCTACGACGTGAACATCGTCAACGCGATCGTGAGCGCCGTCCGCGAACGCAACATCACCGACCTGGTATTGGGCATGCACGAGAGCACGCCGGGCTCCAACCTCCAGCTGCCGGGAATTCCGGGCATGGCGACCGCCCCGGCGTTGGGCAAGACGCTGGCGGCCGTGCTGGCGCAATGCGCCGTAACGACTTTCATTTACCGCGCGGTGCAGCCGCTGCCGACGGTCAAGCGCCACGTGGTGCTGGTGCCGCGGCAGGCGGAGCTGGAAGCGGGATTTCAGGCGTGGCTGCTGCGCATCCGCCACCTGGCCCACGACACGGGCGCGCAGCTGCAGTTCCATGCTCCGGCGCAGACGCTCCGCCACCTGCGCGGCGGCCGCGGGCGCCGCAAGGACATCGCCCGATATACGGTCCATGAAGCGGGCTGGGAGAACCCCGCGGCCCTGCTGCCCGCGCTGCACAGCGACGACTGCCTGTGGGTGGTGATGAGCCGCCGCGACCGCGTCTCCTACCAGGCGGGCATGAACCGCCTGCCGGCCTACCTCTACGAAAAGCTCCGCGAAAACAGCTTCGTGCTCATCTACCCCGTGCAGGCGGGCCATGCCGAACAGCCGGGTATCTTCCACATGAACTTGGGGTAACGCGCTCGGCATAACCAAGCTATCGCTTGTTTCTGCGCTCGACTTTTCGTATCTTTGTC
>CAZIUJ010000110.1:0-4682 GCA_964542345.1 uncultured Alistipes sp.
CGTCCTGCGTGAAGCCGCGCACGCGCGTCAGTCCGTGCAGCTCGCCCGACTGCTCATAGCGGTAGACCGTGCCGAACTCGGCCAGCCGCACGGGCAGCTCCTTGTACGAGCGCGGTTTCGAGCGGTATATCTCGCAGTGGTGCGGGCAGTTCATCGGCTTGAGCAGATATTCTTCGCCCTCGATCGGGGTGTGGATCGGCTGGAACGAGTCCTTGCCGTATTTGGCATAGTGGCCCGAGGTTACGTAGAGCTCCTTGTTGCCGATATGGGGGGTGATGACCTGCTGGTAGCCGTACTCTTTCTGTACGCCGCGCAGGAACTGCTCCAGCCGGTCGCGCAGGGCGGCGCCTTTGGGCAGCCAGAGGGGCAGACCCTGACCCACGCGCTGCGAGAAAGTGAAAAGTTCGAGGTCCTTGCCCAACTTGCGGTGGTCGCGTTTCTTGGCTTCCTCCATCATCGCGAGGTACTCGTCGAGCAGCGACTTCTTGGGGAACGAGATGCCGTAGATGCGCGTCAGCATCTTGTTCTTCTCGTTGCCGCGCCAGTAGGCCCCGGCTACCGACGTCAGCTTGATCGCCTTGATGTAGCCCGTGTCGGGGATGTGCGGTCCGCGGCAGAGGTCCGTGAACGAACCGTTGGTGTAGAACGAGATCGTGCCGTCCTCCAGGTCGGAGATCAGCTCGACCTTATAGGGATCGCCCTTTTCCGTGAAGGTCTTCAGCGCTTCGGCTTTGGGCACTTCGCGGCGGACGAGTTCCTCCTTGTTGCGGGCGAGCTCCTGCATCTTCTGCTCGATCTTTTCCAGATCGGCTTCGGTGATGGGCGTCGGGCTGTCCACATCGTAGTAGAAGCCGTTTTCGATCGCCGGGCCGATGCCGAAGCGGATGCCCGGATAGAGCGCTTCGAGGGCTTCGGCCAGCAGGTGCGACGAGGTGTGCCAGAAGGCGTGCTTGCCCTCGGGGTCCTCCCATTTGTAGAATTTGACCGAGGCGTCCTCCTCGATCGGGCGCATCATGTCGACGGTGGCGCCGTTGACCGAAGCCGCTAAAGAGTCGGCAGCTAAACGAGGGCTGATGCTCTCCGCGATCCGGTAGGCCGTCGTTCCCTTTTCGTATTCGCGCAGGGAACCGTCGGGAAAAGTGATTTTGATCATTGCGTTTGTAAAATTGGTTGTCGGGGCTTCCGGCGCTTCCACAATTACGAGACGGAATACGCCGTCGGCCGCCCGGGTGGGGCAAAGTTACGATATTTCTCTTTACTTCGTTGCTTTTCAGACGGAAAATCTACTCCTCTTTCTCCGCACGGGGATGTTCCCGCGGCGTCTCGCGCGGTTCGCGGCCGCCCCGGTCGCGCTCCCGTTCGCGTTCGGCGCGGGGCAGCGGATCGGCCGACCAGCGGGCGTAGGCCCGGCGCTTCTCCACGAGATCGATCGCCCGGTAGATCGCGTTGCGCATCGACTGGGCGTCGGCTTTGTCCTGACCGGCGATGTCGAACGCCGTGCCGTGGTCGGGCGAGGTCCTGACGGCCGAAAGTCCTGCCGTGAAGTTCACGCCGTCGGGCGAAAGGCTCTTGAAAGGGGCCAGTCCCTGATCGTGGTACATGGCCAGGATGCCGTCGTAGTGCGTGTAGCCGCCGCCGGCGAAGAGCCCGTCGGCCGCAAAGGGTCCGAAAGCCAGGATGCCCGCGTCGTAGGCTTCCACGATCGCCGGGCGGATGATCTCCTCCTCCTCGGTGCCCAAGAGTCCGCCGTCGCCGGCGTGGGGGTTGAGGGCCATCACGGCGATGCGGGGCTCCACGATGCCGAAATCCTCGATCAGCGTGCGGCGCATGGTCTCCAGATTTTTGCGGATCTTCTCTTTCGTGATGCTGCGGCTGATCTCCGAGACGGGGATGTGCTTCGTTACCAGGCCTACGCGCAGCACGTCGCTGCAGAGGATCATCAGGGGGTCGCCGCCTAATTCGGCCCCGAGGTATTCGGTGTGGCCCGTGTAGCGGAAGTCGTCGCTTTGCACCGTCTCCTTGTCGAACGGGGCCGTTACGAGGGCGTCGATGTGGCCCTCTTTCAGCTCCGCCACGGCCCGGCGCAGCGCCTCCACGGCCGCACGGCCCGCTTCGGGCGTCGCCTGACCCGGCGTTACCTGCTCGACGTCGCCGCAGGCTACCAGGTTGACTTTGCCGCGGCGCGCTTCGTGCGCCGAGACGATCGGAAGAAACGGCGTCTCCTCCAGGTCGGCGATCGTGCGGCGGTAGTGGTCGGCCGCTTTCGGCGAGCCGTAGACCACCGGGGTGCAGAGCTCGGTCATGCGGGCGTCGGCGAGTGCCTTGAGGATCACTTCCCAGCCGATGCCGTTGGGATCGCCCTGGGCGATGCCTATTTTGAGTCTGTGTTCGGACATGTCTGTGGTTGTCGGTCGGCGGAAAGGATTCGCCCTCCTCCGCCTTTGGTTTCTGTCTGCATCACAAAGATAGATAAAAAACACAAAACGAACCGTTTTCGCAGCGAAAAGTTTGCCGGGGCCCGATTTTTTTGCCGAATAATTTGCGGGGGGGGGAATTTTCGTATCTTCGCGCCGAAGGATTTTGTGTCGAGGCGGCAGGCTGCCCGTATCTTGCTTGTCTTTGTGATAACTTGTTAAAATAAAAGAGGATGAAAACCAAACTTGCCTGGCTGTTCCTGTGGATGCCGATCGCTCTTTGCCCGGTCATGGCGCAGGATTACAGCGAACTGTTGAAACCGTTGAACGAACTCTCCGAGCAGGCGGAGGCGGCCCGGGCTGCGGGTCGTTACCCCGAGTTGCTGCGTTGCTGCGAGCGGGAAATCCGGCTCTTCCGCGGGCTGCCCGACAGCGTGCGGCGCGACCTCGATGCCTGGAACGGCGGCGACTGGCTGGCCGGTCAGTATTACAATTTGGCTTGTTACCAGTCCCTCGCCGGCAAGCGCCGGGCGGCCGTCGCCAGTCTCGAATCGGCTTACGAGCACGGCTACTTCGAGCGGAGATACGATGCCTATCATTGGATGCTTCAAGACAGCGATCTGGATCCCGTCCGGTCGGAAAAAGGGTACGAGGCATTGCGCTCGAAAGCAGCGGCGCAGGGCGATTTCATCGGCATCTTGCAGGCGTCGGCGCCGTACGATCCGGCCGAATCATGCGATTCCCTGCCGGCGTTCCGCTATGCGCGCCCCGACGATCCCGATCTGGTGCGTCTGCGCCGGATGTTCAACCTCGACAGCATCGCCGGTGCGGGCGACGAAATCTCAAAAATCCGCAATCTTTGCCACTGGGTGCATAACACGGTGCGCCACGACGGCAGCTCCTACAATCCTGCGGAGCGCAACGCGATCGCCATGATCGAACTTTGCCGGCGCGAGGGCCGGGGCGTGAATTGCCGGATGCTGGCGCAGATTCTCAACGAGTGTTATTTGGCGATGGGCTTCAAGTCGCGCTTCGTTACCTGCATGCCCCGCAAGATGGTCAACGACTGCCACGTCATCGATGTCGTCTATGCCAATACGTTGGGAAAATGGGTCTGGATCGATCCTTCTTTCGAAGCCTGGGTAACCGGCTCGGAGGGGACGATGCTTTCGATCGCCGAGGTGCGCGAGTGCCTGCGCGAGGGGAAACCCTGCTTCCTGAACAAGGAGGCCAACTGGAACAACGAGGAGCCTCTGACGCAGGAGGATTATCTGGAGGTCTACATGGCCAAGAACCTCTACTATGTGGTCTGTCCCGACCGCAGCGAGTTCGACACGGAGACTTATCGGGAGGGAAAGCGCCCGCTTCGTTATGTGGCGCTGGTGCCGCCCGGCTATGAATCCGACACCGACTGTTCGACTTCGAACGACGCCTGGTTCTGGCAATCTCCCTATGCCGAATCGGAGCGATAGCGGCTCTTCTGCGGCGGAATCGTTTCGGGGCGGGCTGTGGGTCCGCCCCGTTTCAGTATCTGCGGCGCCGGAACTCGGCGCAGACGATCCCCGTGGCCATCGCTACGTTGAGCGACTCGGTGGTGCGGCGGTCGGCGGGGTAGGGCGGGATGAAAATCCGGCGGGTGATCGTGCGGGCGACGGCGGGCGTTACGCCGCGGCCCTCGTTGCCCATCACCACGATGCCGCCCGGCGTCAGCGGCGCGTCGTAGAGGTTGTCGCCCTCCAGGAAAGTGCCGTAGACCGGAACTCCCCGTTCGGCGGCGTCGGTCAGCAGGGACGGCAGGTCGGCGTAGTGGACCCGTACCCGCAGAATGGCGCCCATCGTCGCCTGCACCACTTTGGGGTTGAAGCAGTCGGCCGTCGTCTCGGAGCAGACCACGTCGCGGATGCCGAACCAGTCGGCCAGCCGGATGATCGTACCCAGGTTCCCGGGGTTCTGTACTTCGTCGAGCGCGAGGGTCAGCGTGCTGCCGAGCGTCGCCCGATCGAGCGCGTAGTGCGGCATCTCGACCAGCGCCAGCGAGTTGCCGGCCGTCTTGAGCAGCGAGAGCCGCTCCATGTCGCGCGGCGCCACGGTCTCGACCTCCGGCCCCTCGAAAAGACCCTCCAGCGCAAAAATCTTGCGCACGCGCAGCGACGACGCGCGCAGTTCGCCGATCAGCTTCTCGCCCTCGGCGACGAAAAGTCCGTGCTCCGTGCGGCCCCGTTTGTCGGCCAGCGCGCGGACCAGCTGTATGTCGGTTTTCGTCATCTT
>CAZIUJ010000111.1:0-4634 GCA_964542345.1 uncultured Alistipes sp.
GTTGTAGGTCTTCGCGACGATCAGCAACACTTCGCGCACGGCCTGCAGGTAGTCGCTGGCGCCGGGATGCCTGCGTTCGAGTTCGGTCATCAGTTTGTTGACATTCATAATGGTAACGTTTTTAGGTTTTTATTTGAATTTCGATATGCGTCTTGCAAAGCCTTTACAAAGATAAAAATTATTCCGGCAGTTTGTCATCCGGGACGCTATTTTTCGAGACCGGGGCATCGGCCTCGCAGACGATACCCTTGTCGGCGCGGCCGTCGATGCAGACCCACAGGGGCTGGTCGAAGCGCACCAGACGCAGGTATTCGCCCTCGTAGAGCGCTTCGCGGGCGTCGAGCCGCTCCTGCCGGAAGATGCCGTCGCCGCGGAAGGGGTTGATCGTGAGGTAGCCGACGCCCAGCGAAGTTACGTTCTGGAAGAAGTGCGTCCCCTGCGAGGGTTCGACGTCGAAGCGTTCGATGCCGCATTCGACGATCACTTTGGCCTCGGAGATATGCGTCCACTTGACCGGCACGCCGAGGCAGGGGTCGGAGGAGCCCCAGCGGCCGGGTCCCACGAGGATGTAGGGCCGCTGCTCGTCGCGCAGCCGGGCGTTGAGAGCCAGCAGCTCGTCGGCGATCTTCTCCGTTGCGAGCGAGCTGAAAGCGTCGTTCTTGACATAGACGATGTCGGCGATGTCGGCCATCTGCCCGATGCCCAAAGCGCTTTCGCCGTAGATCAGGGCCTCGGAGGTGTCGACGCGCTCCCAGTCGATCGAACGGTTGTCCTGGCTGTCGATGATCGGGCGGATCTGCAGCAGGTTGAAAATCTGCTGGCTTCCGCCCGGCACGTCCATGTTGACGGCGAACTCCACCTCCACGGGGCAGCGCATCTCCTCGGCGCCCATCGCGAGGATGTCGGCGACGATCCTGGCGAGCGGAAAGGTGTTGTATTTGAGGATGTTGTTGAATGTGATGATCTTGCGGCCGCGGTCGTAGGGGCTGTCCGAGATGCGCTCGTTTTCGCGGTCCCAGACCGACGTTACGAAGTGCGCGTTGCGGTATTCGCCGATCTCGGCGAGCGTCAGGCGCCTGAGGTTCACGGCGTCGTCGATCGACGTGCGGAACTCCTCGGGCCGCAGGCTCAGCGCCAGCACCTCGTTCTGCGTGTCGCGCAGTGCCAGTTCGGGCGTCGAAGTCTGCAGCACCTTCTGCGGATGCCGGGGCGAGAAGCGGAGCGTGCGGCCGCCGTCGACCACTAATTTACCCAGTCCCATTGCGAGGTTGCAGATGCCGTCCTCGGGTTTCTCGTCGCCGAGAGGGTAGCAGTTGATCGAACGTGCCACGCCTGAGAACGTGGGGAAGAAAAGACCGTTCTGCTCGGTGCCGCACACCTCCTGCAGGATGACGGCCATCTTCTCCTCCGAAATGAGGTTCTGCGACGTCTGGATGTAGGCCCTCGACGCGGCGAAGTAGACCGAGGCGTAGACGCTCTTGACAGCGCGCAGCACGAGGCGCAGCATCTGGTCCTCGTTCTCGGTGTAGGGGATCATGTAGGTGGAGTAGATGCCGGCGAAAGGCTGGTAGTGCGAATCCTCCAGCTTCGACGACGAGCGCACGGCGAGCGGTGCCCGCACGGTGCGGATGTAGGCCTTGAGCTCCTCCTGCAGGCGGGCCGGGACGGTCGCGGTAACGAACTCCGAGAGAATCTCCTCGTCGGTGAACTCCTGCGAGATAATGTACTGCAGGCCGTTGAGGGCGATGAACTCGTCGAAGTAACCCGTGGCGATGACCACCGAGCGGGGGATCATGATCCGCACGCCCTCGTGCTTGTCGTACTGGCGGTGCTTGATGAGCATCGAGTTCATGAAAGCCAGCCCGCGGGCCTTGCCGCCCAACGAACCCTCGCCGATGCGGGCGAACGCCACGGCGTCGGAGTAGGTCTCGGGGTCGAACTTGGCGATGACGCCCTGTCCGAGGAGCGTGCGGTAGTCGCGGATCAGGCCGACGAGCACGCGCCGGTGCTCCTCGACCGAGGCGAAGTGGCTTTTGTTGTAGCGGCGGATCGAGGCGGCGAGCGGAAAGAGCCCGCGCGAGTAGAGCCACTTGGAGAGGTGGTTCTGCGAGGTGTGGTACTCGAACGCATCGTCGGGAACGGTGGCGATCATCTGCTGCATCTGCGCCAGGTCGCGGGCCCGGCCGAGGACCTGCCCCGTGTCGGGATCGCGGAAGATGAAGTCGCCGAACGCGAACTCCGAGGAGATATACTCCTGCAGCTCGGTGAGCAGCGTTTTGGAATTTTTGGCGATGAATCCGGCGCCCAGCTCATGGGCCTGCGCGCGGAAGTCGACCTGCGACGACTGCAGCAGCACGGGCATCAGCGGGTTGTCCTCGCGGATGCGGCGGCAGAGCTCGATGCCGGCGTCGAGGCGTTCGGCCGCCGGGGGATCGCCGCGGTGCATGACGAAGCCGACGTCGGAGATGACGCCCAGGAGGTTGCTTTTGTAGCGGTGGTAGAGCTCCGTCGCCTCGTCGTAGCTGGTGGCCAGCAGCACTTTGGGCCGGGCCCGCTTGCGCAGAATCTGCTGCTGCTCGTTGAGGGCGTCTTTCAGGAACTCGGTGTTCTGCATCAGCAGCAGGCGGTAGAGCTCGGGCAGGTAGGTCGAATAGAAGCGGATCGAGTCCTCGACGAGCAGAATGGCCTGCACGCCGCCCTGCAGGATGTCCTCCTCGGCGTTCATCTTGTCCTCGACGAGCTTGATGATGGCGATGATCAGGTCGTTGTTGCCGTGCCAGCAGAAGATGTAGTCGATGCCCGAGCGGTCCTGCTCCTCGATGCGGCGGTAGATGTCCTTCGAAAAGGAAGTGAGCAGCGCCACGGGAATCTGCGGGTGCCGCTCCTTGACCGACCGGGCGAACGCGAAGACGTCCGGCTCGCCGACGTTGTACATCGTCAGGATGAAGTCGTAGGAGTCGTCCTGGGCGAGCAGGTCGAGCGCCTCGCGCGTCGAGCTCACGCGCGTGAACGACGGCGGATTGGACATGTTCAGGTCGAGGTACTCCTGGTTGATCTGCGACTCGATGTGTCCGTCCTCCTCCAGGATGTAGCCGTCGTAGCTGCAGCAGACGAGCAGAATCTTGTGGATCCGGTACTTCATGAAGCGGTGGGCGGCGTGCAGGCCCTCGGACAGGCTGGCTTCGAGGCTCTTCTCCATAGGACGTCTCTTTTTCGGTTGCGTGGAACAAAAATAAGAAAAAATGGCTATCTTTGGTGCGCATCAACAAAATATCGTACGATGGAACCGCAAAAATACCGCCTGCAGGAGGTCGCGACCCCCGCGGCCGAACGCGAATGGCTCGACTTCCCCAAGCGCCTCTACCGGGGCAACCGCAACTGGGTCTGCCCGCTCGACGACGACATCCGCGAAGTCTTCGATCCCCGGCGCAACGAACTTTTCGCCGACGGCGAGGCTGTCCGCTGGGTCGTGCGCGACGCGGCGGGCGAGGTCGTGGGCCGCATCGCCGCGTTCTACAACCGCGAGAAAGCGGCCCTGGAGGAGCAGCCCACGGGCGGCTGCGGATTCTTCGAATCGATCGACTCGCAGGAGGTCGCCGACCTGCTTTTCGAGGCGGCGCGCCTGTGGCTCGCCGGCCGCGGCATGGAGGCGATGGACGGCCCGGTCAACTTCGGGCAGCGCAGCGACTGGTGGGGCCTCTTGGTGGAGGGCTACGAGTTCCAGCCCCTCTACAAGAACCCCTACAACTTCTCCTACTACAAGGAGCTCTTCGAGAACTACGGATTCCGGAACTATTTCAACCAGCACAGCTTCATCTGGCGCAAGGATACGTCGGAGGCCAACCGGCAGATTCTGGTTCGTGCCGAGCGGCTCTACACGACGCCGGGCTACCACGTCGAGCACCTCGACATGCACAACCTGGAGGAGACGGCCGAGAATTTCCGCCTGGTCTACAACCGGGCGTGGGCCCTCTTTTCGGGCGTGAAGCCCATGACCCGCGAGGAGGCGCTCGTGCTGCTGCGCCGGCTCAAGCCGATTCTCGATCCCGAAATCGTCTTCTTCGCCTACTTCAACGAGGAGCCCATCGGCTTCTTCGTTACGGTGCCCGACCTGAACCGTCTGATCGGCAAGTTCAACGGCAAGTTCGGCCTGTGGCAGAAGCTGCGGCTGATGTGGGACCTGCGCGTGCGGCGCAAGAGCGACCGCATCTTCGGCATCATCTTCGGCATTGCGCCCGAGTACCACGGCAAGGGGGTCGAGTCGGCGATCATGGCCGAATACTGGAAGTACCTCGACCGTACGGACATCCCCTACAAGACGCTGGAGCTGGCGTGGATCGGCGATTTCAACCCCGTGATGAACCGCATGATCGAGACTTACGTCTGCGCCTCGCGCCACAAGGTCCACACGACGTACCGCTACCTGTTCGACCGCGAAAAGGAGTTCCATCGCTGTCCGCGCCTGGGCATGAAGCGGCGCGAGGAGTAATTAAAATTAAAAATTGCAGGTATCGCCCGCAAGCCCGGAGGTTTCCGACTTTGCAACCTTAACACTTCAACCATGAAAACAACCGCATTTACCAAGTACCACATCGCCGCCGGGGCCAAGATGGCCGAGTTCGCGGGTTACAACA
>CAZIUJ010000112.1:0-4499 GCA_964542345.1 uncultured Alistipes sp.
TAGCCATTACTTCGAGTTTTGTTTGTAGTATTTAATCATCTTGGGAATGATGTCG
This sequence comes from uncultured Alistipes sp., assembly GCA_964542345.1. Taxonomy (GTDB): domain Bacteria; phylum Bacteroidota; class Bacteroidia; order Bacteroidales; family Rikenellaceae; genus Alistipes. The sequence goes on from CAZIUJ010000112.1 coordinate 56, forward strand.
TTGACGTCGCCCGTGATGGCGTAGTCGGCGATCTTATTGATCGGAGCCTCGGGGTCCGTGTTGATCGAGATGACCATCGACGACTGGTCCATGCCGGCCGTGTGCTGAATCTGTCCCGAGATGCCGCAGGCGATGTAGAGCTTCGGCCGCACGGTAACGCCCGTCTGTCCGACCTGCCGCGCATGCTCGGTGAAGCCGGCGTCGACGGCGGCGCGGCTGGCGCCGACCTCGCCGCCCAAGACGTCGGCCAGTTCGTGCACGAGCCTGAAGTTCTCCTTGGAGCCCATGCCGTAGCCGCCGGCGACGATGATGCCGGCACCCTTGATGTCGATCTTGCGCTCCTCGATCTGCCGCTCGACGATGCGGACGACCAAGTCGGTGTCCTTGACGAACTGCTGCCACTCGATCGCCCTGCGCTCGCCCCGGCCGGGCTGTGCGGCGTACTCCTTGCGCATGACGCCCTCGCGGACGGTAGCCATCTGAGGCCGATGATCGGGGTTGACGATCGTGGCGATGATGTTACCGCCGAAAGCGGGACGAATCTGGTAGAGCAAGTCGGTGTACTCCTTGCCGGTCTTGGGGTCCTTGTGGTCGCCGATGACGAGCTGCGTACAGTCGGCCGTCAGACCGCTGTGCAGTGCCGACGAAACGCGCGGCGCGAAGTCGCGGCCAATGCAGGTGGCGCCGAACAAGACGATCTGCGGCTTCTCCTGCTCGATCAGACCGCACAAAACGGCGGTATGAGGCAATGTGCGGAACGGAGCGAAGGTCTTGTCGTCGGCGACCCACACGGTGTCGGCGCCGTATTTGGCCAGCTCCTGTTCGATGCCGGCGAGGCCCTCGCCCAAGACGACGGCATCCAGACTGACGCCCAACGTCGAGGCCAGCTCGCGGCCTTTGGTCAGCAGTTCGAGACTCACGTCGGCGACCTTGCCCTCCTCGATCTCGATATAGACGAATATGTTGTTCATAAGCTAAAACGCAATTAACCGAGCGTGTGGCTCGCGATAAGTTCGACCATCAGTGAATTGATATCCTCGTCGGCAGCCGTGAGGCGCTTGGCCTCCTTGGCCTGGAAGACGACGTTCTCGATCTTCTTGACCTTCGTGGGAGAACCCGTGAGGCCCAGCTGCTCGGGATCGGGGTCGACATCGGCGGCCGAGAACTCGACGATCTGCAGGTAAGGCTTCGCGGCGGCGCGCCGGGCGGCCTCGGAGTCGGGAGCGGCGGCGATCTCGGACGAAGCGAGGGCGCACTTGAACTTCATGACCCGCTTGGCGTTGCGCGGACGGCACTCGGGAGCCGAGGCGTTGACCGTGATGACGGCCGGCACGGGGCACTCGACGACCTCGGTGCCGGAGCTCAGGCGCCGCTTGATGATGAGCGACGACTCCCGGATCTCGACGATCTCCTCGGCGTAGGTAACCTGCGGCAGAGAGAGCTTCTCGGCGACCTGCGGACCGACCTGTGCCGTGTCGCCGTCGATGGCCTGCCGGCCGGCGATGATGACGTCGGGGCCGATCTTGCGCAGCGCGCACGAAAGGGCGTACGACGTAGCGAGGGTGTCCGACCCGGCGAACTCGCGGCCCGAGAGGAGGTAACCCCCGTCGGCGCCGCGGAACATGGCGTCGCGGATGATGTCGGCGGCGCGCTGCGGACCCATCGTCAGGATGTGGACCGTGGCGCCCTCGACGCGGTCCTTCAACGAGAGAGCGACCTCGAGGGCATTGAGGTCCTCGGGATTGAAAATGGCGGGCAGCGCCGCGCGGTTGACCGTCCCTTCGGGCGTCATCGCGTCCTTACCCACGTTGCGGGTATCGGGCACCTGCTTGGCCAAAACAACGATTTTCAACTGTTTTTTCATAAGAGGTATTTAGGAAATTAATAGTTTCAGTGAAAGGTGAAAAGTGAAAAGTGAAAGGTGAAGGATTTAACGAAATACTGCAAAAAAATGTTCTTTGCCACTACTTTTCACCTTTCACATTTCAATTTTCACTTATTCTCTGACGATGGTTTCGTCGCGGTCGGGGCCCACAGAGATGATCCGCACGGGAACGCCCGTTTCGTGCTCGATGAACTCGACGTAGCGGCGGAAAGCGGCGGGGAAGCTGTCGTAGCTGCGGCAGCCGCGCAAATCGCACTTCCACCCCTCGAAGTCGGTATAAAGCGGTTTCACCCCGCCGTCGATGCTATAAGGGAACTCGACGGTGGAGCGGCCGTCGATCTCGTAAGCCGTGGCGACGCGGATCGTGTCGAAGTCGTTCATGACGTCGGACTTCATCATGATGAGCTGCGTGACGCCGTTGATCATGATGGAATACTTCAAGGCGACGAGGTCGAGCCACCCGCACCGCCGTTTCCGGCCGGTAACGGCGCCGAACTCGTGGCCGAGGCTGCAAAGCCGATCGCCCGTCTCGTCGAACAGTTCGGTGGGGAAAGGCCCGGCACCGACGCGCGTGCAATAGGCCTTGAAGATGCCGTAGACCTCGCCGATGCGGTTGGGCGCGACACCCAGACCGGTGCAGACGCCGGCGCAGACGGTATTGGAGGAGGTAACGAACGGATAGGAACCGAAGTCGACGTCGAGCAACGTGCCCTGCGCCCCCTCGGCCAACACGCTGCGGCCCTCGGCGAGGGTGCCGTTGATGAAGAACTCGCTGTCGATGAAGCGGAAACGCCGCAGATAGTCGACGGCCTCGAACCACTGCCGTTCGAGCTCGGCGATATCGTACTGGAAGCCGAGGCTCTGCAAGATGCCCTCGTGGCGCGCTTTGGCGCGGACGTAGATCTGCGGAAAGTCGGGGCTCAGCAGGTCGCCGACGCGCATACCGTTGCGGCTGACCTTGTCGGTATAGGTGGGGCCGATGCCCTTGCCGGTGGTGCCGATCTTGCCGCTGCCCTTCGCGGCCTCGTAGGCGGCGTCGAGCATGCGGTGCGTAGGCAAGATGAGGTGCGCCTTTTTGGAAATCAGCAACCGCTGCGTGAGGTCGTGGCCGCTTTTGGCCAGCTCCTCGGCCTCGGCGCGGAAGAGGATGGCGTCGAGGACCACGCCGTTGCCGATGATATTGGTTTTGCCGCCCTGGAAGATGCCCGACGGGATCGACCGAAGCACGTATTTCTCGCCGCAGAACTCCAACGTATGGCCTGCATTGGGACCGCCCTGGAAGCGGGCCACGACATCGTAGCGAGGCGTCAGCACGTCCACGACCTTGCCTTTGCCCTCGTCGCCCCACTGCAAGCCGAGGATCACGTCGATCTTATTCATTGCTCTTATCCTTAGTTTTGAGGCAAAAGACGTTTTTTGCATCCAAAGATAAGAAATTTTATCCGAAAAATGCAATTTCCGGGGAGAAGATTCTCGAAAGAAAGCAGCTTTGCAGATGCTGGACGCAGCGCACGGAGAAAGCGTGGGCACGGTAGCCGCTGTACTCCGAGTAGAAGCGAGATGAGTCGAAGAACAAGTAGCTCACGTTGGCTCCACTGCCGGCAGCCGGCGAAGATGACCAAATATTGCACTCCGTACCTATACCCATCAGCTCTCCCGTCATGCGTGTGCGGTAGCCCGAAGCAGGCGCGAAAGCAATCGCTGGAATGAATGGCGAAAAGAACGCTTCTTCAATGAATAATGAATAGTTGATAATGAATAATTTATTGCAGTTCAAAAAGAAAGAAGCAATTATTCACTATTCATTCTTAATTCTTCATTAAGAAAGCGAACTTTTCACCAGACTGGAATATACACCGACCTAAGACGGGAGCCGATTTTTGAAAGGCATCTTTCCTAAAACCGGCCTCTTAGGCCGGGGATTGCTGAATCTGCGGCCGCGCTACCGGGAACCGTGGCTTCCGATATTCCGGGCCGAAGCTGCTGGAAGTTTATCGCTTTTCGTACCGGCGAAAAGCGATCAAAAGCCTCTCCTCACGGACGTCTCCGCTGGCTACGGACGGACTAACGCTGCTCCGGGCGCCTATGCGCGGGGTATAACCCTGCCCCTGCGCGGACGCTTTTAGTCCGTCCTCCGCGGAACGGCTCCGACGTCGAGTGCGGAATGATATACTTGCAGAAAGTAAGATGCAAAAATTGATTTTCTACTTTTCACCTTTAACCTTTCAACTTTCACCTTGAAAAAGGCAGCTTGCAGATGCTGGACGCAGCGCACGGAGAAGGCGTAAGCGCGAGGATTGCCGTTCAGCGGGTTCACGTAACCCGAATCGAAACGCAAGTGGCCCGCGTTAGTATTCCCCGCAGCGTTAGGGGAAGCAGACCAGTAACCGCCGTACGTGCCGACGCTCGTCAGGGCTCCCGACGTACGGTCGCGGTAGCCCGAAATTTCACGAAGCAATCGCTCGAATGAATGGCGAAAAGAACGCTTTCGGAATAAAGGAAGCATTCGCCCGGGCCGGCTGCGGGGGTCGCACCTTCGGTGCGAGCCGGCCCCGGGCG
>CAZIUJ010000113.1:0-4494 GCA_964542345.1 uncultured Alistipes sp.
AGAAGTCGGCGGCCGTGAAGCTCAACATCAAGCCGCAAGTCGACAAATACACCTTCCCAGACGGACATGCGATCTTTGTGCTGGCGGAAGGCCGCCTGGTGAACCTCGGCTGTGCGACGGGGCATCCCTCGTTCGTGATGTCGAACTCCTTTACGAACCAGTGTCTGGCGCAGATGGAGCTGTGGCAGAAGAAGCTGGAAGCAGGTGTTTACCGCCTGCCCAAGCATTTGGACGAAGAAGTGGCGCGGTTGCACCTGGACAACCTGGGTGTCGAACTGACACATCTGACGAAGAAGCAAGCCGACTACATCGGAGTGCCGGAAGAAGGGCCGTTCAAGCCGGAACATTACCGGTACTGATCGGGTTTCGGGTAAGCAAGGCGCCGGCCGGGAGGTCGGCGCCTTTGCCGCTTTTTGTGCCGGTGAAAAGCGGCTTCGACGTCGAGTGCGGAATTATGGCCGTTCATGACGGTGGACTTTATTATGGTTGTAAAGTTTACCTTTCACTTTTAATCTCTCTTCGAGAGCTTGACTTTGCTCACGCTCGGCAAAGCCCGAACAAGTTCGGTTTTGCCCTCGCTCAATCGCAAAGTTCACCTTTCACCTTTCACTTTTTACTTTTCACCTTAAAAAAGCAGCTTCCTGCAGATGCTGGACGCAGCGCACGGGAAAGGCGAGTGCGCGCCCCGAGAAACTGTTCAGGGGGTTCACGTTGTCCGAGTTGAAGTTCAGACCGCCCGGCGTGGCATTACCGGCTGCGTAGGGCGACGAAGCCCACGAATACCCGTTCGTGCCGACGTTCGTCAGGGCTCCCGACTCACGGTGGCGGTAGCCCGAAGCAGGTGGTCGAAGCAATCGCTGGAATGGATGACGGAAAGAATGCTTTCCGGCAGGCTGGGATGTACACCCTGCTAAACGGGGCGGAGATCGGACAATCGTTCAAAAAGTCTTTTCTTAAAAACCGGCCTCTTAGGCCGGCGCTCTTAGCAGGGGGATTGCTGAATCTGCGGCCGCGCTAACGAAAACCTTGATCTTCGTTATTCCGGGCCGGAAGCTGCTTGAAGCGAATCAGAAGAGGCCCGAGACCCACTCCCGGCAAGGAGCCCACGTGTCGGCGATGATCAGGAGAAGCATGGCGATGCTTGCGGCCAACTTCAGTCCAGTGCCGACGATGAAAGCCAAGAAAGAACCGAAGCCCACGCGGAGGGCCTTGCTGAAGTCGTCGCGGTCGTGGAGCAACTCCCCGCAGACGGCCCCGACGAAAGGCCCCAGCACGATGCCGACGGGCGGGATGAAGAGACCCACGAAGATGCCGATCGTGGCGCCGACGGCCCCGGCGCGCGAGCCGCCGAAGCGGCGGGTCATCCAACCGGGCAGGAAGTAGTCGGCGGCGGTTACGAAGAGCGTGATCGCCAGCCAGATCCACAAGCTGGAAGCGGAAATCTGCGAATAGGAAGCCCCCCAGGCGCAAAGCAGTCCCCCGTAGCTCAGCAACACGCCGGGAATGACCGGCACGACACATCCGACGAGGCCGACCGCCGCGAAAACGAATGCCAAGATACTCAACAGTGCATCCATCGCTTAGCCGATCAGGCGGTTAGTCGCCGTGTCGGGAAAGACGATCCACGGCCGGAACTGCTTGGCATCCTCGAAGTCCATGAGCGCGTAGGAGGCGATGATGACCACGTCGCCGACCTGCACCTTGCGGGCTGCGGCGCCGTTCAGGCAGATGCAGCCGCTGTGGCGCTCGCCCTTGATGACGTAGGTCTCGAAGCGCTCGCCGTTGTCGATGTCCATGATCTGGACCTTCTCGCCCTCGATGATGTTGGCCGCCTCCAAAAGCGCCTCGTCGATGGTGATGCTGCCCACGTAGTTGAGATCGGCCTGCGTAACGGTTACGCGGTGGATCTTCGATTTGATGACTTCGATCTGGAATTTCATTATCGGATGCGGATGTTGTCGATTAGACGGATCGGTCCGGCCTGCACGGCGATGCAACCCTGAATGCGGGGCGCCTCGTCCCACGCGGAGACCTCCTGCATGGTCCGGGCGTCGACCGACCGGTAGTAGATGACGTCGAGCAACGGGTTGCGCCCGACCTCGGCGACGACCCAAGCCTGCAGCTGGGCGGGCGTCAGCTCCTGCGATTTTGCGACGGCGGCCTGCAACGCAGCGTAGATGTGCGGAGCGGCGGCCCGGTGTTCGGCGTCCAACAACTGGTTGCGCGAAGAGAGGGCCAACCCGTCGCTGTCGCGGACGATCGGGCACTCGACGATCTCGACCGGCAGCCGCAGCTGCGCGACCATGGCCCGGATGACGGCGATCTGCTGGAAATCCTTCTCGCCGAAGTAGGCGCGGGCCGGCCGCACGATGTCGAACAGACGGCTCACGACCTGCGCCACGCCGTTGAAGTGGCCGGGACGCGTAGCTCCCTCCATGACTTTGTCGACCGAGCCGAAGTCGAACTGCCGCGTGTCGGGTTCGGGGTAGATCTCCTCGACCGGGGGCATCAGCACGAAGTCGGCGCCCGCCTCTTCCAAGAGCCGGGCATCGGCCTCGGGCGTGCGGGGATAGTGCTTCAGGTCGTTCTTGTCGTTGAACTGCGTGGGGTTGACGAAGACGCTGACCACGACGGTCGCATTCTCGCGCCGGGCCCGCTCGACGAGCGACCGGTGGCCGGCATGGAGGGCCCCCATCGTGGGAACGAAGCCGATGCCTGCGGCGTCGGCCTTGTCCAATTCGGCACGCAGCGCTTCGACGCTTGTGAAAATCTTCATCTCTTTTCTTGTTTGGAATCGAGTTGCGGGGCAAAGGTAGAAAAGATAATTAAAAATGAAAAATCCGGGGATCAAAAATCGGCGTTCGGCTTCTGCGGATGCGATACTTCGTTGTCCTTTGCGAAAAAAGCACTATATTTGGACTGCTCAAATTCCTACGACATGAAAAAAATCGCGTTTATGGCTTTTACCGCTTGTATGCTCGCCTCGTGCGCCGCGCCGCAGGACGAGAACCCGTGGATCGTCGACCGCTTCGACGATGTGAAGGTGATCCGCTACGAGGTCCCCGGGTTCGAGGCCCTGCCGCTCGAAGAGAAGGAGCTGATCTACTATCTTTCGGAGGCTGCCAAGTGCGGCCGCGACATCCTTTTCGACCAGAACTGCCCCGCGAACCTGCCTGTGCGGCGGACGCTGGAGACGGTTTACGAACACTATGCGGGCGACCGCACGGCGGGGGAGTGGCTCGCGCTGGAAAAGTATCTTAAGAAAGTGTGGTTCGCCAACGGCATCCACCACCACTACTCGAACGACAAGTTCGTGCCCGAGTTCACGCAGGAGTACTTCCTGTCGGTCGTCGGGACCATCCCCGGGGAGAAGTTCGGCGACGGGCTGAACGCCCTGCGCGGCGAGGTCTGCCGGGCGATCTTCGACCCGGCGGCCTATCCCACGCGGCTCAACCAGCGGGCGGGCGACGACCTGCTGCTCACCTCGTCGAGCAACTACTACCGGGGCGTATCGCAAGCCGAAGCGGAACGCTTCTATGCGGCGCAGGCCGCGGCCGATGCGGGAAATCCCGAGCCGGTCTCCTACGGCCTGAACTCGCAGTTAGTCAAAGACCCGCGGACGGGTGCGCTCCGTGAGCGGGTGTGGAAAGTAGGCGGCATGTATTCTCCGGCGATCGAACGGATCGTGCACTGGCTGGAGAAAGCGCAAGCCGTGGCGGCCGAACCCCAAAAGTCGACGATCGCCTCGCTCATCGAATACTACCGCACGGGCGACCTGAAGAAATTCGACGAATACAACATCCGCTGGGTGAAAGACACGCTCTCGCACGTGGATTTCGTGAACGGCTTCATCGAAGACTACGGCGATCCGCTCGGCCGCAAGGCCTCGTGGGAAGCCAACGTCAACTTCATGGACACGGAAGCCTGCCGCCGCACGGAGATCATCTCGGAAAATGCCCAGTGGTTCGAGGACCACTCGCCCGTGGCGCCCGAGTACCGGAAGACGAAAGTCAAAGGCGTTTCGGCCAAAGTCATCACGGTGGCGATGCTGGGCGGCGACTGCTACCCGGCGACGCCCATCGGCATCAACCTCCCGAATGCCGACTGGATCCGCAAGGAACACGGCTCGAAGTCGGTAACGATCGACAACATCACCTATGCCTACGACATGGCGGCCCGCGGCAACGGTTTCGACGAAGAATTTGTCCTGCGGCCCGAAGACCGTGCGCGCATGGCACGCTGGGGCAAGCTGGCGGACGACCTGCATACGGACCTGCACGAATGCTTAGGCCACGGCTCGGGCCAGCTGGCGCCGGGCGTAGCGGGCGGTGAGCTGAAGAGCTACGGCTCGACGCTTGAAGAGACGCGCGCCGACCTTTTCGGCCTCTACTACTTAGGCGATGAGAAGCTGGTCGAACTGGGGCTGATCCCCTCGCTCGATGTGGCGCGGGCCGGCTATGCGAAGTACATCCTGAACGGCATGATGACCCAGCT
>CAZIUJ010000114.1:0-4418 GCA_964542345.1 uncultured Alistipes sp.
TTCCGAAAATCGACTATTTCGAGGTGCGGAACCAGTCGATGTCGATCCAGCCGGCGTCGTTCTTACGAATCTCGGCATCGGCGAAGTAACCGACTTTGGCGCCGATCCAGTGGCCGGCCTCGGCGACGAACGGCTCGCCCAGCTCGCGGAAGCGCTTGCCGTCGGCGCTGTACGAAAGGCGGCACAGGAGGCGCGGCGTGCCGTCGCTGTTCCACTGCTGCTCGAAGCGGCACCGGAACCAGACGTCGACGGGCTCGGCCGCAGCGGCGAACTCGGCCGCAGCGTCGAGGCTCTCGGGCGACCCTTTCTTCATGGCGCGCTTGCAAGTGGAACGCTCGACGACAAGCTTGCCGTCGACGTAATGCAAGCCGATGGTGGCGTAGTCGTGGCCCATGACGATCAAGCCGGCGCGGTCGCCCTCGTAGGAGGGGTGGAAGCGGAGCTTCGTGGTGGCGGTATAGGCCGGAGCGTTGATTTTCTGCAAGAGGAGGTTGCCGTTGTCGGAGAGGTTGCACCAACCCTCGGGCCGCTCGTGGCAATAGAGGCGCAGCTCACCGGCAGAGGGGTTGGGGAAGTACCACCCGAACTGCGGATTGGCGTGCCACTGCCACTGCAGCCCCAGCTTGCGGCTGTCGAACTCGTCGCTGTCGGCCGGGGTTTTGACGGCGCTCTTGACGTGCGAAGCGGGCTTCTTGTAGGTATCGACGGGCTCGCCGATGCCGTCGCCGTTGCGGTCGACGCCGATGATGCACCAGTCGTCGTCGGACCACGTCATGGGCTGCAGGTGCGCGACACGGCCGTAGGCATACATGTCGACGAAGTGGAGGAACCACGAATTGCCCTCGACGTCGTCGACCCAGCCGCCCTGGTGCGGGCCGGGAGTCTTGGTGTTGCCCTGGTGCAAGACGGTGCGGCACTCGTAGGGGCCCCACGGCGACTTGGAACGCAAGACGATCTGCCAGCCGGGCTTGACGCCGCCGGCGGGAGCGAAGACGTAGTAATAGCCGTTGCGCTTATAGAACTTGGGACCCTCGACGGTGGGATGGTCGCCGTGGCCGTCGAAGATCATGACGTCCTCGCCGATGAGGCGCTCGCCGTCGGGCGTCATCTCGCAGACGCTCAACACGCTCTTGAGCCCGGCGCACGAGCCGGCCCAGCCGTGGACGAGGTAGGCCTTGCCGTCGTCGTCCCACAAGGGGCAGGTGTCGATGACGCCCTCGATCTTCTTGACGAGAAGCGGTTCGGTCCACTCGCCGCGCGGGTCCTGCGTCTTGGTCATGTAGATGCCGACGTAGGGATTGCCCCAGTAGATGTAGTACCAGCCGTCGTGGTAACGGATAGCGGGCGCCCAAACGCCCTCGCCGTGCTGCGGCTTGTCGAAGTGGTCGTAGGGCGGCTGCTCGGTGAAGACGGCGTTGACGATCTCCCAGTTGACCAGATCGGTCGAGTGGAGAATCTGCAGTCCCGGCACGCAGTTGAACGACGAAGCGGTCATCCAGAAGTCGTCGCCCACGCGCGTAACGTCGGGGTCGGAATAATCGGCGTAGAGAACGGGATTCTTGTACTTCCCGTTGCCTAGATCGGGCGTCCAGACCGTCTGCGCCGCAAGCGGCGATGCGGCCCAGAGGCCGAAGAAAAGAAGCAGTTTTTTCATAGGTCAAATTTAGTTTATCGGCTTTGAAGAATGGCGGAAACGCTCGACCTCCCGCCGGCTTTCGGAGAGACGGCCGACCGAGAAATCGAGCGCATGGTTCACGGCGTGGTACTGCACCCCCAAAAAGGTGGTGTCGCACAAATTCCAATCGTCGTGAAACTGCTCGGAGCCGGTCTTTTTGGCAAAAACCTGCCTGAGGTCGGTATGCTCGGCAGCCTGCTCCAACGTCAGCTCGTGCGACCAGGCGACGCGGCCGCGGCGGTCGGCACCCGGCCCCGTACACCCCCACTCGGCGTAGAAGACGTCGCCCTTGCGGGCCGAATCGTGCCAGTCGCGCCACCCCTCGGGACGAATGGCGGCGGGCAGCTCGCAACAGATCCACACGGTGCGGGCCGTAGACTTCCACGGACGCCCGAGGTAGAGCTTCTCTACGCTGTCGGCCGTCGTAACGCGGCAAGAATCGAAGATGTAACCGAATCTATTGCGCTCGGTGGTCGAAGCGGCGGTGATGAAGCTGTCGCTCTTGGCGTGGATCGTACAGTTGTCGAACAACACGATCGAGGGGCCGAAGATGAAGTCGGTGGTACCCTCGATGTAGCTGTCGGTAACGTAGATGCGCGAGACGTAGCCCTTCGTGAAGAAAGTGTCCTGGTCGCCGACGAGGCGGCAGCGGTCGATCCAGATGCGGTCGCCGCGCGTTTCGAGCGCCACGGCCTGCCCTACCCTGCCGGCATCGTTCTCGACGGTGAGTCCGGCGAGGTAAACGTCGTCGGCCTGAAGCGACAAGGTATAGCAATCGTAGGTGGTCATCTCGTAGCCGTCGACGACCTTGCCCGAGAAGTCGTTCCACACGATGCGGGCCCCCTCCTCGCCGAGAATGGCGACCTTGTCCTTATAGACGTCGAGCGTAACCTTCTCGCGGTAGGTGCCGGGCATGATGCGCACGGTGCGCCATGCGGCGGGTTTCGGCGGCAAAGCGTCGAAACATGCCTGCACGGAGGTGAAGTCCCCGCCGCCATTGCAGTCGACGACGTAGAGGTTTTTCTCCGGCACTTCGGCACAGGCACCCGCCAGCAAGGCAAAGAAAAGGAAGAAACGTTTCATACAACAAGAGATCGTTGTTTCAGGAAAGACCTTTCATCTTTCACTTTTAACCTTTCCTCTTTATAACGTTACGCCGGTCTTGAAGATGGCGATCTCCTTGAAGCCGGTCTTCTCGTGGTGGAGGTATTCGCCGTTGGCCGTGGCGAGAACCTTGTCGATGAAGCGCTCCAAGACGGCCTGCGGCTCCTCGTCCTCGACGAGCGTGCCGGCGTTGAAGTCGATCCACCCTGCTTTGAACTTCGAGAGCTGCGTGTTGGTCGAAATCTTCATGGTCGGCACGAAAGCCCCGAACGGCGTGCCGCGCCCCGTAGTGAAGAGCACGATCTGGCACCCCGACAAGGCGAGGGCCGAAGCGGCGACGAGGTCGTTGCCCGGAGCCTGCAGGAGGTTGAGGCCCTGCCGGCAAATAGGCTCGGTATACTTCAAGACGTCGACGACGGGCTGGGCGCCGCCCTTCTGGACGCAACCCAACGACTTCTCCTCCAACGTAGTGATGCCGCCCTTCTTGTTGCCGGGCGAAGGATTCTCGTAGATGGGCTGGTCGAACTTGCGGAAATAACCCTTGAAGTCGTTGATCAGGCAGACGGTCCGGTCGAAAATCTGCCGGCTCTCGGCGCGGTCCATGAGGATCGTCTCGGCGCCGAACATCTCGGGAACCTCCGTGAGGACCGTCGTGCCGCCCTGCGCGATGAGCCAGTCGGAGAAGAGGCCCACCAACGGGTTGGCCGTGATGCCCGAGAAGCCGTCGGAGCCGCCGCACTTGAGGCCGACGCGCAAGTAAGAGAGCGGCAACGGCTGCCGCTTGTCGGCGCGGGTTTTCTCGACGAGCTCGCGGCAAATCTCGAACCCTGCGGCGACTTCGTCCTCGACCTCCTGCGCGATGAGGAACTTGACGCGCTCGTCGTCCCACTCGCCGATCGTCTCCTGGAGGGCCGAAACCTGGTTGTTCTCGCAGCCGAGGCCGAGCACCAGGACGGCGCCGGCGTTGGGATGCTTGACCAAAGCGGCCAAAGCGCGCTGCGTATTGGCGTGGTCCTCGCCGAGCTGCGAACACCCGTAGTTATGGGTATAGACCCGCACGTCGTCGAGGTGCGAGCAGTCGCACTCGGCCTTGACGCGCGCGGCGATGGCCTGCGCCTGCCCGTTGACGCAGCCGACCGAGGGGACGATCCACAGCTCGTTGCGGATGCCCATCGTGCCGTTCTTGCGGAGGTAGCCCATGACCTTGACGTCGCGCTTGGGGCAGTCGATGTCGTAGACCTTAGGCGAATAGGCGTATTCGAGGTCGTCGCGGAGGTTGGTTTTGAGGTTATGGGAGTGGATCCACGCCCCGGCGGCGATGGCCCCGGTGGCATGGCCGATGGGATAGCCGTACTTGATGACGTTCTCGCCCTCGGCGATGTCGCGCAAAGCGAACTTATGCCCTCGGGCGATCTCCTCGCGCAAGGTAACCTGCACGCCGTCGATGTCGAACGACTCGCCGGCCCGGAGGTCGTCGGCGAGGGCCACGGCGACGTTGTCCGCAGCGTTGATTTTCAGGAACCGTTTCATGGTCTGTGTGTCGAAAAAAGGGGCGGGAGCGCGCTCCCCTGTCGGAACCGCACCCCTGCCCCGGATGAACGATCGGTTTACTTCTTCAGGAACTTGTCCAGCGCCCCGG
>CAZIUJ010000115.1:0-4345 GCA_964542345.1 uncultured Alistipes sp.
GGGAGGCATAACGATGGGACTGCGTAAAATAATCGACCACCTCAAGCCCGCTTTCTCCGAGGGAGGCAAGCTGGGCTTCCTGGCCTCGACGTTCGATGCGTTTGAGACCTTCCTTTTCGTGCCGAACACCACCACGGCCAAAGGCGCGCACATCCGCGACTGCAACGACATGAAACGGACGATGATCGTCGTCGTCGCGGCCCTGCTGCCGGCCCTGCTGTTTGGCTTCTACAACACGGGCTACCAACATGCGCTGTCGATAGGCGCGACGCCCGCATTCTGGTCGTCGCTCTGGTTCGGCGTGCTGAAAGTCCTGCCCATCATCGTCGTCTCGTACGTCGTGGGGCTGGCCATCGAGTTCGCCTTTGCGCAGGTGCGCGGCCACGAAGTCAACGAGGGATTCCTCGTGACGGGACTCCTGATCCCGATGATCATGCCGGTGGACATCCCGCTGTGGATGGTCGCCGTGGCGACGGCTTTCGCCGTGATCTTCGGCAAGGAGGTCTTCGGCGGCACGGGCATGAACGTCTTCAACCCCGCGCTGCTGGCCCGGGCGTTCGTCTTCTTCGCCTACACGCCCTCGATTTCGGGCGCCGAGGTGTGGATCGCGGGCCTGAAGTCGGGCGAAGGCATCGTCGACGGCTTCTCGGGCGCGACGGCGCTGGAACACATGGCCGCGGACGGCACGCTGGGCTACCCGGCGCTGGACGCTTTTCTGGGCTTCATTCCCGGTTCGATCGGCGAGACGTCGACCGTAGCGATTCTCATAGGTGCCGCGATTCTGCTCTTCACGGGCATCGCTTCGTGGCGCACGATGATCTCGGTCTTCGTGGGCGGACTGGCGATGGGCTATGTGTTCCAATGGACGGGCGTTACGGCCTATCCGGCGTGGTGGCACCTGATTGTCGGCGGCTTCGCGTTCGGTGCGGTCTTCATGGCCACGGACCCCGTAACGTCGGCGCAGACCGACACGGGCAAGTACGTCGTCGGCCTGATGACGGGTGCGCTGGCCGTGCTGATCCGCGTGGTCAACCCGGCCTACCCGGAGGGCATGATGCTCTCGATCCTCTTTATGAATGCGCTGGCGCCGCTGGTCGACTACTATGTGGTCGAGGCCAACATCCGCCGCAGAAACAAACGTGCAACGCTTAAATAGGGGAGGACGCAACCATGAAAAAGATCAATACGAACAGCAACCTCTACATTGTCGTCTACTCGACGGTGATGGTCGTCGTCGTGGCGCTGCTGCTTGCCGTGGCGGCCCTGTCGCTGCAGGCCCGGCAGAACGCCAACGAGCTCAACGAGAAAAAAGAGTCGATCCTTGCGTCGCTCTCGGCGGCCGGGAGCAACTATGACGACTTCATCGTGGCCCGCGTGCTCGATGCCGAAGGTCGGGAAGTCGGGGGCGAAGATGTCTTCGCCCTGCTCAACGACCTGCCGGGCGCTTTCGAAGCGGGGCGCTTCCCGATCTTCGAGGCGCAGGACGGCCGTGTGGTCATCCCCGTAACGGGGTCGGGTCTCTGGGGCCCGATCTGGGGCTACGTCGCGCTGGAGAACGACATGAACACCCTCTCCGGCATCATCATGGCCCACAAAGGCGAAACGCCGGGCCTGGGAGCCGAGATCGCCACGGAGAAATACCAGTCGAAGTTCGTCGGCAAGACCCTCTTCGAGGGCGACGACTTCGTTTCGGTCTCCCTGCGCAAAGGCGGAGCCCGGAACCCCGAACACGAAGTCGACGCCATCACGGGCGGCACGAAGACCTCCGACGGCGTAACGGCCATGCTGCGCACGAGTCTCGGCCACTATCTGCCGCTGCTCCGCGCGCGCCGGGCCGAAGCGCAGGTGTCTAACGAAGAAAATGCAGAAAACCATGAGTAGCAAGAATCTCAAATATCTGACGGGTCCCTTCTCGGCGAACAACCCGGTCATCGTGCAGATCCTGGGCATCTGCTCGGCGCTGGCCGTTACCGTGCAGCTGAAGCCGGCCATCGTCATGGCCCTCTCCGTAACGGTCGTTACGGCGTTCGCCAATCTGGTGATGTCGCTCCTGCGAAGCGGCGTGCCGGCCCGCATCCGCATCATCGTGCAGCTGGTAGTCATCGCTGCGCTGGTGATCCTTGTGGACCAGATCCTCAAGGCCTACGTTTACGAAGTCTCGAAGCAGCTGTCGGTCTACGTCGGCCTCATCATCACCAACTGCATCGTCATGGGCCGCATCGAGGCGTTCGCGCTGGCCAACAAGCCGTGGCCCGCGCTGCTCGACGGCATCGGCAACGGCCTGGGCTACGGCCTGATCCTTGTCGTGGTGGCTTTCTTCCGCGAACTTTTGGGCTCGGGCAGTCTCTTAGGCTACCGCGTCATCCCCGAGAGCTGGTACATGGCCGAGGGCGGCTGCTACTCCAACTGCGGCCTGATGCTCTTCCCGCCGATGGCGCTCATCATCGTGGGCTGCATCATCTGGGTGCACCGCTCGCACAACAAGGACTTACAGGAAAAATAGGAGGGCACGCATTATGGAATCGTTGAACATATTCATCCGGTCGATCTTCATCGACAACATGGTCTTCGCCTTCTTCTTCGGCATGTGCTCCTACATCGCCGTCTCGAAGAGCGTCAAAACGGCCCTCGGTCTGGGTGCCGCCGTTACTTTCGTCATGGTCATGACCGTGCCGCTGAACTACCTGCTCTACCAGTTCGTCCTCAAACCCGGGGCGCTGGCGTGGGCCGGGATTCCTGAGGTGAACCTCAGCTTCCTGTCGTTCATCGTCTTCATCGCCACGATCGCCGCGTTCGTACAGCTGGTGGAGATGATCGTCGAGAAATTCTCGCCGACGCTCTACAGCCAGTTAGGCATCTTCCTGCCGCTGATCGCCGTCAACTGCGCCATCATGGGCGGTTCGCTCTTCATGCAGCAGAAAGTCGACGCCGCGCAGCTCACCTCCCTGTGGCAGTCGGTCGTCTACGGCCTCGGCTCGGGCCTGGGCTGGTGGCTGGCGATCGTCATGATGGCGGCCATTCGCGAGAAGACGGCCTACTCGCATATTCCTGCGGCCCTGAAAGGTCCCGGCATCGCTTTCATCATCACGGGTCTGATGGGTATCGCCTTCATGATCTTCTCGGGCATCCAGTTCTAACCTAAAAAGAGATTTCGAAAATGGAATTGACTATCATAGTTGCTATCGCAGCTTTTCTGGTCGTTACGCTCGTGCTGGTGGGGCTGCTTCTCTTTGCCAAAGCGAAGCTGACCGCCTCGGGCGCCGTGGTGATCGACATCAACGACGGCGAGAAAGTCCTCACGGCCGAAAGCGGCGGCACGCTGCTCTCGACGCTGGCCAATAACAAGGTCTTCCTGCCGTCGGCCTGCGGCGGCGGCGGCTCGTGCGGCATGTGCAAGTGCCAGGTACTGGAGGGCGGCGGCGACATCCTGCCCACCGAAACGGGCTTCATCTCGCGTAAGATGGCCAAGGATCATTGGCGTCTGGGCTGCCAGGTCAAGGTCAAGGAGAACCTGAAGATCAAGGTGCCCGAGGCCGTGCTGGGCGTCAAGAAGTGGGAGTGCACCGTCGTGTCGAACCGTAACATCTCGACGTTCCTCAAGGAGTTCGTGGTGAAGCTGCCCGAGGGCGAGAACCTCAAGTTCCGCAGCGGCGGCTACATTCAGATCGACATCCCGAAGTACGACGCCATCAAATTCTCCGACATGGAGGTCGACGAACGCTTCCGCGGCGACTGGGACCAGATGAAGATGTGGGACCTTGTGGCGACGAACCCCGAGCCGACGTTCCGCGCCTACTCGATGGCCAACCACCCGGCCGAGGGCAACATCGTCATGCTGAACATCCGCATCGCCACGCCGCCGTTCGACCGTGCGGCCGGGGCGTTCATGAAGGTGAATCCGGGCATCTGCTCGTCGTACATCTTCTCCCGCAAGCCGGGCGACAAAGTTACGGTCTCGGGCCCCTACGGCGAGTTCTTCCTGCCCGACAACCTGCCCGACACGCAGGAGCTGATCTTCATCGGCGGCGGTGCCGGCATGGCGCCCATGCGCAGCCACATCATGCACCTGTTCAAGACCGAGAAGACCGCGCGGCCCGTGTCGTTCTGGTACGGAGCCCGTGCCATGAAGGAGGCTCCCTACCTTGACGAGTTCCACCGGATCGAGGAGGAGTTCCCCAACTTCTCGTTCCACCTGGCCCTCGACCGGCCCGATCCCGAAGCCGACGCCGCAGGCGTGAAGTATACGGCCGGCTTCGTGCACAACGTCCTCTTCGAGAACTACCTCAAGAACCACGAGGAACCCGAGGGCTGCATCTACCTCATGTGCGGACCTCCGATGATGATC
>CAZIUJ010000116.1:0-4261 GCA_964542345.1 uncultured Alistipes sp.
GGTCGAGGTAGATGTCCAGCCCGTCGGCCAGCTCGCCGATCGCCACGCTGACGCCGCCGGCACCGAAGTCGTTGGACTTCTTGATGAGGCGCGTAACCTCCGGACGCCGGAACAGCCGCTCCAGCTTGCGTTCCTCGGGGGCGTTGCCTTTCTGCACCTCGCTGCCGCATGTTTCGAGCGAATGCGAGTCGTGCTCTTTGGAGGAACCCGTAGCGCCGCCGATGCCGTCGCGCCCGGTGCGGCCGCCCAACATGACGATCCGGTCGCCCGGCAGCGGAGCTTCGCGCCGCACGTGGTCGGCCCGGACGGCCCCGACCACGGCGCCGACCTCCAGACGCTTGGCGACGTAGTTGTCGTGATAGATTTCGCGCACATGGGTCGTGGCCAGCCCGATCTGGTTGCCGTAGCTCGAATAGCCGGCGGCCGCCTTGCGCGAAATGACGCTCTGCGGCAGCTTGCCCGGCAACGTCTCGCTCACCTTGCGGTAGATGTCGCCGGCACCCGTAACGCGCATGGCCTGATAGACATAGCTGCGGCCCGACAGCGGGTCGCGGATGGCACCGCCCAGGCAGGTCGAAGCCCCGCCGAACGGCTCGATCTCCGTGGGATGGTTGTGCGTCTCGTTCTTGAACTGCAGGAGCCACCGCTCCGTCGTGCCGTCGACATCGACGTCGACGAAGACCGAGCAGGCGTTGTTTTCGTCGCTGACTTCGAGATCGTCCAGCAAGCCTTTCTGGCGCAGGTAACGGGCGCCGATCGTCGCCATATCCATGAGGCACAAGCTCTTGTGCTCGCGCCCCAGCTCGCGGCGGATACGCAGGTAAAGAGCCAGCGAATCCTCCAGTTCGTCCTTGAGGAACGACTCCTCGATGGCAATGCCCGTGAGCTCGGTCGTGAAAGTCGTGTGGCGGCAATGGTCGCTCCAGTAGGTATCGAGGATGCGCAGCTCGGTTTCCGAGGGATCGCGCCCCTCCTCGCGGAAGTAGCGCACCACCTCGCGCAGGTCGTCGGCGTTCATGGCCAGCCCCCACGCCTTGCAGCGCGCCTCCAGCTCGGTGTCGGCGAGCTCCCGGAATCCGGCAAGCACTTCGACGGGCCGGACCTCGGCCTGCTCGGGGTCGCTCAGGATGCCGAGGTCCTTTTCGCGCGACTCGACGGCGTTGATGTAGTAATGCCGGATTTTCGCCAGCGCCTCGTCGGAGAGGTCGCCGTCGAAGAGCA
This sequence comes from uncultured Alistipes sp., assembly GCA_964542345.1. Lineage (GTDB taxonomy): Bacteria > Bacteroidota > Bacteroidia > Bacteroidales > Rikenellaceae > Alistipes. The sequence continues at coordinate 1,222 of CAZIUJ010000116.1, forward strand.
GCAGCTTCGAGGAGCGGATGCGCACGTCGGCCGCCGGGTCGATCAGCCGCACGCAGTCCACGGCCGACGCGGCGCGCTGGTCGAACTGCCCGGGCAGGAACTCGACGGCCAGATAACGATAGCCGCTGAGGTCGCACGCATCGCTCACGGAGTCGGTCGCGACCTCGCCGAAGACAGCGTAGCGGCTCTTTTCGAGCAGCTCCCCGCTGAAGCCGAAGAGGTCGTAGACGTTCAGCAGCCGCAGCGCACGGAGCGAGAGGCCCAGGTTGGCATTCAACTCGCGCCGCAGGCTCTCGGCCTCGACCCGGAAGCGGGGAAGTTTCTCTACGAAAATGCGGTAATTATTCATACGATCGGTTTCTTCTGTCTTATTCGTTCGGGGCCGGCGGTGCAGCCATTCCAATTATGAATTTTCGAACCGCCCGGCCCAGCGATCGGCGTACTCCGCGGCGGAGATTCCTGTAAAAGTAATGTGTCCCATCTTGCGGCGGGGGCGGCTCTCGGACTTGCCGTAGAGATGCACGTGAACCCCCTCGTGCTCCTCGTCCATAATCCTGCGGGCGGCATCGAGGTCGCGACCCAGAATGTTCTTCATGACGGTCGGCGCCGCCAGCCACGGCTCCTCCAGCGGCATGCCGGTCAGGAAGCGCACCAGCTCGCGGTACTGGTTGGTCGTCGCCCCCTCGATCGACCAGTGTCCCGAGTTGTGGGGACGCGGCGCCATCTCGTTGAAGAAGAAGCGGTCGCCCCGCACGAACAGCTCGACAGCCAGAATCCCGACGTAGCCGCACGCCCGCATGAAGCGTTCGCCGGTCTGCCGCATACGCCGCTCCAACTCCGGCGAAAGACCCTCGGCCGGCACGACGCAAAGGTCGAGGATGCCGTCGCGGTGGACGTTGCGGCCCACGGGAAACGTTACGACCCGCTCGCGGTCGGCCACCATCACGAGGCTGACCTCGAAGTCGAAGTCGACGAACTCCTCCAGAATGCAGGGCACGGCGAGCAGCGGAAGCGCCTTCGCGAGGTCGGCATCGGAGCGCAGCAGAGCCTGGCCGTGTCCGTCGTAGCCCAACGTGCGCGTTTTCAGCACGCACGGGTAGCCGATCTTCAACAACGCGGCACGCAACCCCGCTTCGTCATCGGCAGCGACGTAGGCCGGCGTCGCGAATCCGTGCGCCCGGGCGTTCTCCTTTTCGCGCAGGCGGTCCTGCGAATCGTACAAGGGCTCGAAGCCCTGCGGGATGTTGTATTTTTTTGCGAGCGGCACCAGTACCTCGCCCGGCACGTTCTCGAACTCGTAGGTTACGGCGTCGCAGCGGCGGCACAGTTCCTCCAGCGCTGCGGCATCATCATAAGAGGCGATGATCTTTTCGTCGCAGACGGCGAAAGCGGGCGCATCGGCCGCCGGGTCGAGCGCCACGACGCGCACCCCCAGGCGGTGCGCCTCCCCGGCGATCATCAGCCCCAGCTGCCCCCCTCCTATGACCCCGATCGTCCGCATGTCAAAGTTCGGCGGCCAGGACGTCGGCGGTCTGCTCCGCGCGGAAAGCATCGAGGCGCTCGGCCAGCGTCCGGTCCTGCAGAGCGAGGATCGAGACGGCGAGCAGCGCGGCGTTCTTCGCGCCGTTGATGGCGGTCGTGGCGACAGGCACGCCGGCGGGCATCTGCACGATCGAGAGCAGCGAGTCGAGGCCGTTCAGAGCGCGCGACTTCACGGGGACCCCCACGACGGGCAGCGGGGTCATGGCGGCGACCATGCCGGGCAGGTGGGCGGCCCCCCCGGCGCCGGCGATGATGACGCCGATGCCGCGCTCGCGGGCCGTGCGGGCGTACTCGTACAACAGATCGGGCGTGCGGTGGGCGCTGACCACGCGCTGCTCGTATACGACGCCGAACTCCCCGAGCGTCTCCACGGCCTCGGCCATCACCTCGTAATCGCTCGCCGAGCCCATGATTACTCCGACTTTCATAGCTTCGTTCCCCATATTGATTCACTAAAAGCCGAACCGCCACGACACTGCGCGTGTCATGGCGGTCCGTATCTGTCCGACGATGCTGCGGGCAACCGTTCGCGGCCCCCGGGACGCTGCCTGACCGGCAGCCTGCGGATGCTGCCGCCGGCGCTTGTGCCGCCCGATATGTTGCTGTGCGATCATCGTTGTTTTCGATAAGACAAAAGTACTCCATCCGGCCGACTTCCGGAACACCCGGAGACGGATTCTATCGACAATTTATCGACAATTCATTTTGCCCGCGACTCGCAGTAGGCGCAGCGGCAGCTGCCGTCGGCCGAGCGGCGGAAAAGCGGGTCGACATCCTCCGACGCAGAGATGCAGCGCCGGTTGGGACACTCGAACTGTCCGACGATGTAAGGTTCGCCGAAGACGGGTGTCCGCTCGAAGGGACGGTTCTCCCCGGCCCAGCGGAGCAATGTGAGGATCAAGGCCATGCGCACGAACTTGCCGTTCTCGACCTGCCGGAAATAAGCGGCGCGGGGGTCATTGTCGACGGACCGAGCGATCTCGTTGACGCGCGGCAGCGGGTGGAGAATAATCATGTCCTCGCGCGCGGTCTTCAGCTTCCCGGGGTCGAGGACGAAGCTGTCCTTGACACGATCGAACTCCTCCTCATCGAGGAAGCGTTCTTTCTGCACGCGCGTCATGTAGAGGATGTCCAGCTCGGGCATGACCTCCTCCATGGTGCGTACCTCGCGAAATTCGAGCTGCGAACGGGCAGCCATCTCCTGCAGTATGTAGTCGGGCAGGCGCAGTTCCTCGGGCGAAATGAGGATCACCCGCACCCCCTCGTAGCGCGAGAGCGCCTTGATGAGCGAGTGGACCGTGCGGCCGAACTTCAGGTCGCCGCAGAAGCCGATCGTCAGGTGGTCGAAGCGTCCCTTTTCGCGCTTGATGGTCAAAAGATCGGTGAGTGTCTGCGTGGGGTGCGAGTGGCTGCCGTCGCCGGCGTTGATGACGGGAATGCCGGCATACTGCGAAGCCACGAGCGGCGCCCCCTCCTTGAAGTGGCGCATGGCGATGAT
>CAZIUJ010000117.1:0-4176 GCA_964542345.1 uncultured Alistipes sp.
CGCGACGCAGGCCGCCCGCTCCCCGTCGAGACGGTCGAGCTGCTGCTGCCACTCCGTATAGCTCCACTTGTGCGTCGCATCGGGCAGCGACGTATCCCAGACCGAATGCAGGTTCGTCTTGCGGCCGAAAAACAGCACCGGACGCTTGTTGCCGCCCAGGTCGGACAAGTGCCCCGTGTGCATCGGGCAGTGCATGTCGCCGACCAGGTGGATCAGGATCTTCAGGTCGACGGCCTCCTGTTCGGGCGTCATCCAGCCGGCCTTGAGCCGCTCGACGATCGACTCGATGGCCGTGAGCACGTCGCCCTTCGGATTGCGGGGCATCGTTTCGAGCGTCTTGCCCGCATCCACATTCAGGTAGTGCCAGGTACGCGAATAGGCGTACTCGGCCGTATGGCTGGCGTTGTCGAGCCAGTTGGCGTAGTAGACGGGCGAATGTCCGCCGAGCAGGGAGTCGATGCGGGCCGCAGCCGCCGGCGTGAGATGACATTCGGCGATGTAGGCCGTCACGTCGTGTCCCTTCTGCCCCCATCCGAATGCGTTGCCCGCCGCAGCGAGCCAGCAGCACAACAAAAAGAGTTTCTTCATAGGTTTCAAGCGTCAATGATTCATCGTTGCGAGGAACTCGGCATTGTTCTCCGTGGGGCCCATCTGCTTCTGGAGGAACTCCATCGCCTCGACGGGGGTCATGTCCGAGAGGTATTTGCGCAGCACCCACGTGCGGTTCATCACCTCGCGCGGGAGCAGCAGGTCTTCGCGGCGCGTGCCCGAGGCGATGACGTCGACGGCCGGGTAGACGCGCTTGTTGGCCAGCTTGCGGTCGAGCTGCAGCTCCATGTTGCCCGTGCCCTTGAACTCCTCGAAGATCACTTCGTCCATCTTCGAACCCGTGTCGATGAGCGCCGTGGCGATGATCGTCAGCGAGCCTTTCTCCTCCGTGTTGCGGGCCGCGCCGAAAAAGCGCTTGGGCTTGTGCAGGGCGTTGGCGTCGACACCGCCCGAGAGGACCTTGCCCGAGGCGGGCTGCACGGAGTTGTAGGCGCGGGCCAGACGGGTGATCGAATCCAGGAAGATCACCACGTCGTGGCCGCATTCAACCATGCGCTTCGCCTTTTCGAGGACCATTTCGGCCACCTTGACATGGCGCGAAGCCTGCTCGTCGAAAGTCGAGGCGACGACTTCGGCCTTGACGTTGCGGGCCATTTCGGTAACCTCCTCGGGGCGCTCGTCGATCAGCAGGACGATCATGTAGACCTCCGGGTGGTTGTCCGCAATGGCGTTGGCGATCGACTGCAGGAGCATCGTCTTACCCGTCTTGGGCTGGGCGACGATCAGCGCACGCTGTCCCTTGCCGATCGGCGAGAAGAGGTCGACGATGCGCGTCGACATGTTGTTGTGGCCGTTGCCCGTCAGGCGGAATTTCTCGCTCGGAAAGAGCGGCGTCATGAACTCGAACTGCACGCGGTCGCGCACGTAGTCGGGTTTCAGACCATTGATTTCATTGACGCGGACCAGCGGGAAGTACTTCTCGCCCTCGCGCGGCGGACGGATCGCGCCGTTGACCGTGTCGCCGGCTTTCAGGCCGAAGAGCTTGATCTGCGAGGGCGACACGTAGATGTCATCGGGCGAATTGAGGTAGTTGTAATCGGCCGAGCGGAGGAATCCGTAGCCGTCGGCCATGATCTCCAGCACGCCCTCGCCCTCGATTTCGCCGGCGAAGTCGTCTTTGGTGATGGTCTCCGGCGCGGCGTGTTCGTGGTGCTCCGGCTGTGGCTCGGGAGCCGACTGGGCGTTCTGCGCTTTGGGCTTGCGGCCGCGGCGCTTGGGCGCCGGCTGTTCGGCGGCAGCGGGTTCTGTCGGGGCCGAGGGTGCTGCCGCCTGCAGAGCCGGAGCAGCTGCTTCCTGCTGCGGCCGCAGCTGGTCGAAGAGGTCGGCCGGGTGTGCCTCGGGGCCCTTGTCGGGCAGCGCGACGCGCGGACGACGGCCGCGGCGCGGCTTTTCGGGAGCCGGAGCCGCCGGCGCATGATTCTCCGCGGGCTTCGCCTCCGGGGCGTTTCCCGCAATTTTCTCGATCAGTTCGCGCTTCTTGACCATGACGTCCTGAATGCCGAGCGCTCGGGCTATTTCGCGCAGTTCGGCAAGGTTCTTCCCTTGAAGCGCATTCAAATCCTGCATATTTCGCTGTTCAATGAGATTTTTCCGAAGCCCGGCGGACGCCGGGTTTTTAGATTGCATGCAAAGATAGTGCTTAATTTCGAATTAAACAATCCGCGGCCTGTTTTTTCGCCTTCGTGCCGGGAGCCGCCGGAAACCGGATGAGCGTCGGAAAGGCCGTCGGACGCCATGCGGATAAAAAAGTCTCCCGGGCTCTGCGGCGCCGGAAGACTTTTTCACACACACAATTAACAATACAAACAAAGTATGGCTGAATCTTTCCTTGTTTCCGAGACAAAGGTCCGGCAAATTTCCCGATTCGGCAATCCCTATTTTCAGGTATTTTGCCCCGCAGCCGCTCCCTACTGTTTGCGGTCGGGGACGAAAGCGACCTCTTTTCCGATCCGGATGCTTGCCGTCGCCGAGTCGATCGCCGTCGCCTGCTTCGTGTAGACGAACGTCGAGCATTCCACGTCGATGCCGTGCACGCACGTCCGGCCCTCGATGCCCGAGGCCGCGATCGCCGTCTTCGCACCGCGGCACACCACGTCGGAGATATGGATGTCCGTAAATTCGGGGATGTTCACCGGCTCGGCTTCCGGCGCCGGTTTTCCGGCTGCGGGTTCCTTGCTGCCTGCCGGCCGGTCGGCGTAGGTGCATTCGAAGATGATCGCCTCGTTCACGATGTCGGTCATCATGATTCCGTCGATGAAGATCGCTTCCGTGCGGCCGCCGCGGCCGAGGGCGCTCTTGAAGCGCAGGCCGGTGTCGGTGCCGGAGAAGGTGCAGTCGCGCACGACGACCCGCCGTATGCCGCAGATGTCCTCGCTGCCGATGACGAAGCCGCCGTGGGCATGGTAAACCGTGCAGTTTTGAACCAGAATGTCTTCGCAGCCGTTAACAGCGCCCTCTTTCGCAGCGCCGCTCTTGAGGCAGATGCCGTCGTCGCCGCAGTCGACCGTCGCGTTGACTACCAGGCACTGGTGGCAGTCGCTCAGATCGATGCCGTCGCCGTTCTGCGCGTTCCACGGACAGCGGACCGTGATTCCGTCGATGAGGATGTTGCGCGAGTTGAGCGGATGCACATGGAAGCGGGGGGCATTTTGGAACGTTACACCCTGCAGGCAGATGTTCTCGCAATGGGTGATCCGGAAGAGGTCGTTGCGCAGCCGCTCCTGCTTCTCCGGGGTCGCGGCGATGTCGGGATAGCCCGATGCCGCTTGCCACGGATACCACAGCGAGCCGTTCTGCCGCTCGACACCGCCCTGCTCCTTGAAGCGTCTCCACTCGACATCGCTCATCTTCGAGCGCTTGACGGGGCGCCACTGCGCACCGTTGCCGTCGATCGTGCCCCGGCCGGTAATCGCGATGTCGCTGCAGCGGGCGGCGCTGATGCAGGCCATGACGCGCGTAGCTTTGGGCGACGGGTCGACGTAGAGCTCACGGTCGGGCGAAAAGAAGATGACGGCGTTGTCGGCCAAATGGAGGTCGATGCGGCTCCGCAGACGAATGGGGCCGGTGAGCCACACGCCCTGCGGCACGTCGAGATGCCCGCCCCCGAGGCTACTCAGGTGCTCGATGGCCTGCTCGAAAGCCTCGGTGCAGAGGGTAACGCCATCGCCTTTGGCCCCGAAATCGCGGAGGTCAACCCTCCGGTCGGGGATGTTTACGGGTTCGACATGCGCAACATGCACGGGCATATCCGTGTAGAGCGCGTCATAGTCGGAGGCTATCGCCTGTCCGTTCGTTTGCCCGTTCGCCTGTCCATTGGCCGCAAAAGCCGCCAGCACAACGGCCCATAACGTAAGAATGTTTTTTTTCATATCGGTTTTGTGAAGAATTTACATGCAGAAAAATTGCCGGCGGTTCAGCTTTTCAATCTTGGAACAAAGATACGATATAACTCGAAGATCGCAAATAAAATTCGCTTTTCTTGTCCGCACCTGTTTTGCCATACTTCAGAAGCAAAACGATCCCGCATGTAATTGACATACAGGATCGTTTGCTTCGATGTGCGTCGGT
>CAZIUJ010000118.1:0-4154 GCA_964542345.1 uncultured Alistipes sp.
TCTTCATGATCCTCTTCTTCTTCATGGTCTCCACGACCATGCGCGATCAGGAGCTTCTGGTGCGCTACAAGCTCCCGGAGGCCACCGAGGTTCAGAAACTCGAAAAGAAGTCGCTAGTCAGCTACATCCACGTCGGTCAGCCCTCGTTGGCCATGCAGGCCAAGTTCGGCACGGCGCCGCGCATCCAGCTTAACGACTCCTACAAGACCACGAAGGACATCCTCGACTTCGTCGCTGCCGAGCGCGACAAGCTCAGCGAGGCCGACCGTGCCCTGATGACCATCTGTCTCAAGGCCGACGGCACGACGAAGATGGGTATCATCACCGACGTCAAGCAGGAGCTTCGCAAGGCCAATGCCCTGAAAATCTCCTACGCGGCTTCCAAGTCGCTCGGGTACTAAGGTTTTCCACCCTCTCGCAGCGGGCCCCAAGATCGGGGTCCGCTGTTTTTTTGTGCTTTTCACCTTGAAAAAGCAGCCTTGCAGATGCTGGACGCAGCGCACGGAGAGGCCGTAAGTCCGATTGTCATTATTCAACGGAAAAACGTCCGACGGGTAGAAACGCAGGTAGCCTGCATTCGTACTGCCCAACGTCGGCGAAGAAGACCACGAATAGCCACTCACACCGACATTCGTCAGGACTCCCGTCGTGCTGGCGCGGTAGCCCGAAGCGCAAAAGCAATCGCTCGAATGAATGGCGAAAAGGGTGCTTCTTCAATGAATAATTAAGAATGAATAGTGAATAATTATTTTTTCGCGTCAGCTAATTATTCATTATTAACTATTCATTATTCATTAAGTTGCAAACTTCCCGACAAACTGGGGTGCATAACTGCCGGTGCCGAAGTTTGCACCGTCAGGGGATTGCTGAATCTGCGGCCGCGCTGGTGAATGCCGTAACATTTCGCCACTCCGGGCCCAAGCTGCTTTATTGTCGATAATACCCGTCGCAAGTCGAGCTTTCGTCCGGCGTCGATCGTATTTCGAAAACCGTCCGCGCACAGGAGATGACGCGATCACTCTTCTCCGAACGGAAGTTCCAGCTGGTCGATCTCGTGGTTGAAGGTCAGCCGGTGATGGGGCGTCAGGCCATATTCGCGAACCGCCAAACGATGTTCGCGCGTCGGGTAGCCTTTGTTCGTGCGCCAGCCATATTCCGGATATTCCTCAGCCAGGCGCACCATATATTCATCACGGTGCGTCTTCGCCAACACCGAGGCCGCCGCAATGTCGGCATATTTACCGTCGCCTTTCACGATGCAGGCATAGGAAATCTCCAGCCGCGTGCGGAAACGGTTGCCATCGATCGCCAGAAATTCCGGCTGCGGGTCGAGGCGCGCCACAGCCAGCGACATCCCCTCGAACGAGGCGTTCAGGATGTTGATCTCGTCGATGCGCGCCGGCGACACCGCCTCCACGGCCCACGCCACCGCTTCACGTTCGATCACTTCGCGCAGCCGCTCCCGGTTGCGTTCGGTCATCTGCTTCGAGTCGTTGAGCAGCGGATCATGGAAGTCGGGCGGCAGAATCACCGCCGCCGCGAAGACCGGCCCGGCCAGACAGCCGCGGCCCGCCTCGTCGCATCCCGCTTCCAAAAGTTCGCTTTGATACCGGAGTTCCAACACCCCACAAAGTTACGAATAAATTGCGTTCCTCTCCCTTTTTTCGTTATTTTTGCATCCGAAACCAAGCCTCCCCGACATGAAGTTCAACATCGCCCGCCAAGCCTTCATCCCGGCGTTTCTGACGCTTGCCGCCCTGGCCGCCACCGCCATCTACTGGCCCGAGACGACCGTCGCCGCAGCACCTCCGGTCAATGCTCCGGGGCTTTGGCTGCCGGGGGAGTGGCTTCTGCGTCTTCAGGCTGCATTTCCCGAGTGGGCCCGGGCGCTCTGCTGCGCAGCGATCATCTCCGTGGGACTGCGCACCGGACACCTCACCGTCCGCTACAACCTCTATACGGCCAACACCTGCATCGCCATCCCGCTCTACGGCGCCCTCATCGGCGGGCTCACCGCCGGCCGCGTCGACTTCTTCATGTTCGTCTGCGCCTCGCTGCTGATCTTCTCCATCCGCAACTTCTGCCGCTCCTTCTCGAACAACTACGCTTTCGACGCCGTTTTCCGGGGTTCGCTCTACTTGGGCCTGCTCATCATGCTGGAGCCCCGAACAGCGCCGCTGCTCCTGCTCCTTCCGCTCGCCGTCATCCACTTCCACCGCACGGTCCGCGAATGGATCGTCGCCCTCGTCGGACTGCTGTTGCCTGCGGCGCTCCTCTGCTACGTCAACTGGGGCGCCGGACACCCGTTTCTGGCTCCGCTCCTCCGCCTCAGCGACGGACTGCTGCAGGGCGAGTGGTTCCAATTGTTCTACAGCATGCCTTTCGCCACGCAGGTCTTCGCCGGCGGAAGCGCCCTCACGCTGCTCTTCTCCATCCAGCTCTTCTTCTCCGACCTCTACGCCGCCAGCTCCAAGTCCCGGACGATCCTCGTCTTCCACATGGAAGCGCTGCTGCTCGTCGCGCTGACCGCCTGCATGCCCGAGGTCTCGACCGGGGTCTTCGCCCTCATCGCCATTCCGCTCGCTGTGCTGCTGCCGCTCTTTTTCGTCCGCTCGCACCCGGCCGTCGCCCAGACGGTCTATGCGGTCTTCCTGGCCGGAGCACTCTTCAACATCGTCATGCAATAATCGGGAATCCCGACGGGAGGGACCCTCGCAGACACCTGCACTGCAATAATCCATTCAGCCTTAATTTTGACAAATTCAGGTCAATATGGCCTCACATGCCCATATTTGCCATTTTTAATTTTACTAATCGAAGTTTAGATTGTAAATTTGAAGTGCAACAACAGTGACGCAACACCTTGTTTGCAAAAATTAAATTAACAATCTACACATGAGGAATTCAGGAAACTCGTCGGCTCAGCAGCCGATGATCGTGAAGTATGTCGAAACGCTTCACACCGGCATTCAGTCGCAAACCTTGTCGCGGTATGCCATCGGTTACATTCTTCGCGGCACGATGTTCATTTACGATGGCGACAAGCGCCGCAAGCTCTCGCGCGGCGACATTTTCTACCTCGGCATCGGCCACCACTACATCGAACACTTTCCGGAAAACGGACAGCCGTTCGAGCAGATTCTCGTCTACTATACCCCCTCGGACCTCCAGCGCATCCTGCTTCATCTGAACATCACCTACGGGCTCAACATCTCCAACGCCCACTCGTGCGAAAACTGCAGCAACCGCATGCACGTCGTCATGCCGGCCTGGAGCTCCGTGCGCAGCTTCTTCACCAATACGAACAACTACCTGCGCGACGAGGATTTCCACCACGACGAGACGGCCGAGAACATCAAGATGACCGAGCTGATCTACCTGATCGCCTCGCACGAGGACTGCTGCATCAAGAGCAAGCTGCTGAGCAACGTCGACGCGGCCAAAGAGACTTTCGAGCAGACCGTTTACGACCACATCTTCAAGGACATTTCGATCGAGGAGCTCTCGCGCCTAACCAACCGGTCGCTCACCTCGTTCAAGAAGGAGTTCCGGCGCCACTTCCAGATGCCGCCCCACAAGTGGTACATCCGCCAGCGGCTCATGCACTCGCGGCTGCTGCTGATCTCCACGTCGAAGTCGATCTCCGAGATCGGCAACGAATGTACGTTCCCCAACACCTCGCACTTCATCAAGCTCTTCAAGAAAGAGTACCAGATGACGCCCGCCACCTACCGCAGCCGCCACCTCAACACCGGCGCGGCGCTCGCGGAATCCGAGGCCCGGCCCGAGGAGGAGATTCGCGAAGCGCTTTAATCAAAATCTTACGAATACTTCGAAATTAAAAAATTTTAATTATAATCTGTTACAAAAAATCGGGGCGAATCCTCAAAAATGTTACGGAAAATTTTGTTTTTCCTAAAAATCCGCTTATCTTTGTCCTACGATAAGCGGGGTTCGCCCGCTCTCATTAACCTAACTAACCTAACCAGAGAATCCCGGAACTGCCAGGTCCCGGGATTCTTCTTTGATAAAAAAGTTTTTTTTCGGATTATTCCAAATATTTTTCCTACTTTTGCGCTAATTGGAAAATAACGAACTTAATGCCGAAGTTCCATGACAAGGTAGACGTACTCAGAAAACCCGGATGGCTCAAA
>CAZIUJ010000119.1:0-4092 GCA_964542345.1 uncultured Alistipes sp.
CGACCAGAATGCGGTCGATATGGACACCAGTCGCGGCGGGCGTGATGTCGTTCTCCTTGTAGGGTTCGATCTCGGAGGTGAACTCCTCCCTCAGGCGCACCGTGGCGGCGCCGACCTCGGCGCTCCGGGTGAGCACGCCCTCGTCGGCCACGACGACGGCGCTCCGACGGCCCTGACACCCGGCCAGAAAGGCGGGCAGGGCCAGCAGCATGATCGCGAATCTTTTCATCTTATCTCTGTGTATTTGATTTTCCGGTTATTTTTCCTTGCCCACGATGCGGTCGTACTCGGCGCGGGCCGAGAGGTAGTCGTAGATCGCCTGCGAGAAGTTGAGCTGCGCCTGCGTCTGCGCGAGCTGGGCGCTGTTGAGTTCGAGAATCGTGCCGGCACCGGCGCGGTAGCGGGTGTCGGAGATCGCATAGGCCTTGCGGGCCTGCTCGACGGTGCGCTCCTGGGCGAACATCTTCTCGCGGGCGGTCAAGAGGTCGTTCAGGGCCGACTGCACCTGCACGCTCACCTGCTGCTCGGCATAGCTGCGCTGCAGGGAGAGCTGCGAAATCTGGTTCTTGATCTCGCGCGAGCGGTTCATCTTCGTCAGACCCGCGAAGATCGGCACCGAGAGCTGCACGCCCACGGTGATGGGATGCGTCCAGAAGAACTTCGAGGCGTCGTCGCCGCCAAGGCCCATGAAAGGCTCCATGTCGTTGCCGGTGTAGGTTACCGACCCGAAAGCCCCGAGGCTCGGGAGCCGCGCGGCGTTGGTCGCCCGAAGCTGGCGCACGAGCAGCTCCCGCTGCAGGTCGAGCGTCCGCAGGTCGGAGTTCTCCGAGAGGTCGGTCGTCAGGCCGTCGGTGCCGGCCAGCACCTGATCGCGCATGGCGTCCAGCTCGCCCTCGACCTCGATGTCGACCTCCTCAGGAATCGAGAGGTACATCTTGAGCAGCAGCCGTGCCAGGCGGATCGACGTCTCGGTTTGGATGATCGTGGGCTGGAGGTTGCTCAGCTGCACCTGCGCCGTCAGCAGGTCGTACTCCGAAGCCAGCCCGTGGCGGTACTGGAGATCGGTGTCGTCGACCGTGCGCTGCACCGTGGCCCGCGATTCGAGCAGCACGGCGAGCGACTGCTCGGCCAGCAGGATGTTGTAGAACGCTTTCTTGACCTCCGCGACCAGCGTGATGCGCGACGCACGGGCCGCCTCGACGGCGGCGGCCATCTGCGCATCGTTGAGCTTCATGGTCCGGTAGACCTGCGGCGCGAAGAGGGGCAGCGTCAGGTCGCCCTGCAGGGCGAACGTATTGTCGGCGCCGAACGAAATGCCGCCCCGCATCTCCGACTTGACGATCGAGCGCTGATAGCTGCCCGATGCGGAAAGCTGCGGCAGCAGGTTGCCCCACGTCTGCCGCTTGACGTAGTCGTAGCGCTGCACTTCCAATTCGGCCACCCGGATGGTGGGGTTCTCGCTCAGCGCGAGGTCGATCGCCCCGGCGAGCGTCAGCCGCAGCTGCGCCGAAGCGCCGAAGCAGCCGGCAAACGCCAGGCAGAGCGTCAGAAAGACTTTTTTCATATGCGAGTGATTCATGGATTCGTCTCTGTTTCAAAGGATTCGGACAGCACAGAAGCCGCCGGCCCGTGCGGCGGGAAACGGCATTTCCGGCCGAACCGGCGACAAAGATAGGTGCCGGAACCTTTCCATGCAAGAAAAGGGCCCCGATTCATCCGTATTCTACAGCTATGCGGAAAAATCGAACAATGCGAACCGGCGTAAAAAAGTCCGGATGCCCGTTCCCAGGCATCCGGACGAGGAGAAATGCGACAATCGCCGTTATTCCGTTACCCGTTCGAGCCACTTCACCATGGCCAGCATCACGACCATCGAGAGGCCGCAGACCACGACGAAGACGCCCCAGGTAGCCGAAATCGAGATGTGGTTATAGAGAATCGGGCCCAAAAAGAGCAGTCCGTTGCCCAAGGCCGTAGCCCCCAACCAGCAACCCTGCATCAGGCCCTGCAGCTTCTGCGGAGCGACCTTCGAGACGAACGAAAGGCCCAGCGGCGAGATGAAGAGCTCGGCGACGGTCAGGATCAGGTAGGTGGCGACCAGCAACCACGGCGTAACGCGGTCGGCGAGGCTCAGGCCGCCCATCGCCTCGACCTCGGCGCGTGCGGGCAGACCCAGCGAACCGAGGAGCATCAGGACGTAGGCCGCGGCGGCGATGCCCATGCCGATGGCGATCTTCATCGGCGTGGAGGGTTCCTTGCCGCGGCTGCGCAGCCATGCGAACAGGGCGATGACGACCGGCGTGAGGGCCACGACGCAGATCGGGTTGGCCGACTGGAAGATTTCGGCCGAAATCGGCATGCCGAAGATTTCGAGGCGCGTGTAGTCCTGCGCGAAGAGCGTCAGCGTCAGCCCGTTCTGGTGGAACGAGAACCAGAAGAAAATCACCACGGCGAAGACGGCGAACAGGGCGTAGAGGCGCTGCTTGATCTCGCGGGCATCCTGCCGGATTTCCTCTTTGGAGACCGTTTTCTGGGCGGCATCCTTCGGGTCGGGCAGGTTCTTCTTGCTGACGACGAAGACGACGAGCGAAAAGAGCATGGCCACGATCGCCACGCCGAACGCATAGTGGAAGCCCGTGTTGAACGCCGTGAGGTAGTCGCGGGCGAAGAGCGCGAGATCGGCCGGCGCGCCCCCGAGGCTCACCTGCGCGGCCAGCTCGGCGAAGCGTCCGTTGAGAACCTCCTCGGACATGGTGCCGTTGTTGAAAGCATGGCACAGCGCCGAGAGGTCGGAGTTGTAGAGGAATCCCTGCGTGCGGAGCCACCAGTTGCGCACGCCCACGGCGGCGAACGGAGCGACCATCGCGCCGAGGTTGATGAACATGTAGAAGATCTGGAAGCCCGTGTCGCGCAGCTTGGCGTACTGCTCGTTGTCGTAGAGCTGTCCGACGAGGGCCTGCAGGTTGCCCTTGAAGAGGCCGTTGCCGAAAGCGATGACCATCAGGGCGCCGACGACCAGTGCTTTCGAGCCGATGCCGGGCATCATCAGCACGACGTAGCCCGCCGTCATGACCAGAATGCCGGCGATGATCGTGCCCTTGTAGTTGCGCAGGCGGTCGGCGATCAGGCCGCCGACGAGGGCCAGGATGTAGATCGACGTGTAGAAGAACGAATAGATCTTGCCGGCCTGCTCGCCGTCGATGCCGAACTTCGACATCAGGAAGAGCGTCAGGATGGCCATCATGGTGTAGAAGCCGAAGCGCTCGCCCGTGTTGGCGAGGGCCGCCGCGATCAGACCTTTGGGTTGTTTGAACATAGGCTTTGTTTTTGAATGATTTGTACAAATATAAGGAAAATTTCCTATATTTGTATAGACCCTTATTCTATCCGTCCTATGAACACCTCCCCCGCCCGCCTGCCGATCGTCGAACGCGACGCCTGGCTGCAACCCGTCGAACAAGCGATGAACCTCCGCTGGGAACGCTACCGGCAGAAGATCGACGACATCCGCCGCACGGCGGGTTCGATCGCCGACTACGCCAACGGCTACCGCTACTACGGCTGGCAGTGGGACGACGCGCTCGACGGCTGGTGGCTGCGCGAGTGGCTGCCGGGGGCTTATGACGTCTACGTCTTCGGGGACTTCAACAACTGGCAGCGCACCGAAATCCGCATGCACAAGGATGCCGCCGGCGTATGGAGCGCCTTTTTTCCGGCGGCCATGTACCGCGACCGCCTCGTGCACGGCTCGCTCTACAAGCTCCATGTCCACGGCCCCAACGGCTGGATGGACCGCATTCCGGCCTATGCCCGGCGCGTGGTGCAGGACGACGCAACGAAGAACTACACGGCGCAGTTCTGGGCCCCGGCCGAGCCGTTCGACTGGCGGGGTGATGCGTTCGACGCCGCGCAGAACGGCAGCCTGCTGATCTACGAAGCCCACGTAGGCATGGCGCAGGAGCGCGAGGGCGTGGGCACCTACCGCGAGTTCACGGAGACGATCCTACCTATAATAAAAAAGGACGGCTACAACGCCGTGCAGCTCATGGCCATCGCCGAGCATCCCTACTACGGGTCGTTCGGCTACCACGT
>CAZIUJ010000120.1:0-4057 GCA_964542345.1 uncultured Alistipes sp.
TGCACATGCCGATCTTGATGTCGGCAGCGGTAATAGTCATAATGGTATCGTTTTGGAATTTTTAGTTAGCGGCAAATTTAGCAAAAATCTGCGAAAGTACAAGCGCCCCCGCTCTTCCGCCCTGCACCTTTCACTTTTCACCTTTCAACTTACTATCAAAGCCCGATCGCCTTGCACCTCCAGCCGGCCTGCCGGATCCGCTCCAACGTCCGCGGCAAAGCGTAGCGCATGTTGCGGAAAGCCTTTTCGCTGTCGTGGAAGACCACGATGGCCCCCGGAGCGAGGTGCTTGACGACGTTCTGCAAGCAAGCCCGGGGCGAGAGGCGGCGGTTGTAGTCGCGCGAGATGATGTCCCACATGACCAGCTTGTAACGCTGCCCCAACAGACGGGCCTGCGCCGGCGTGATCTGCGCGTAAGGCGGCCGGAAGAGGTCGCTGCCGACCCAGTCGTTGGCGAAATCCACGTCCTCCGTATACCGCTCCAGGCTCATGCCCCACCCTTTCTGATGCGAATAGGTGTGGTTGCCCACGCGGTGGCCGGCGTCGACGATGCGGCGGAAAAGATCGGGGTACATCTCCACGTTCTTGCCCAAGACGAAGAAGGTGGCTTTGGCATCGTACTTGTCCAACGTGGCGAGAATCCACTCGGTGATGCCGGGCGTGGGGCCGTCGTCGAAAGTCAGGAAGACGCCCTCGGGATCGTCGATCTCCCAGATCAGGTCGGGCATCAGACGCCGGATTATTTTCGGTGGTTTCAGACGCATGGCGGCGCAAAAGTAGCGAAAATCCGCCGCGGAACAAAAAATTATTCGTATCTTCGCGAAAATCGCAATCTTACCGCATTCATGAAAACCCTCAGACATCTCCTGCCGATTCTTTTTGTCGCCGTGGCGACCACCGCCTGCGACGCATTCCGCACGCTGGGCGGATCGTCCGTCAAGACCTCGCAGGGAGCGCCCTACGAACTGATCGTCGTCTGCGAACAACGCGCGTGGACGGGCGAAGTCGGCGACACGCTGCGAGCCATCCTGACCGAACCCGTGCCCTACCTCAACCAGACCGAACCGCGTTTCGACGTGCTGCGCGTGCGGGCGCAAGACTTCAGCGGCATGATCGCCGACCACCGCAACATCCTCAAAGTCGTGATCGACCCCGCGCTCGAGAAAGCCGCCGCCGGCGTGCAATACGACCTGACGGCGGCGCCGCAGATCGTGGTAACGCTGCAAGGACCCGACGACCGAGCCGTGGTGGAGTATCTTTCGACCTACCGCGATGAAGTGATGACCGCGCTGGAAGCGGCCGAGCGGAACCGGGCCGTCGCTTTTGCCAAGAAGTTCGGGGCCCCCAACGTTGAGAAAGCCGTCGAACGGACGTTCGGCGTCGAGATGGCCGTACCCAAAGGCTACATCCTGGCCGCCGAGCAGTCCGACTTCCTGTGGGCCCGCTACGAATACCCCACGGCGAGCCAGGGATTCTTCCTCTACTCCTACCCCTACACGGGTCCCGCCGACCTGACGGCCGAGGCGCTGCTCCGCGCCCGCAACCGCTTCGCCGCGCGGATTCCCGGCCCGGCCGACGGCTCCTACATGACCACCTCCGAAGTATTCCCGCCCCAATACGGCACGTTCTACCTTGACGGCCGCCTGTGGTGCGAACTGCGGGGATTCTGGGACGTTGCGGGCGACTTCATGGGCGGCCCGTTCGTCAGCTACACGACCCTCGACATGAAACGCGAACGCGTGCTGACGCTCGACTGCTACGTCTACTCGCCCAAACTCCACAAACGCAACTTCCTGCGCGGCGTCGAACATCTGCTCTACGGCCTGCGCTTCGCAGAGAAAGAGTAGCCGCCGGCGCGCCGTGCCGCCCGAACCGCAAAAGCCCGAACCCGAAGAAGCCCGATGCAACAATTTCTGGCCGCGTTTTTCCTGATCGTCTACTCGCTGACGATCGCCGGCGTGATCCTGGTCATCATCACCGACAACCGCAATCCGCTGAAGACCCTGCCGTGGATCGTGGTTCTTGTGCTGGCGCCCGGTGCGGGACTTGTCGCCTACTTTTTCTTCGGGCAAAACCTCTCGAAGCGGCGGATCATCTCGCGCCGCACCCGCCGGCGGATCACCACGCAGTTGGAAGAAGCGGCGGCCGACGGCTCGGTCATCCCGCCGCACTGGCTGCCGCTGGCCCGCATGCTGAGCCGCACGGCCCTCGCCGTACCCCTCTACGGCAGCCGGCTGATTCCCTATACGGACGGAAAATCGAAGATGGAAGCCCTGCTTGCGGCGATCGCCGCGGCGAGACACCACATTCACCTCCAATACTACATTTTCTCCGATGATGCGACCGGCCGGCAGCTGCGCGACGCGCTGATTGCCAAAGCCCGCGAAGGGGTGGAGGTGCGGATTCTCTATGATGATGTGGGGTGCGCCCGGGTGAAGAAAGCCTTTTTCGAGCGCATGCGGGAGGCGGGCATCGAAGTCTTCGCGTTCCTGCATGTCCAGTTCCCGCGCTTCACGAGCAAAGTCAACTACCGCAACCACCGCAAAATTGCGGTCATCGACGGCCGGGTGGGATTTCTTGGCGGCATGAACGTCGCCGACCGCTACGTGGCCGGCATCGACCGCGGAAAAGGCCGCCTCGAAGTGTGGCGCGACACCCATTTCCGGATAGAAGGAAGCGGCGTGGCCGGGCTGCAAGCCGCGTTCCTGAGCGACTGGTCGGCGACGACCAAAAAGAATGTTGCGGGCCCGGCCTACTACCCGCCCGCCGAACGCTACACGAACAACATGCTGCAGGTGCTCTCCAGCGGCCCGCTCGGCAAGTGGCGGACGCTGCTGCAAGCCGACAGCTTTGCTGTTGCGCGCGCCGCACGCCGCATCTGGATCGAGACGCCCTACTACCTCCCCTCCGAGACGCTCAACGCGGCGCTGCAAGAAGCGGCGCTGGCCGGCATCGATGTACGTCTGATGCTGCCTGCACGCTCCGATTCGCGAGTTGTCGACCTGGCCGGCCACTCCTACCTGGACGACATGATGCGGGCCGGGGTGAAGATCGCCTTCTACACCCCCGGATTCCTCCACTCCAAACTGTTGATTATCGATGACGACCTGACGGTCATCGGCTCGGCCAACATGGACTTCCGCAGCTTCGAACACAACTTCGAAATCAACGCTTTTGTCTACGATGCCGCATTCAACGCCCGCATGAGGGACATTTACGAAGAAGACCTGCGCCACTGCCGCCGCCTCACGCCCGAAGCCTGGTTCGGCCGGCCGCGCAGCCGCCGCTGGGCCGAATCGTTCATGCGCATCTTCTCGCCGCTGCTCTAATTTACCCGATATGCCCGCTGCACACCCTTGATGCGCATGATCGAGTGGATGAGCGTGTCAACGACGCCCGTGCCGGGAACCTCGACGGAGACGGTGCCGGCGACGCAGCCGCCCGAGGCCGCCTCGAAGTTGATCGAACGGATGTTGAGCTTCAAGTCGCGGCTGATGGCCTCCGTGATGTGGTTGGCCATGCCCGTGGTGTCGGCCGCGACGATGCGGATCGTTACGCGGAAAGCCCCGGCGGCCGACTGCCGCCACCGAGCCTCGATGACGCGGTAAGGATAGTGCTCGCGCATGCGCCGGGCATTGGGGCAGTCGGTGCGGTGGATCGTGATGCCGGCGTTGATCGTGATGAAGCCGAAGACGTCGTCGCCCTTGATCGGGTTGCAACAACGAGCCAACTTGTACTGGATTTTCGAGATGTCGTCGTCGATGACCAGGGCATCCTGCGGCGCCTCGGCATCGCGGGCGACATGGACTTTCTGACGCTCGGCCTCCGCGGCGGCGGCGCGCCGCTCCTCGGCCGCCTCGCCCGAGAGGTGGCGTGAAAGAATCTCCTTGATCGACCCGAAGTCGACCTTCTGCGTGGCGATCAAAGCGTAGACCTCGGTTCCCAAGCGCAACTTGAAGTACTTCGCCAAGTAAGCCACCGCCTCGTCGATCGTAAGGGCCATCTTCCAGTTCTTGAGCTTGCGCTCCAACTCCTCGCGCCCCATGCGCGTATGCTT
>CAZIUJ010000121.1:0-4015 GCA_964542345.1 uncultured Alistipes sp.
GCGACGAGCCGGTCGAGACGATGGAGTACTACACGTTCCGCAAGATGCGCGTGGCGGGGTGCGATGCGATCCTCTCGATCACGGGCTACACCGGCTCGGGCGGCTGCGAAATCTACGTCGCCAACGAGGATGCCGACAAGCTCTGGGCCGCTCTTTGGGAAGCCGGTGCCGCATACGGACTGAAGAACATCGGTCTCGGGGCCCGCGACACGCTGCGCCTCGAAAAGGGCTTCTGCCTCTACGGCAACGACATCGACGACACGACGTCGCCCATCGAAGCCGGGCTGGGCTGGATCACCAAGTTCGCCGAGGGCAAGGAGTTCCTCGACCGTCCGCTCTTAGAGCGGCAGAAAGCCGAGGGCGTAACGCGCCGGCTGGTGGGCTTCAAGATGATCGACCGCGGCATTCCGCGGCATGGCTACGCGCTCGCCTCGTCCGACGGCCGGGAGATCGGTCATGTTACGTCGGGCACGATGTCGCCCTGCCTGAAAGTCGGCTTCGGCCTCGGGTATGTTGCGGCCGACTTCGCCAAGCCGGGGACCGAAATCGCCGTCGTCATCCGCGAAAAGCCTCTCCGGGCCGAAGTCGTGAAGATACCGTTCGTATAGAGCATACGGACGAAGCGGCTCCGGGAAACGATTCGTTTCCCGGAGTTTTTTTGTCGGGCGGCGGGTGCCGGCGCGTTCCGGCATAATAATCGCGGGGTGCGGCTGCAAAACCTTGCAGCCATGAAAACGCATTATCTCGGACTGGAGCTTGCGTCGCCCGTTGTCGTCGCCAGCTCGCCCTACACGGCCACGCGGGCCAACATCGAACGATGCGCGGCCTGCGGCGCGGGCGCCGTGGTGCTGAAATCGATCTTCGAGGAACAGGTGCTGCGCCGCAGTGCGGCGTACGATTTCCGGTCGCCGGGGATGGGCGATTCGGGGGAGTATCTGGAACGCTACCTCGGCGACGAATACAAGCTCGAATTTCTGCACCTGATCGGCGATGCCCGCCGGACGGGCCTGCCCGTCATCGCCAGCATCAACTGCCTCTCGGCCGGCGAGGGGTGGATCGACTATGCGGCGGCGATGGCCGATGCCGGCGCTTCGGCGCTGGAACTCAACATCTTCCTGCAGCCTGCCGATCCCATGCGGTCGGCGCAGCAGATCGAGTGCGACTATGCGGCGATCGTGCGGCGGGTGGCCGAAGTGGTGCGGATTCCCGTCTCGGTGAAGCTGCCCATGCGGCTGACCAACGTGCTGGCGCTGGCCGCGGAGCTGCATCGCTGCGGCGCCCGGGGTGCGGTGCTCTTCAACCGTTTCTTCGAACCCGACATCGACATCGAAAAGCTGGAGTTCGTGGCAAGCGATCCGTTCAGCGCCCCCTCCGAGCTGAGGAACGTGCTGCGCAGTACGGCGCTCTGCGCCTCGGCCGTGCCGGAGCTGGATTGGGCCGTTTCGACGGGCGTGCACGACGGTGCGGCGGCGGTCAAGGCGCTGCTGTGCGGAGCCCGGGCGGTGCAGGTCTGCACGGCGATTCATCGCTCGGGTTACGAAGCGATCGCGCAGATCGGCCATTTCATCGACGAATGGGCGGCGCGTCATGGCTTTTCGACGCTCGACGAATTTTACGGCAAGCTCGACTACGGCGAGATCGGCAACGCCCTTTTCCAGCGGGTGCAGTACATGAAGTATTTCCCGACGGAGGCGGAGTAGCGGGCTGTTGCCGGGGCACGGATAGCGACGATGCGAGGGATGCGCATTTTCGGGTGCGAACGATCGGAAAAAATGCGTATATTTGCCCGGAGGAGCAAACAGAAAATGAAGATGAAAAGCTATCTTGCCCTGACGGCGGCGGTGCTGTGCGCGCTGACGTCGTGCGTCCGCAAAGCGGCGGTGCTGGAGGCGGCCGGTCAGCGCGACTCGCTGACGGTGCTGGTCGCCGAGAAAGATTCGTTGATCGGGGTGGTTTTCGAGGACATTCAGGCCATTCTGGGCAACCTGTCGGAGATCAAGATGCGGGAGAACCTGATTACGGTGTCGGACGAAGCCGAGGGCGGCCTCCGTCCCGTGCAGCAGATCAACAGCGACATCGAGGCGATCGACCGGCTGCTGCAGGAGAACCGCACGAAGATCGCCTCGCTGGAAAGCGTGGCGAAACGATTGCGCAAAGCCCACATGCGGATCGAAGCGCTGGAAAAGACGATTCGGAGCCTGAACGAGCAGCTGGCGGAGCGGACGGCCGAAGTCGAAGACCTGCGGGCCGAGCTCTCCGAACGCGAAGCCCGGCTCATGCGTCTGGAACACGAGCTGGCGGAGCAGGTGGCCGAAATGGAGCTGCTGAACAACCGGAATGCCGATCTGGGGAACCGTCTGAATACCGTATATTATATTGTCGGCGAGGAAAAGGAGCTGCTCGGAGCGCAGATCATCAACAAGGAGGGATTCATCGGCCGCACGCTGACCGTCGGCCGCAACGGCGTGCTGGGCGGCTTCACGAAGTCCGACCTGCGGCTGCTCTACGAAGTGCCGGTCGGCCGGAAGCGGGTAACCCTCGTAACGACCCACCCCGAGGGCAGCTATCGCCTGGTAACGGGTCCGGACAAAGCGGTCGAGAAGCTGCAGATCACCGATCCGCTGCGCTTCTGGGAGTCGTCGAAGATACTTATTGTCAGCTATAAATAAGCACCCGCAACGAAAGAGAAACGTTGCATGTGCCGAGTTTCATAAAAAATGATTACTTTTGTTGCGGTACGAAAGTACGGCGAAACACTAATCCTTACACATTCATGAAAAAAATCCTGTTCCTGATGGCTTCTGCGGCCATTTTGTGGGGGGGGAATTGACGCTTGCGTAGCGCAGACCCTCGAACCCGAATTCGAGGGCGAAGTAGTCGGCCTCTTTCCTGACGGCTCGGCCCGCAAGTTGGAGAAACACAATGTTCGTCTGCAGACGGGTGCCGGCGTCTATATTGCCGGATTCGCCGCGAGCAAATCCAAAACCAAAGTAGTCATCGACGGCAGTGCCGCCGGCGTGCGTTTCGATGGCGCCGCGCCGTTCGAGCTGATCGTCCGGGCGAAAGACAACAAAGCCGATCCCATGTCGATCGTGCGGGTCTTCCGGATGAAAGCGACCAAGAAAAACCGCTCGGCGGTCATAGCGGCCGTGGGTACTTTCTCGGTCAACAGCAACACGATGGAGTATCTGCCCTTCTCGGCGGCGAAATACGGAGAGAGCAGCTACCGTCTGACGTTCGACGTCCGACCGACGGGCGAATACGGAGTCATCGTCTCGAATCCCAACAATGTGGACGAAAAGCAAGTGATCGTCTCGACCTTTGCGGTAGACAATGGCAGCGATCCCAAGAAGAAATGACGGACCCCGGACGGGGCTCGGAGCGCACCTCTTCCGAAGGTGCGCTCTTTTTTATATATAAGGTATGACCGGCCGCGATAGCGGAAGCGGTCCGGAAGATGCGCCCCCTTGCGGCTGCGGACGATATTTTTCGTGCAACCTATTGCGGTATTCAAAAACTTTCCTATCTTTGCACCCGGTTTCTTCGCTGAAGAAGCGGCTGAAACTCGGTTCTTTGAGAAAGATGGAAAAGTGAGAAAAAAATAATCGCGGAATATTTGCGCGATAAAATTTTTATACCTACTTTTGCAATCCAAAACGGTTGATTCTGCCGATGTAGCTCAGTTGGCCAGAGCAGCTGATTTGTAATCAGCTGGTCGGGGGTTCGAATCCCTCCATCGGCTCCGAAAGCCGATGCGAGGGGGCCCGGCGAGGAGCGGACGATAGAGAAGCCCGAGAGGGGGCCGAGAGAGACAAGAGGCCTGAGAGGGGCAAAAGAACGAGCGGGCCGAGAGAGACGAAAGGGGCGAAAGGGGGCGAGAGAAACGAGCGGAGCGATAGGGCGACGCCTGTTGCCCCGGTCGGCGGAACGACGGCCCTCCCCCTGAGCGGAGGAAGACAAGGGAAGTTACCAGAGCGGTCAAATGGGGCAGACTGTAAATCTGCTGGCGTACGCC
>CAZIUJ010000122.1:0-3943 GCA_964542345.1 uncultured Alistipes sp.
GGATGATCGCCGAGGAGTTCGCCGCAGCCGCCGCGCTGCTGCCCGAACAGCAGGCCCAAATCGGCCGCGTAGACCGCTATGCTGCTTTGGCCTATGAAGCGAAGGTGAAACTTTACCGCGCCTACCGACAGGACGAAGAGACCCACGCTGTAACGGAGATCGACAAGAAGCTGCTCGGCGAGGTCGTAACCCTCTGCGACGAGGTGCTCGGCAACAACCGTTTCGACTTGCTCGACGACTTTCAGCAGCTCGACCTCGTAGAGTTCGAGAACGGCTGCGAGTCGATCTTCACGGTGCAGTATTCGATGAACGACGGCACGATCGACGCCGGCCGCATCAACTGGAGCAATCTGCTCAACGCACCGCAGGGCCCCTACAACGGCGACGGATTCTTCCTGCCGAGCCAGAACCTCATCAACGCCTATCAGACCGATGCCGACGGACTTCCGCTTTTCGACACGTTCGACACCCGGGATTACGACGTCATCACGTTCGATGGCGACGGAAAGGCCGTCAACACGCAGGTGGATTCGAATGTCGACCCGCGTTTGGACTTCGTGGTCGGCCGACCCAACATCCGCTGGAAAACCTACGAGGAGCGTCCCTGTCAGGCCACCTGGGTGCGCGACGCCGGCACCTACGGCTACCATTGCAGCAAGCGCCACTTCGTTTCGCCCGAAAGCAAGGATCTCTACGGAGGCTGGCCGTGGGGCGCTTCGCAGCTCAACTGGCGCATCATCCGCACGGCCGACGTGATGCTGTGGAAAGCCGAAGCCCTCATCGAGCAGGGCATCGACCTCGAAACGGCGCGCACGCTGATCAACGCCATCCGCAAACGCGCGGAGCGCAGCGCGTGGGTGCGCGACTTCGAGAACCCCGAAGCCTATGCCGCCAACTACAAGATCGGCATCTATCCGGCTACGGGCTGGACGCAGGAATACGCCCGCAAGGCGCTGCGCTTCGAGAGCCGGTTGGAGAAAGCGATGGAGGGCGAACGCTTCTTCGATCTGGTACGCTGGGGCATTGCCGAGCCGGTGATGAACCGCTACTTCGAGACCGAGAAAGAGCACCGCATCTACTACGCCAATGCAAACTTCAGCCGCGGGCGCGACGAATATTTCCCGATCTCCAACGCGCAGTACAACTTCTCGGAGGGTCTCTATGTGCAGAATCCGGGCTACGGAACTTTCAAATAACTTTCGCAACCTGAAACTTCGCATGAAAAACCTGAAACGAATCCTGCTGTCGGCAGTCTGTTTGCTCTTGTCGGGAACGGCCGCATCCGTTGCGGCGCAACCGCAGGGAATGCAGATCGACTATCCGGGAGAAAACCATGCCGTCGTCCGCATCGACGAGCCGAAACGTGTCCTGCTCCTCCCCGTGGAGGAGCGGGCGCCGGAGGCCGCGATCGTTCTGCTGGCCGACAACCGGCCGGAACGGCGTCTCAACGTGCGGCTGGCACTCAATCGTGCGGACTATTTCGTCCCGCTCGATTTGTCGGAGCATGCCGGCAAGAGCCTGGCCCTCGACATCCGCATGGTCCACAGCCGCACCAACGTGCGCGATATCGCCGACGATGCCTGCTGGGAGGAGCTGGCGCTGAGCGATACGTTCGATTTCGACGAGGAGGAACCTTTCCGCCCGCACTTCCACTTCACGCCGGCCTACGGCTGGATGAACGACCCCAACGGCATGTTTTATAAGGATGGCGAATGGCACCTGTTCTACCAGTACAACCCCTACGGTTCGATGTGGGGCAACATGCACTGGGGCCATGCCGTGAGCCGCGACCTCGTTGCGTGGGAACATCTGCCCGTCGCCCTCTCGCCCGACGGCTGGGGCGCGATTTTCAGCGGCAGCTGCGTGGTCGACACGAAGAACACCGCCGGATTCGGCGCGGGTGCCGTCGTGGCACTCTTCACATCGGCCGACATGCACCAGATGCAGAGCCTTGCCTACAGCACCGACAACGGTCGTACGTTCACGACCTACGCAAAAAATCCGGTTCTCATCACCGACAGCGAATGCCGCGACCCGCATCTTTTCTGGGACGAGCGGCACGACCGTTGGGTGATGGTGCTCGCCGCCGCCCTCGATCGCGAAATCCGCATCTACACTTCGCCCGACCTGAAAGCGTGGACGCTGCGCAGCTCGTTCGGTCATGGCTACGGCGCCCGAAAAGGCGTCTGGGAGTGTCCCGACCTGGTGGAGCTGCCCGTGCGCGGCACCGACCGCACGAAATGGGTGCTGATCGTCAACCTGAACCCCGGCGGACCCTACGGCAACAGTGCGACGCAATACTTCGTCGGCGACTTCGATGGCGAAACGTTCCGTTGCGACACCGAGCCGTCGGTTACGAAGTGGGTGGATCGCGGCATGGATCACTATGCGGCCGTAACGTGGCACAACGCTCCGGCAGGCCGCCACACGCTCCTCGGATGGATGAGCAACTGGCAGTATGCCAACGAAGTCCCCACCATGCGCTATCGCAGTGCCATGACGCTGCCTCGCGAACTGGAACTTCGCGAGGAGGCCGACGGCTCCGTTTCGTTGGCTGTGTCGCCCGCTCCCGAAGTCGATGCTTTGCGAAGCGCCCGCTCGACGAGCGAAACATTCTCGGTCGGCACGACGGCCCGCGTGCGGCAGCTTCCCGCCGCCCATGACCGGATCTGCGAAATCGAGATCGCGTTTACGCCCCAGCCCAACTGCGGCAATCTGTTTCTGACGCTTTCCAACGACCGCAAGCAGGAGGTAACGATGTGCTGCAACCCGGCGACCGGCATCTGCAAAATGGATCGCCGCCAGAGCGGCAACGTCTCTTTCAGCAAGGATTTTCCGAAAGTTACGACGGCGACCTGTGCGGCAGCCGACGGAAGCATCGGCCTGCGCATCTTCGTCGACCGCAGCAGCATCGAGGCGTTCGCCGCCGACGGCAGTTTCGTCATGACCGACCTCGTATTTCCCGATACTCCCTACACGACCCTCTCGATACGTACCGACCGGGGCCGCTGCGACATCGACCGTTTGAATATCTACTCCCTGAAACACCGAACCGAAAATGAATAAGTCAAATCATTCCGCCGGCCTGACCCGCCTGCTGCCCGTCATGCTCTGCTTCTTTGCCATGGGCTTCGTCGACTTAGTGGGCATCGCTTCCAATTACGTGAAAGCCGATCTCGGCTTGTCCGACGCGCAGGCCAACCTCTTTCCCTCGCTGGTTTTCTTCTGGTTTCTGATTTTCTCCGTGCCGACGGGCATGCTGATGAACCGCATCGGGCGGAAGAAGACCGTGCTGCTGAGCCTCGTCATCACCTTTTTCTCGTTGCTGCTGCCGTTGTTCGGCGACGGATTCTATCCGATGCTCGTCGCCTTTTCGCTGCTCGGCATCGGCAACGCCCTGATGCAAACCTCGCTCAATCCGCTGCTTTCGAACATCGTCAGCGGGGAACGGCTGGCCAGCTCGCTGACATTCGGCCAGTTCGTCAAAGCCATCGCCTCGTTCCTCGCGCCCTACCTGGCGATGTGGGGTGCTACGGCCGCCCTGCCGGCGTTCGGGCTGGGGTGGCGGGCCTTGTTCCTCGTCTACCTCATCGTCTCGGTCATAGCCATCATCCTGCTTTACGGGACGCACATCGAAGAGGAGAAACCCGATGAGGCATCGAGCATCATGGAGTGCCTGTCGCTCTTGAAAAGACCGTTCATCCTGCTGTCGTTCCTCGGCATCATGTGCCATGTGGGAATCGACGTCGGCACCAATACCACGGCGCCGAAGATTCTCATGGAACGCTTCGCCCAGTCGCTCGGCGAGGCGGGTTTCGCCACGAGCCTCTACTTCATTTTCCGCACGGCGGGGTGCCTGCTCGGCGCTTTCATTCTCCGCTATGTCAAGGCGCGTACGTTCTTCGCCGTGAGCGTCGCAGCGATGATGGCGGCGATGGTCGGG
>CAZIUJ010000123.1:0-3933 GCA_964542345.1 uncultured Alistipes sp.
TGCCGCCCTACCGCCTGCCGACGTGGAAAACCACGCTGACGCACATGTGGGACAAGTGCGCGCAGTATCTGCGCAAGATGGGCGGCATGATCCTCGTCGCGTCGGTCGTCGTGTGGTTCCTGAGCTACTATCCTCACTCCGAGGAGACGGCCGGCCGCGCTGCGCACTACGAAAATTCCTACCTCGGGCGCATCGGCAAGGGGTGCGAACCGGCGTTCACTCCGTTGGGCATGAACTGGAAAGCCGGCGTAGCGCTCCTCTCGGGCGTGGCGGCCAAAGAGATCGTCGTCAGCACGTTGGGCGTGCTCTATGCCGAAAACGAGGAGATGGAGGCGGTCGACGGCGAATCGGCGGCCCTCTCGCGGCGGCTCGTCGCCAGCGGCGATTTCACGACCGCCTCGGTGCTCGCCTTTCTGGTCTTCATCCTGCTCTACTTCCCCTGCATCGCCACCGTCGCGGCGATCGGGGCCGAGGCCGGCTGGCGCTGGGCCCTTGCAGCGATCGTCTACGACACGCTGTTGGCATGGCTCGTCGCGTGGGGCGTCTATCATCTGGTTTTGTGGCTCTGAGCGATGAATTGGCAAGATGATGCGGTCGGGGCCGTCGGCCTGTTGCTCGCGGTGTGGCTGTGTTGGCGCCTGTGGTGCTTCTTCTCCGGACGGCGCCGCAGCGGCTGCGCCTCCTGCTCCGCGAATCGTTGTCCCCTGAAAAAACTGAAAATGAAGAAATAATGCGCGGAATCCTCTGCATATTGCTTTGTTGGCTGGCGGGTCAGGTCGTGAGCCGCCTGACGGGCGGCTTCGTCTCGGGCAACATCGTCGGCATGGTGCTGCTCTTCGCGGCGCTTTCGCTGCGGTGGGTGAACCCCGAGACCGTGCGTCCCGCCGCCCGCTTCCTGTTGGGGAGCATGGCGCTCTTTTTCGTGCCCTACGGTGTGGGGTTGATCGACTCGTACCATGTCATCCTCGACAACCTTTGGACGATCGTGGTCGCAGCAGTCGTGTCGACGGTGGCCGTACTTTATGTAACGGGCCGTACCTATCAATATGTCAACCGAAAACGAACGCCGAAAAATGACTGATCTGCTCGCCTCCGACCTCTTTCTGCTGACGCTCACCGTGGCCCTTTTCTGTTTGGGTGGCGCGATCTACCGCCGCACGCGCTCGGCCCTGCTGCATCCCGTGTTGCTGACGTTCGTGGCGGTGATCGCCTTTCTGCAGGTTGCGGATATTCCCTATGCCCGTTACCGCGAGGCAACGCGCGTGCTCGACTTCGCACTGGGCATGTCGGTCGTGGCGCTGGGCTATCTGCTCTACGAGCAGGCGGAGCGCCTCCGCCGCAGCTTCCTGCCCATCGTCGCAGCGACGCTCGCCGGCTGCATCGTGGGGGTGCTGAGCGTCGTCTACGTGGCCAAAGCCTTCGGCGCCGGGCGCATGCTGCTCCACTCCCTCGCCCCGAAGTCGGTAACCGTGCCGATCGCCGTCTCGATTTCGGGTCAGCTGGGCGGCGATGTCGCCGTAACGTCGGTCGTGGTCTTCTGCGTGGGCATCTTCGGCTCGATCTGCGGCGAGCGGATTCTCCGCGGCGGCGGTGTGAGCGATCCAGAAGCCCGCGGATTCGCCCTCGGTGCGGCGGCTCACGGCATCGGTACGGCCCGGGCCATCGAGCTGGGAGTCGTCGAAGGAGCGCTGAGCGGACTGGCGATGGCGCTCATGGGAGTGGCCACGGCCCTGCTGACGCCGTGGATGGAAAAATTCCTTTACTAATTATTTTAAGATTTTATAATAAATAGCTACTTTTGCGCTCGTCCGACCGAACGGCACCAAAACAAGCGTATTTATTATGGAGTGGCTCGATTCCCTCTTCTTCGGCAACGGCATCGCCCACGCGGTGCTGATCTTCTCGCTGGTCATTACGGCCGGCATTCTCCTCGGCAAGATCAAGATCGCCGGCGTCTCGCTCGGCATCACGTGGATTCTCTTTGTGGGCATTCTCTTCAGTAGCTTGGGCATGGGTGTCAACGGCGAAGTGCTCCACTTCGTCAAGGAGTTCGGCCTGATCCTCTTCGTCTTTTCGATCGGCCTGCAGGTCGGGCCCGGCTTCTTCGCTTCGTTCAAGCACGGGGGCATGACGCTCGTCTGTTGTGCCACGGCCATCGTGCTGTTAGGCGTGCTGACAGCCTACGTGCTGCATGTTGTTACGGGCACGCCGATCCCCACGATGGTGGGCATTCTCTCGGGCGCCGTAACGAACACGCCCGGACTGGGTGCCGCACAGCAGGCCTACGCCGATGCTTCGGGCGTCAACGACCCGACGATCGCATTGGGCTACGCCGTGGCCTATCCGTTGGGCGTCGTCGGCATCATCTTCACGATGATCTTCATCCGCTACGTCCTGCGCGTGAAGTTCGAAAAGGAGAACGAGGGCCTCGCCGCCCTCTCGCGCGAACAGAAGTTCGCCGACAAGGTTTCGGTGGAGTTCACCAACCGGATGCTCGACGGGCGGACGGTGGAGTACGTGCGCGACCTGATCAACCGTCAGTTCGTCGTTTCGCGCGTCATGTCGGCCGCCGGCGAGATTTCGATGGCCGACGCCGAGACGCCGATCCATGTCGGCGACCGTCTCTGCGTGGTCTGCCAGGCCGAGGATACGGAGGCGATCGTAGCTTTCTTCGGGCGCCGCGTAGAGATCTCCGACGAGGAGTGGGGAAGCAGCACGCCGCACGGCGAGCTGATCTCGCGCCGCATCCTCATCACTAAGCCCGAAATCAACGGCAAGAAGTTCTCCGACCTGCGCCTGCGCACGAAATACGGCATCACGCTGACGCGCGTCAACCGGGCGGGCGTCGACCTGATCCCCTACCAGGGGCTCGAACTTCAGATCGGCGACCGCGTGATGGTCGTCGGCACGGAGAAAGCCGTAACGAAAGTCGCCGACCTGTTAGGCAACTCGCTCAAGAAGCTGGACCACCCCAATCTGGTAACGATCTTCGTGGGCATCGCCTTGGGCGTGCTCTTGGGGTCGATCCCGCTGTTGAATGTTCCGCAGCCCGTGAAGTTGGGACTGGCCGGCGGTCCGTTGATCGTGGCGATTCTGATCGGCCGCTTCGGCACGCATTTCCACCTGGTTACCTACACGACCATGAGCGCCAACCTCATGCTGCGCGAAATCGGCATCGCCCTCTTTCTGGCGGCCGTGGGTATCGGCGCCGGCGACGGATTCGTCGACGCGATCGTCGGAGGCGGCTACCGCTGGGTGGGCTACGGCGTCATCATCACCGTGGTACCGCTGCTGCTGGTCGGGCTGGTCGCGCGGCTGTGGCTCAAGATGAACTACTATACGTTGATGGGCCTGATTGCCGGAGCGACGACCGACCCGCCTGCGCTGGCCTATGCCAACGCCACGGCCGGCAACGACATGCCGGCGGTCGGCTACTCGACAGTCTACCCCGTCGTCATGTTCCTGCGCGTGCTGACGGCGCAGATATTCATCCTCTTTGCCCTCTGAGGCTTTTCAGGCAGGAAAGTGCCCGGATAGTTGGAGGCTCCGTTTGTTTTTGTTATATTTGTAACAGCAAAACACTTGTCATATGGCTAAAGCAGTCAACATCGCCCGTTCGCACCGGCTGGACGGCACCGGAGAGTACTATTTCTCGCGCCGCCTGCGCGAGATCGCCGAAATCGAAGCGGCCACGGGCCGCCGGATCATCAAGCTCGCGATGGGCAGTCCCGACCTGCCGCCCCACCCCTCGGTGATCGAGCGCCTTGCGACGGAGGCCCAGCGCCCCGACGTCCACAAATACATGTCCTACAAGGGCGAGCCGATCCTGCGCAAGGCCTTTGCCGACTGGTACAAGAAATGGTACCGCACGGAGTTGGACTACAACGCCGAGGTGCTGCCCCTGATCGGTTCGAAGGAGGGCATCATGCACAT
>CAZIUJ010000124.1:0-3875 GCA_964542345.1 uncultured Alistipes sp.
GCACGGCGTTGTTGCCGCGGAACGCGAACGAGAGGTTCGACACGCCGCCCGAGACCTTGGCGTAGGGCAGATTTTCCTTGATCCAGCGCGTGGCGTCGATGAAGGCTTTGGCGTAGCCGTCGTGCTCGGGGATGCCGGTGGCGACGGCCAAAATGTTGGGGTCGAAGATGAGGTCCTGGGGCGGGAATCCGTCGGCCGTGAGCAGGTCGTAGGCCCGCCGGGCCACTTCGATCTTGCGCTCGAAGGTGTCGGCCTGCCCGCGCTCGTCGAAGAGCATCACCACGGCGGCGGCTCCGTAGCGGCGGATCGTACGGGCGCGGCGCAAAAATTCCTCCTCGCCCTCCTTGAGCGAAATGGAGTTGACGACGGCCTTGCCCTGCACGGCCTCCAGGCCGGCGATGAGCACCTCCCACTTCGAGGAGTCGATCATCACCGGCACGCGGGCGATTTCGGGTTCGGAGGCGACCAGGTTGAGGAACGTCCGCATCGCCGCGGGACCGTCGATCAGGCCGTCGTCCATGCAGACGTCGATCACCTGCGCGCCGGCTTCGACCTGCGCCCGGGCGACGGACAAGGCCTCCTCGTAGTTGCCCTCGCGGATGAGCCGCGCGAAGCGGGCCGAGCCGGCCACGTTGGTGCGTTCGCCCACGTTGATGAAGTTCGCTTCGGGGACGATCCTAAGGGGCTCCAGACCGCTCAGGACGGTTTCGTGCTTCGGCACGGGCAGCGGGCGCGGGGCGTAGCGGCCCACGATCCGCTGCAGCTCGTAGATGTGCTCGGGCGTCGTGCCGCAGCAGCCGCCCACGATGTTCAGCAGGCCCCGCTGCAGGTATTCGCCGATGTCCTGGGCGAACATGGCCGGGGTCTCGTCGTAGCCGCCCATGACGTTGGGCAGTCCGGCGTTGGGGTAGACCGCCACGCGGCACTCGGCGACGGCGGCCAACCGCTCGACGTAGGGCAGCAGCTGCCGGGCTCCGAACGAGCAGTTGAGGCTCACGGCGATCGGGTCGATATGGGCGATGGAGGCATAGAACGTCTCGACGGTCTGTCCGGCGAGGGTGCGGCCCGAAGGGGTCAGCGTTCCCGAGACCATGACGGGCCGCCGCTCGCCCCGTTCGTCGAAGCAGCGGCCGATGGCGCGGATCGCCGCTTTGGCGTTGAGGGCGTCGAAGAAGGTTTCGAACATCAGCAGGTCGACGCCGCCGTCCAAGAGGCCGCGGACCTGCTCGTAATAAGCCTGCTCCAGCTCCGCAAACGAGAGGTCGCGGGCCGCGGGGTCGTCGACTTTCGAGGAGAGCGACAGCGTGTGGCTCGACGGGCCGACCGAGCCCCCGACGAAGCGGGGTTTCTGCGGGTTGCGGGCCGTGAAGCTGTCGGCGGCGCGGCGGGCGAGGGCGGCGGCGGCCTGCGAAATCTCGTAGGCGTGCTCCTCCAGTCCGTAGTCGCGCAGCGAGACGGCATTGGCGTTGAACGAGTCGGTGGTGATGATGTCGGCGCCCGCCGCGAGGTATTTTTCGTGGATCGCCCGCACGGCATCGGGCTGCGTGAGGACCAGCAGGTCGTTGCAGCCGCGCAGGCGCTGTGCATGGCCGCGGAAGCGCTCGCCGCGGTAATCCTCCTCGGCGAATCCGTATTGCTGGATCATCGTGCCCATGCCGCCGTCGAGGAGCAGGATGCGCGATTCCAGCGCGTCGTAGAGCGTCGTTGCCATGTTACTTTGCGATCGGTTCGATTTCGAAAATCCGGCTCCAGTTCTTGCCCGTTACGAAGATGCGTTTCGTGGCGGCGTCGTAGGCGATGCCGTTCAGCACGTCGGTCTCGGGCCCCCGCTCCTCCCGCGGCAGAAGCCCGGCGAGGTCGACGATCCCCTCGACCCGGCCCGTCGCGGGGTCGATGATGACGATGCGGTCGGTGGTGTAGACGTTGGCCCAAATCTTTCCCTCGATCCACTCCAGTTCGTTGAGGAAGTCGACAGGCTCTCCCTCGCAGGTTACCGTCGTGCGCTTTTCGCGCCGGAACGTTGCCGGATCGAGGGTGTAGAGGTGCGCTGAGCCGTCGGTCATGTAGAGCTTCTCGCTGTCGGTGGTCAGGCCCCAGCCCTCGCCCGGGTAGCGGAACTCGCGGAGCTCCTGCATCGTCGCGGCGTCGTAGACGTGGCAGGTGTTGGCGCGCCACGTCAGCTGGTAGAACCTGCCGTCCAGGAGCGCGAGCCCCTCGCCGAACTGCGAACGCGGCAGGCGGGCCACAGTCTGGCTGCGGCCCGTGGCGAGGTCGGTCTTGCGGAGGCGCGACTGCCCGTATTGTCCGGTGCTCTCCCACAGCAGACCGTCGGCGTAGAGCAATCCTTGCGTGTAGGCGTCGGTGGGGTGGGGGTAGGTCGCCCGAACGCGGTAGGTGTATTCGGCCGGCGGGTCGCTCGGGGCCGCGGTCGCGGCGGTTTTATGCTGGGAGGAGCCTCCTCCGCAGGCGAGCAGCGCCGCGGCCGGAAGCACGAGAAACAACTTCGTAATCATCCTTTCCTATATATATGGTTGCAAAGGTAAGGATAATCCGGCGAAGATTTCGTTTTTGAGGGGAATATTTGTATTTTGGCTCTTTTTCTCGCGGCTTTTCGTATCTTTGACTAAAGTCGAAGATACTCCCGCTCGGCAAAATCGCAAGTAAACTTGCTTTTGCGCTCGCTTATTCGTACTTTGGCTTCGCCGAAGATACTGCGCCTCGGGAAAAGCAAACTGCATACTGCGTTTGCTTTTCCGCTCGGCTTTTCGTATCTTTACGCCCGATTTCGAAAAACAGAAAACGAAGAAACAAAAATAACTCATTCATTATGAAGATCGTAAGAGAACAACGCGAGGGCGGCAGCTCGTTGCTGCGCATCCGGGTCGCCGAGGCCGACTATGCCCAGGAGGTCGAGAAGATGCTGCGCGACTACCGGCGCAAGGCCAACATTCCCGGTTTCCGTCCCGGTATGGTGCCGATGGGTATCATCAAGAAGATGTACGGCAAGGGCGTCGTGGCCGAACAGTCGTACCGCACGGCCTCGAACGCCGCTTTCGACTACCTCCAGAAAGAGAAGATCGACTACCTAGGCGATGTTATTCCCTCGGACGAGCAGGGCGACTTCGATTTCGAGAACGGCAAGGAGTTCGACTTCGTCTTCGAGTTCGGCGAAGCCCCGGCCATCGGGCTCGACCTTTCGGAGAAAGACAAGCTGACCTACCACCGCATCAAGGTCGACAAGAAGATGCACGACGACTACCGCTCGAACTTCCTGCGCCGCTTCGGCCGCCTGGTCGACACCGAGAAAGTTACGGCCGACGAAGCGCTGAGCGTAACGCTCGACAACGGCGACATGAACATCGCCGACGCTTACGTGGGGCTGATCTCCATGTCGGAGGAGGAGCGCAAGCCTTTCATCGGCAAGAAGGTCGGCGCCAAGATGCAGGTCAACATCAACGAACTTTACAAGAATCCCTCGCAGCGGGCTGCCATTCTGCAGCTCAAGCAGGAGGAGCTGGACGCTGTGAAGCCCGAATTTTCGCTCGAAATCACCAAAATCCGCAAGTTCGCCGAGCCCGAGCTGAACGAGGAGTTCTTCAAGATGGCGTTCCCGGCCGGCAACGTGAAGTCGGAAGCCGAGTTCGACGTTTTTATCGACGAGGAGATCGCCAAAGAACTTTCGCGCGAGAGCGACTACCTCTTCACGCTGCAGCTGCGCGACTACCTGATCAAGAAAGCCGCGCTGAAGATGCCCGAGGAGTTCCTCAAACGCTGGCTTTACACCATCAACGAGGGCAAGTTCACGATGGAGGAGATCGGCAAGGACTTCGACCAGTTCCTCAAGATGTTCACGTGGAACTACCTGCAGAAGCACT
>CAZIUJ010000125.1:0-3767 GCA_964542345.1 uncultured Alistipes sp.
ACGAGTTGTTGCGGTAGCCCGAAGCAGGCGCATGAAGCAATCGCTCGAATGAATGACGGAAAGGAAACCTTTCTTAATGAATAATGAATAGTTAATAATGAATAATTGGCTGATATTCAATAAACATTATTAAGCCCTTAAAAGGGCTTGACTTTGCTCACGCTCGGCATAGCCTGCAAGCAGTCTCTGCTCTCGCTTATTCGCAAAGTTCATTATTAACTATGTCATTAAGGTCTGCTTTCCGGCAGACTGGAATATACACCCTGCCAAGCGGGGCGGGGACAGATGAGGTGGAACAGAAATACCCTCGTTCTATTTCCCCATAAAACCCCGTTCTTAACGGGGGCGGGGGGATTGCTGAATCTGCGGCCGCACTACCGGAAACCGTAGCTTCCGATATTCCGGGCCGTAGCTGCTCGGGAAAGGATTCGGGGTGCTTACAAATCAAGTTTGTAGAGCATGGATTTTCGGTCCGGGTAGAGATAATCTATCGGCAGTTCGGATTTGTCGATCCGGACGAATCCGGCCCGTTCATAAAAAGCGTGGGATTTCGTTGCGACGGCCGGAGTGTCGAGTACGATGTGCCGCATGCCCGTCCGGCGGGCGTGTTCGAGCAGCCGTTCGTAGAGGGCCAGTCCCACCTTGCGGGAGCGGTATTCGGCACGGACGAAGAATTTCTTCAGGATGCCCCATTCGTCGTCGAATCTCATCAGTCCGAGCGTTCCGACCACGTCGCCTTTTTCCACGGCGATCCAGAAGTTTCCGCCTTTCGAAACATAGGCTTCGCGGATGTCGAGCAGGTCGGGTTGTTCTTCAAGCGATATGCCGACTTTCGCTTCCCGGTTCTGAATGTCGAGTATCAGACCGATGACCGCATCCCGGTATTCGTCGGTGTATGGCTTCAGCTCCATCTTCCGGTATCGTCGTTTCCGAAAGCGAGGGTGGAAGCGTCCGAACGCACCCACCCTCGTCTCTTGCCTTCTTCGGTTATTTCGCCGCTTCCTGCCAGATCAGGGCCGAGGCGCCGAGGATCGCGGCGTTCTTGCTTTGGATACCGCTCGGGAGGAGCTTGACTTTGTTCTTGAAGGTGAACATCATGTTCTCTTCCATGTACCACTGCGTCGGTTCGAAGATCAGCTTGCCCGCTTTCGAGAGTCCTCCGAAAAGGAAGATCGCTTCGGGCGACGTGATCGTTATCACGTCGGCCAGCGCGCGGCCCAGCATCTCGCCCGTCCGGCGGAACGCTTCTTTGGCTATGGGGTCGTCTTGTTCGGCCGCTACGGAGATCATCGAGGCATCGAGGTCGCCGAACGCTATGTCGCGCAGCTTGCTCGGGGCCGTCATCGTCGCCATCAGCTCGAACGCCGTGCGTTTGATGCCCGTCGCCGAAACGTAGGTCTCCAGGCAGCCGCGGCGTCCGCAGCCGCACTGGCGGCCGCCATGTTCGACGCAGACATGGCCGAATTCGCCCGCGAAGCCGTCATGGCCGTAGATCATTTCGCCGTTCGCCACGAAACCCGAGCCCAGGCCCGTGCCGAGGGTGATCATCACGAAGTCGCGCATCCCTTTGGCATTGCCGTAGACCATTTCGCCGATCGTCGCAGCGTTGGCATCGTTGGTCATCACGGTGCGCACGCCCTTGAAGTAGTTCGATATGTCTTGCGCCAGCGGGAAGACGCGCCGGCTCTCGTCGCCCGCTTCGCCTTGCGGGAAGACCCACAGGTTCACCGGGTGTTCGATCGTGCCGCGGTGGTAGTTGGCGTTGGGGGCTCCGATGCCGATGCCCGAAAGTTCGTAGTCGAACGAGAGGCTGTCGGCCAGCGCCCGCATCGCTTCGCACAAGTCTTGGACGTAGGCCGGATAGTCGTCGAAGTGGGGGTATTTTTTCGTCGAGATGACCGATTCGGCGTAGAGGTCGCCTTGTTCGTCGACCAGGCCGAAGGCCGTGTTGATGCCGCCGATGTCGATACCGATAGCAAGTTTTTTCATGGTTTTGCGGGTTGAGGGTTGGTTATTTTTCGTAAAGTTATAAGAAAATTCGGCAACTTCAAAAGTTTTTTTCTACTTTTGGAGCGAATCCGGAATCCCCATGACCATGAACTCCAACTCCCGATTGCAGACGCTCGTCGAAAACTACCTCGCGCAGGCCGAATTTCCGGCCGAGCCCGAACTCCTCTATGCCCCGATCGCCTATTCGCTCGCCGGCGGCGGCAAGCGGCTGCGGCCCATGCTGGTGTTGCTGGCATACGGCATCTTCGGCGACGACGTGCAGCAGGCCCTGCCCGCGGCCGGCGCCGTGGAGGTGTTCCACAACTTCACTCTCTTGCACGACGACATCATGGACAACGCCGCGATCCGCCGCGGCAAACCCTCGGTCTTCGCCAAGTGGGGGCAGAATGTGGCGATCCTCTCGGGCGACGCGATGCTGATCTACGCCTATAGACTGCTGAGTACCTTGCCGGCCGCACGGCTGCCGCAGGTCCTCGCTACGTTCGACACGATGGCCCTCGAAGTTTGCGAGGGACAGCAGTACGACATGGACTTCGAGCAGCGGCAGAAGGTCTCCGTGGTCGACTACATGCACATGATCGAGCTCAAGACTTCGGCCCTCTTGGCCGGGTCGGTGCAGATCGGGGCTCTGCTGGCCGGGGCTTCCGACGAGGATTGCCGCAAGCTCCGGCGCTTCGCCGTCGAGCTGGGTTTGGCTTTCCAGCTGCAGGACGACTTGTTGGACAGCTACGGCGACGAGCGCCTGGGCAAGGCGATCGGCGGCGACATCTTGGAGGGCAAGAAAACGTACCTCATGGTTACGGCCATGAGCCAGGCCGACGAGCCGACGCGCGAGGAGCTGCGTACGTTGCTCGCCGACAGCAGGATGAAGCCGGCCGCGAAGATCGCCGCCGTGAAAGCGATCTTCGACCGCCTCGACGTGCCCCACCTCACCGAGCAGCAGATCGAGCTGCGCTTCGAGCGGGCTTTGGCCCAGCTCGACACATTGTCTGTCGACACGGCCCGCACCGCACCGCTCCGCGAGTTCGCCGCCGGACTGATGGGACGGAAAAAATAATTCACAATGCACAATTCAAAATTCACAATTACTTCGGCGCAAGATGTCGCAGATGCAGGAATGCCGTCGAACTCAAATTATGAATTTTGAATTATGAATTTTGAATTGAAAATGAAGCGTTCCGACATAGAAATCATGGCGCCCGTCGGGTCGTACGAGGCGCTGGCCGCGGCCATTCAGGCCGGGGCCGACTCGGTCTACTTCGGCATCGGGCGCCTGAACATGCGTTCGGCGTCGGCCGCCAACTTCACGCCTGACGACCTCGCAAGGATCGTCGCCACGGCCCACGCTGCCGGCCTCAGGGCTTACCTCACGGTCAACACCATCGTCTACGAGGAGGAGATCGGGACCGTCCACGAGGTCATCGACCGGGCCAAAGCCGAGGGCATCGACGCCATCATCGCCACCGACATGGCCGCGATCCTCTACGCGCGGCGCGTCGGCGTCGAGGTCCATATCTCCACGCAGAGCAACATCTCGAATTCCGAGGCCGTGAAGTTCTTCGCACAGTGGGCCGATACCGTCGTCCTGGCGCGCGAGCTGACGTTGGAGCAGGTGGCAAGGATCCGCCGCGAGATCGTCGAAAACGACATCCGCGGCCCGCGGGGCGAGCTGGTCGAGATCGAGATGTTCGCCCACGGGGCGCTCTGCATGTCGATCTCGGGCAAATGCTACCTCTCGCTCTACGAGACGGGCTGCT
>CAZIUJ010000126.1:0-3530 GCA_964542345.1 uncultured Alistipes sp.
AGCCAATTATTCATTATTAACTATTCATTATTCATTAAGAAAGGTTTCCTTTCCGCCATTCATTCCAGCGATTGCCCCATACGCCTGCTTCGGGCTACCGCACCTACACGACGGGAGGCCTGACGAATGTCGGCAGTACAGGTGTCTGCTGGTCCTCCTCGCCGAACGCCGCGGGGTCTGTCAATGCGGGCGACCTGATTTTCGACGCTGGCCGAGTGAACCCGTTCGATAACAATAACCGGTCTTACGGCTTCACCGTGCGCTGCGTCCAGCATCTGCGGAGCTGCTTTTTTTGCCGACCCAGCACCTACAATTTGCAGAATTTCGAGCGGCAGACGAACCACGGGTTGCGCAGGTCCTCCTCGTTGTAGCGGAGGCACCCGTCGTCGGGCAGCGTCCGCGTGGAGCCGCCCGCCTCGGCGAGAATCAGCTCGCCGGCCGCCGTGTCCCACTCGTAGGTATGCGTCGTGCGGACATAGTAGTCGGCCCGTCCCTCGGCCAAGAGGCAGAACTTGTAGGAACTGCCCTGCTCGATGACCTCCAGATCGGGATAGTGCTCCCGCAGGCGGGCGATATGCGCATGGGTCTCCTCCGTCTGGTGCGAGCGCGACACGGCCACGCGCAGGCGCCCGTGCGACGGCTCGGCGAGCGGCAGCCGGCGGCAGTAGCGCACGATCTCATCGTAGGTATATTCGGCCGCGGCGTCGGGCAGGACCTGCTCCTTAAGGTAGGTACCCTCGTTGCGGCCGGCGAGGTAGATTTTCCCGTAATAAGGCACATAGATCACCGCCCCGATGCAGACGTTGTTCTCCATGAGGGCGATGTTGACCGTGAACTCGTTGTTGCCCTTGATGAACTCCACGGTGCCGTCGAGCGGATCGACCAGCCAGTAGAGCTCCCAGTTGCGGCGCTCGTCGTAGCGCATCTCGCGCCCCTCCTCGCTCAGCACGGGAATGCGCGTGGGGCCCAGATATTCGCGGATGACCCGGTGGGCCAAGCGGTCGGCGACGGTAATGGGCGTGCGGTCGCTCTTGAGGCTGATGTCGTAGTCGTCGCGGTTCTTGTAGACTTGCATGATCGAGGCACCCGCCCGCACCGCCGCATTGAAGAGCGGAGGCAGCAGGTACTTCCTCACCTGGTCGTTTATCATCGTAGCGCAGGATTTGTTTTCCATGTAAAGATAAGACAATTTTAGCGGTCCGTGAAATTTTTCACACTGAATTTGCAGCGGATCGCCCGGCCGGCCATGCTCTCCGTCAAGAGCCGTGCGCAGGCCCCGGCACTCCACCCCACGGCCACCGTCAGCAGCCCGGCCGCGAGGGCCCAATGCCCCGTCCAACCGGCCGCGACGACAGCGCCGGCCAGCAGCCATGCTGCCCACGGACGCCACCGCCCGCGTCCCGCCGAAAACTCCGACCGATAGAAAAAAGGTTCCCGCACCTTTCGGCACCGCGCCCGCGGAATGCGCCGGGCCGGATGCGCGCCGAAACCTCCGGCCGCCGCGACCGCTTCGCGACCGAAAAGGCAAAAAGGTTCGCCGACCCGCGAGCGGAGCATGTCGGGCGCCCCCGCACTCCCCCGCCCCACCTCGACCGCCAGCCGGTCGAGCGCCCCCGGCAGGAGATACTGCCCGCGCCGCACAGGGATCAGCCAGTCATATGCGGCAACCGACGCAGCGGCATCGAAGTCGCCGGCCTCCGTATCCTCGGGCCGGTCGAGCAGCACCAGCCGCCGGAAGCAGCGCCGCCGCGACCGCCACATGCTCCGCACCCCCTGCACGAGAAATTCGTCCGAGGGGAGGTAGTCAACGCGGATCATCCGGTAACGGGCCACCAGCGACTCGAAGAAGACGCGCCGGTACCACGCATCCGCCACGACGATCACCTCGCAACGGGCATACTCCGCGGCGAGCAGGTTTTCGATCTGCCCGCTTCGGCAGACGCCGCTGCACAGGAGCGAGAAGCCGACCGCAGCCGACGCATCGCCGGCCGGACCGTGCAGGAAGCGGCTCAGCGAATGCCGGTTGCGGGCCCGCAGCAAAGAGCCGACCCGACCGACCGAAACGGCGACCACGGCGGCGGCGAAAAGGACGATGAGGAGGTCGATCATACCAGACAACGTTTGTGGGATTGCACGATCGTGTTGTAATAAGCGCACTCGCCGGCCGCGAAAAGCCGCTGCAGCAGACGCGGCGAATAGCTGCGCCGGGCCATGTAACGCATCAGGGCCCGCCGCTCGCCGGAAGTCAGCCGACCGAGGCAGGCGACGACCTCGCGCCGGGCCAGCGGCCGCTGCAAGGCACACAACGCATAAAGTGCCCGGACGGCCTCCCGGCCCGACAGCATCTCCAACAAGAGCGGTTCGGCCTGCGCGATGCCGAACTGCCGCACGATGCTCAGCCCCACGCGCTGCAGGTTGGGCGACGCCGACCGCACGAGCGGCTCGTAGGCGATGGGCAGCAGTCCGCGCCGCAGGAGCGCCGTGATCTCGGCAACCTCGGCATCGGACAAAAGGCAAGGATAATCGGCCAGCCGCCGCATGGCCGCAGCCGGTTCGGCCGTGAGGCGGATCAACAGGGAGAAGAAGCGGACATAACGGTTCCGGCTCCGCTCGTACCGAGCCGCCCGCCGGGCGACGTGCGCACTGACGGGCAAGGCAGCCAACAAAGCGAGGAAGCGCGCCCGCCGATAACCTTGCGCGAAGCGGACGCGCCGGAGCAGCCATTCGTCGAGGCCATAGCGGCCGACGATCCGCCGCAGCAAGGCGACGTCGAGGCCGTAGGTCATCGAGACGATCCCGGCGAGGGTCTCGGCCAGCAACAGCCGGCTCCCGCGCCGCCCCAACATGGGAAACGGCGGCACGAGGCGCTCGCCCTCCTCCAAAGCCGCCATGACGATATGGAGGTAACGCCGCCGCAAGACGCTGTCGTGCCCCCGCCGCCGCAGGCGCAGCGATTCGGAGACGAACAAGGTCGAAAAACCGACGACGACGGCCCCCAGGCAGACTGCACAGATGAAAGAAACAATCCCCATACCTACCCGACTTCGGACAACACGCGGACGACTTTGGCCCGCAGTCTTTGCAAGCTGACGGGAAACGTGAGGTACTGGTCGACGCCGCACTCCAACAAACTGAGGACCGTCTGCTCGCTCTGCTGCCATGAGAGAACGAAGACGAGAGGCCTCCGCACCCCCTCGGGCCGCAAGGCGGCGATCGCCGCACGTCCGCAAAAGAACGGAGCCGACTGCAAGAAGATCACCAGATCGAACCCCGCGCGTGCGCACAACCGCTCCCACTCCGGGCCGCACCCGCAGCCGCGGACCTCGGCCTCCACGCCCCGGAGCGCGAGGCGGATCAGGTCGCGGGAAAACTCGTCGTCGGAAGCGATCAATATTCTGTGCATGGCCCGTCGCCCTCCGGAACAGAGACCGGAGGCGCCCCTCCCCCGGCCCAAAACCGTGCCAGAGCCCCGGCCGCCGAAAAAAAGTTCCCGCGGATGTTGTTTATACGATAAATATGCGTATATTTGC
>CAZIUJ010000127.1:0-3497 GCA_964542345.1 uncultured Alistipes sp.
ACTTCAGCTTCGAGCACTGGCCCGCCAGCTTCTGGGGGTTGAGCGAGATGTCCTGCGCCCGGGCCGCCCCCGTCGTTACGCTTGTGAAGTTCGAAATCCACGACGTGCAGCACAGCTCGCGGCCGCAGGCCCCGATGCCGCCGATGCGGCCCGCCTCCTGCCGGGCGCCGATCTGCTTCATTTCGATGCGGATGTGGAAGCGCTCGGCGAAGACCTTGATCAGCTCGCGGAAGTCGACCCGTTCGTCGGCGATGTAGTAGAAGATCGCCTTGATCTTGTCGCCCTGATACTCCACGTCGCCGATCTTCATGTTCAGCCCCATGTCGGCGGCGATCTGCCGCGAGGCGATCATCGTCTCGTGTTCCAGCGCGATGGCTTCCTGCCAGCGCTCGATGTCGTAGGGCTTGGCCTTGCGGTAGATTTTCTTGTACTCGCCGTTGTAGGGGGTGAATCCCGTGCGGCGCATCTGACGGGCCACCATGTCGCCCGTGAGCGAGATGATGCCGATGTCGTGGCCGGGCGATGCTTCGACGGCTACGATGTCGCCTTTCTTCAGGGGCAGGTCGTTGACATTCTGGTAGAACGACCGGCGCGTGTTCTTGAAGCGCACTTCGAAGATGTCGGTCGGTACGTGGTCGGGATATGCTTCCAGCCAGTCGGTTTCATGGAGCTTGAAGCAGCCGTCGCAGGGACGCGCTTCGACTTCGGAGCCCTCGTTGCAGAAAGCGCAGCCGCGGCCGATTTCCGGTTTGAACCGACAGGTATGTTGTTTTTCGGATTCCATGCGAAGATATTTTGCGTAAAGGTAGGCAAAAAAAGTGAAAAGTTAAAGATGAAAGGCGAAACAATCCTCCGCGCTCATTCCGCAGCCCGGCCGGCCGCACCCTGCAGGCGCCGTATGTCGTGGCGGATCCGCGCGATCATCAGCCCCGCGGCGGCCGAAAGTCCGAACGAGTAGCCCAGGAAGAGCCCTGCGGGGCCCATGCCCCACCGGAACCCGAAAAGATAGCCCACCGGGAGGTTGAGCAGCCAGTAGGAGATGAAAGCGATCGGCATGATGATCTTTACGTCCTGAATGCCGCGCAGAATGCCCACCGAGACGTTCTGAAGGCCGTCCGAGAGTTGGTACAGCGCCACGAAGACCAGCAGCGAGGAGGTCAGGGCGATCACTTCGTCGTTGGC
This sequence comes from uncultured Alistipes sp., assembly GCA_964542345.1. Lineage (GTDB taxonomy): Bacteria > Bacteroidota > Bacteroidia > Bacteroidales > Rikenellaceae > Alistipes. Next base: position 1,183 of record CAZIUJ010000127.1, read on the forward strand.
TGTGAAGAGGGTCGGAATCCAGTGCCTCAGGGCGATGAACACCAGCGCCGCAAAGGCGTTCCACGCCAGAATCAGATGATACGACGCCCGGGCCGCCAACTTCAGCTCCGCCGTGTTGCGGGCTCCGTAGCAGTGGGAGATGCGGATCGTCGTGGCCGCGCCGATCGACATGACGATCATGAAGGCGCAGTTGCCCAACGTGATGGCGATCTGATTGGCGCTGATGGCGGCGGTGCCGAACCAGCCCATCATCACGCTCGTGCCGACGAAGGCCGACGATTCGAGGAACATCTGCAGCGAGATCGGCAGCCCGATGCGCAGGAGTTTCCGCACCGTCGCCCACGAGTAGTTGCTCCGGGCGAAGTCGCGCAGGTAGATCCGGTAGCGGGCGCGGCGGCAGAAGTAGGCGATCATGAGCGCCGGGGCGATCGTGCGGGCCAGGAGCGTTCCTAAGCCGGCACCCTCGGCGCCCATTTCGGGAAATCCCCAGTGGCCGTAGATGAAAAGCCAGTTGAAGCCGATGTTCGCGGCGTTGGCCACGATCGTCGCCGCCATTTCGGCCCGCGTGTTGCCCACGCCCTCCAGGAATTGCTTGAACGCGAAGAAGAGCATCACGAGCGGCATGCTGTAGACCAGCATGCGGTAGTAGGGGATGGCCATGTCGACCACCTCGACCGGCTGCCCGAGGCGGTAGAGGAGCGGAATCGCGGCAAGCTGCACCGCGAGCATCGCCACGCCCAGCAGCGTGTAGAACAGGATGCCGTTCTGCAGCAGGGCCGCCGAGCGCTTGCGGTCGCCCTGCACGAAAAGTTCGCCCACGAGCGGCGTCATGCCCAGCGCCACGCCGATGGCCGCAATGAAGAGGATGAACGCCACCGAGCCGCCGAACGACACGGCCGCCAGCGGCAGGGGATCGTCGCCGCCGTAGCGGCCGACCATCAGGTTGTCGGCCAGCTGGGTCAGAATCTGCCCCAACTGCGTCAGCACGACGGGCAGGGCCAGCTTCAGGTTGGCCTTGTACTGGGACCCGTATTTCGCGAAGCCGCCGCGCATCCTATTCCTCCGTCCGGTCGGTTGGGTCGCCGGCGTCGATCAGGCTCTCTTCCGAGACGCCCAGCGTGCGGTAGTAGTCGTTCAGCTCGGCGACGACCGCGCGGCGGCCGGCGTAGGAGGCCAGGTAGTAGAGGTTGCCCAGCTCTTCGAGCTTGTCATCCACGATGTCGGCCACCATGTCGCCCTGCAGCCCCTCGAACTGCAGGTAGTATTCGATGTATTCGATCAGCGTGCGGGCATACTCCCGCAGCAGGGCGTCGCCTTTCTCGGCCGCGTCGGAAATGCCCAGCGCCGAGGCGGCATAGTAGGCTTCGAGGAAAGGATAGGTGTTCGTGTCCGTAAAGCGGATCTGCGAGGTCGGCAGCCGCTGGAGCCCCAGGTCGAGCAGCTCGACCGCCTCCTCGGCGCGCTCCTGCCGCAGCAGCTCTTTCGCTACGCGGGCGAAAGCATCGCGGGCGTGCGACGCCGCCAGGTTGTACTGCAGAAAGTAGTCGACATAGACGCGGGGATCGGCCAGATTGCCGTAGCGGAAAGTCTCCCGCAGCAGCGGCGCCGCATAGTCGGGGTCGATGCGGCCGATTTCGCGGACATCCTCGATCGGCGTGCGGATCGGCACGAAGCGGTAGGCGTAGCCGTCGAACTGCAGATACTCCATGAGGCCGAGGTCCTGGAAAATGTAGATCTGCGTCGCATAGATCGGGCGCTTCCAGTCGAAGTGGGCCAGCATGTCGAGGATCATCAGCTGGCTCTTGTCCAGCGCGCTCTTGCGGATGTTGATGTAGACCGTGTCGACCATCCGGTCGCGGTCCTTTTCGGCCACGATGCCTGCAGCCAGCGCGTTCTCCTTGTCGACGGGCAGGGCGATCCGCTTCGTGGGGATGTAGTCCGCCGGCGTGCCGTCTTCGAGCGTGAGCTTCGTGCGGGGGTCGTCGCTGCGGATGAAGTCGATCACCTGCTTGATCTCCACCGCGCGGTCGATGCGGTTGTTGACCGGAATCCAGTCGTTGGTGTAGGTGTACTTGTGCTTGGGCAGCGAGAAGGGGATGCCGTCGGCATCGTTGGCGCGGGTCTTCATCTCGTCGACGTACCATTCGCCGCCTAAGTAAGAGGTGTTCATGATCCGCACGTCGGGACGCACGCCGTAGACCTCCTGATTGTTCCACAGCGGGAAGGTGTCGTTGTCGCCGTAGTTGAGGATGATCGAGTTGGGAAGCGTCGACATGAGGTAGTTCCAGCCGATGTCGCGGGCCATGTAGCGGCCC
>CAZIUJ010000128.1:0-3488 GCA_964542345.1 uncultured Alistipes sp.
GAGCGTCTGCCTTACAAGCAGAGGGTCGGGGGTTCGAATCCCTCAGCTCCCACGAGCGAAACGAAACATCCGGACAAAGCCACGCGAAAGAGTGGCTTTTGTTGTGTCGGCAAGGCCGCGAGTGCTTCGCACTCCGAATCCCTCCGGAGAGGGGGGGGGCACAGCAAAATGGCGGCACCGGGAAAAATTCAGTCTTCAGGGAGCATAGCTCAGTTGGTTTAGAGCGCCTGCTCGACAAGCAGGAGGTCAGCGGTTCAAATCCGCTTGTTCCCACAAATTAAAAATCAAGCACTTGCGATTTAGCGAGTGCTTTTTTCTTTGCGAAATCTTGCCCGATCCCGGAAATCGGCATCGAACGAGGAACCGACGTTCTACTGGGCCCGCTACACGTGGGCAACGCGGACCGACAAGATCGGAAGCAAAGCCTTCGGACACGTCGACACGTCGGTTGCCGGCAAGTACTACATATCCTACGACCGGACGAAGTTCGGCCGGGCAAACAAGCAAACGATAGACCATGTAGGAACTCCGAAAGGGCAAAAAAACACCCCGACTCAACGGTCGGGGTGTCGCCTTTTCGTGAGTGCGATATGTTGAATAAAACATTACAACGAAATGGCAGACAGCTCCCGTCCAACTTTACGCAGAGCCTGCCCGATTTTCTGGGCTTGGGCCTCCGATATGTAGGTATTGCCTGTCTTGTATTGCCGCAGCAGACTGGCGTTGATTCCTGCCCAGCGGGCGAATTTGGTAGCATTGATGAAGTCGAAGTAGTTGAACATCGATGCCACGTCGTATTTATACTCGAATTCGATGTCCTGCAATTCACCTCGGTCTTCGCCCGCCTCGAACATATCCATTACTTCGGCGACCGAGTTTTCGAAATCGGCCTTTGCCTCGGCCACTGTAGCCCCCTCGCCGATAATCGTAGCTTTTATGTCCGGCGTAAAAATACAAAAACGCCCATCTTTCCCCTTTTCGACAAGTGCCGTTGTTTTCATCGTTCGATTTCGTTTTATGGGAAGCAAATCGGATCAGAACCCGATCTGCTTCTTGAGTTTGTAAAAAGTGCCGTTTTTAATCTCCTCTTTGCCGTGGCGACCTAAAAGGAGAACGTCGTCTTTGGAGCGGTTCGGATGTAGGTATTTGTCGTGTTTCGCTCCGTGTTGGGCCAAATACCACCCGTGGTCCTCGGCAATTTTTCGCAATTCACTCCATTTCATGGCCGCATTGCTTCATTCAGCAACACAAGTATACGGCATTTTTGTTATATATGCAAATTCCCGGCCAACTTTTTCAAAAAAATGCAGCCGATCATATGCAGGAGGTTCCTACAGGTGCGAACGAAAGGCAGACCGCGGAACGTGCAGCCGGTCGATCGTCTGCTGGAGGGCGTCGAGGAAGCGGGCGGCATGGGCCCCGTCCATCTGGGTGTGGTGGAACTGGAACGAGACGGAGAGCGAAGTTCTCAGGAAGCGCCGCCGATAACGACCCCAAATCATGAAAGGATTGTTGAAGACCCCGCTGTACATGCCCACGGCGCCGTCGATCCTGTACTGTGCGAGGGCCGAGGTGCCGATGACCATGCGGTCGGGCAGGTCATGGTTCGTGCAAGTCTCGGCCACCTGCCGGGTGAGGCGCAGGTAGTCGTCGTTGAACTGCCGCAGGTCGTCCGTAAAAGGGATGTCGCACGAGCTGACTTCGCCCCGCCGGTCGGCGACGATGGTATTCACGGCGAGCGCATCGTACTGCATCAACCTGTTGCCGACGGGCAGGAGGTAGAACTCCTTGATGCCGCTGGCCGCGCGGCCGATACACCAGCCCATCAACATGTTGAACTTCAGGCCTCGCCGGCGGGCGATCCGAACCAGACGCGAGACGTCCAGCGTTCGGAAAAACGTAACCATCGGCATCGGGGCCTGCATCCACATCTCGAAGGCGTAGGCCCGCGTCGTTGTGCGGGGATCGATCTCTTTCATGCTTGAATCGGGAATAAGGGGCACAAAGATAGTCATAATCTTTCAATCCTCACGGCCGGCCGCGAAGTCGTTGGCGATTCCTGCGGAAAATGGCTATCTTTGCCGCAAAAAAGGAATGGAAACACTGACGCAGATATTGGCCGACTGGGGCTGCTGGGGGCTCTTCTTCGCGGCCTTCGTGGCGGGGAGCATCCTGCCGTTCAGCTCGGAAGCCGTGCTGCTGCTCCTCCTGAGCGTGGGGGCCGATCCTGTGGGATGTCTGGTCGCCGCGGCGGCGGGCAACACCCTCGGCGGCATGACCTGCTACTGGATCGGGACCTTAGGCCGCCCGGAGTGGATCGCGAAGATCGGCATCAGCCCCGACAAGCTGACGCGGGCCCGCCGATTCGTCGCGGGCCGCGGAGCCGTGATGGGCTTTTTCGCGTTCCTGCCCGTCATCGGCGAAGCGGTGGCCATCGTGCTGGGGCTGATGCGCTCCGATCCGTGGATCACGGGGGTTTCGATGCTGGCGGGCAAGATGCTGCGCTATGCGCTCCTGCTGCTCTCCTACGAAGGAATCCTGACCCTCTTTTAAGCCGGAGAACGATGTCGACCGGCTGGAATCCGTGGCACGGGTGCCGCAAGATCAGCGAAGGCTGCCGCCACTGCTATGTCTACCGGCAGGACGAGCGGCATGCCCTCGACAGCAGCGAAGCCCGCAAAACGGCGGCGTTCGATCTGCCCGTGCGCCGCAACCGCCACGGGCGCTTCAAGATTCCGGCGGGCGAGCACATCTACACCTGTTTCACGTCGGACTTCCTCTTGGAGGAGGCCGACGCCTGGCGTCCCGAAGCGTGGGCGATGATGCGCCTGCGCCACGACCTCACGTTCATGTTCTTCACCAAGCGGATCGAGCGGCTGCGCGACGTGCTGCCGCCCGACTGGGGCGAGGGCTACGACAACGTGGTCATCGGCTGCACGGTCGAGAATCAGGAGATGGCCGCGCGGCGCCTGCCGGTCTTTCTGGAGCTGCCGATCCGCCACCGGATCATCGTCTGCGCACCCCTCTTGGGGCCGTTGGAGCTGGGGCCCTACCTCTCGCCGGCGATCGAGGAGGTCTCCGCAGGCGGAGAATCGGGGCCCGACGCCCGCACGTGCGACTACGACTGGGTGCTCTCGATCCGGCAGCAATGCGTCGCGGCAGACGTCCCGTTCTGGTACCACCAGACCGGCGCCCGCCTGCGGAAGGAGGGGCGCCTCTACCGCATTCGCCGGGCTGACCAGCACGAGCAGGCCCGCCGGGCGGGGATCGACTACAAGGTAGAACACGAAGTTCGATAACAACAAAAAAGGGAGGCACATGCGTGTCTCCCTCTTTTTATCGGCTGCGGCGCGAGCGTTACTCTTCGCTCGAAGCTAACGGCGACGGCGTCGAATAGGTGCGTGTCGCAAGCTCCTTGTCGAGCATGTAGAGGCCGAACTTGTTGCCCTCGACGGCCTCGAACGACTGAATCATGCCGCGGGCGTTCT
>CAZIUJ010000129.1:0-3399 GCA_964542345.1 uncultured Alistipes sp.
TCAAGGATACGCGCGGCATCATCGACGCCATCCTCGACGGTTCGATCGACAAGGCGCCGACCAAGATGATCCCGATGTTCGACTTCAAGGTGCCGACCGAGCTGCCGGGCGTCGATCCCAAGATTCTCGATCCGCGCGACACCTACAAAAACGTCAAGGAGTGGGAGACGAAGGCCGAGGATCTGGCCAACCGCTTCGTCAAGAACTTCGTGAAGTTCACGGGCAACGACGAGGGCAAGAGCCTCGTGGCCGCCGGTCCGAAGGTGAAGTAGCCTTTTCACACCTTTATTATATGACCGCTCCCGGTCGCCGTTGAGGCGACCGGGAGTTTTTTACAGCCCGTAGATGCTGGACGCAGCGCACGGTGAAGGCGTAGGCCCGTTCGGTGCCGCCTTCTGGGTTCACGTTGCTGTCGTGGAACCACATGCCGCCGGCATTGGTGTTACCCGCAGCTCCGGGCGAGGAAGACCAGAAGTCGCCCTGCGTGCCGACATTCGTCAGGTCTCCCGTTGCGTATTGGCGGTAGCCCGAAGCAGGCGCATGAAGCAATCCTTTGAATGAATACCGGAAAGAACGGCTTTCCGGCAGACTGGAATGTACAACCGGCGGCACCTCGGATGCCGCCGGCAGATTGCTGAATCTACGAACCGCGCTGACAGAAGCCGTAACCTCTGCCACTCCGGGTCGGGGACTGTTATCGCCGGGTCGTGAAGTAGTCGTAGAGCCGTGCGGAAACCGCGGCGATGCCCACGCGCCCCGGAACGGTGTCGACCAGCGCCTGCAGCTCCCGTTCGAGCGTCGTCCGCCGCGACACTGGGGTCGCGCATCCCACGGCCAACGAGCAGCCGAGCAGCAGCCACGCACGTACCACAGCGCCTACTTTTTGGGTTTGAGAATGCGGTAGCCGATCGCGACGCCCACCTTGTTGGGGTACCACTCCGACGAGCCGTTGAACGGATCGGGGTACTTGGGCTGCATCGGACGGTGGGGGTTCATGTCGATCTCGCCCTCCATGCTGTAGCCGTTGTAGAAGCTGCTCATCCACGCCCAGCCGAGGAACGCATCGACGATCCAGCGTTCGCGGAACCGGTATTCGTAGCCCGCGCAGGCGCCGATCATCATGCCGTAGCCCTTGCAGTAGCGGTTCTCGAACTTCAGGCGCCCTCCGTGGATGTAGGGTTTCGACATGTCGAACGCCATCATGCCGAGGTTGCCGCCGACGTACCAGCCGCGGTTGTGCTCCTTGAAGTAGTAGCGGTATTCGCCCATCAGGATGCCGAACGTCATGTGCTTGCCGGCGAAGGACTTCCACGGCGAGATGACGATTTCGGTCTGGATGGTCGACTTCGGCGAAATGGCGAACTCCACCGAGGGGTTCACCACGCCGGCCAGCGCGTAGAGCCCGTTGAGCTTGACGTAGCCTTGCGCCGCGGCTTCGGCGGCGCCGGCCGCCAGCAGGGTCAGGAGGACGAGGATTTTTTTCATGCGTACGATACGGTCGGTTGCGTCGGGGTCGACAGGAAAACGGGCGGAATCCGAACATTCCGCCCGTGGAGACCGCAGGAGCGACCCTATACGGTCATGATCTCTTTCTCCTTCTTGTTGAGGGTCTCGTCGAGGAGCTTGGTGAACTTCTCCAGGAGCTTCTGCGACTGCGTTTCGCCGTCTTTCGATTCGTCTTCGGGCATGCCCTCTTTCTGTGCTTTCTTGAACGCTTCGACCGCATCGCGGCGGGCGTTGCGCAGGCTGATGCGGGCCGTTTCGGCTTCGGCGCGCACCTGCTTCACCAACTCCTTGCGGCGCTCCTCTGTCAGGGGCGGAATCGACAGGCGGATCTGTTCGCCGTTGTTCGAGGGCGTGAGGCCGATGTTGGCGTCGATGATCGCCTTTTCGATCGTGCGGATCATGTTCTTGTCCCACGGCTGGATCAAGATCGTCTTGGCATCGGGTACCGTTACGCTCGCGGCTCCCGAGACGGGAACCTGCGACCCGAAGTAGTCGACCATCACGCCGTTCAGAACGTTGGGCGAGGCCTTGCCGGCGCGGACGTTGAGCAGTTCTTCTTCCAGGTGGTCGATGGCTTTCTGCATGCGTGCGGAAGCCTCGTTGAGGATGGTTTTGGTCTCCATATCGTTCTTATTGTTCGTTGTTCAGAGTCTCTTCGATCGTCGCCAGCAGCGCATCGAATGCTTCGGGTTCGTAGCCCACCGTCGCCAATATCACCTTACCGTCCCGGCCGATCAGGAAGTTGCGCGGGATGAAGTTCGAGGCGTAGTAGCCGTAGACGGTGCGCTGCGGGTCCAGCCCCATCGGGAAGGTGTAGCCCGTCTTCTCGCGGAACTCCGCCACCGCTTCGCGGCTCTCGCCGCGCGAGACGGGTAGGAAGAGGAAGTCCCGCCCGGCGAAGCGTTCGATCAGGTCGCTTTCCACGCGCGTCAGCTCCTGCCGGCAGGGCGGGCACCACGTCGCCCAAAAGTTGAGCAGTACCACTTTGCCGCGCAGGTCGGCCAGGGCGATCATTCCGCCGTCGAACAGTTTGACCGTGAAGTCGGGGGCTGTGTCGCCCGCCTTGACCAGCGTCGCGGCTTCCGCTTCGTCCGCCGCGTTCTTGTTCGTGCGTCCGCCGCATCCGGGCAGCAGCAGGATCGCTACGAGGATCGCCGCGATCAGCGCCAGCATGATCCACAGCTGTTTGTTGCTTTTCTTGGTTGCCATTTCTTTATAATTTTACCCGCGTGCCGATTTTCTCGCCGGCGAGGAGCTTGCCGAGGTTGCCGGGGGTGTCCATGTCGAAGACGACGATTTCGAGGCCGTTTTCGCGGCAGAGCGTGAAGGCTGTGAGGTCCATCACCTTGAGCCGGCGGTCGAGCACCTCCTCGAAGGTGATCTCGTCGAACTTCACGGCCGCGGGGTCTTTCTCCGGGTCGGCCGTGTAGACGCCGTCGACGCGCGTGCCCTTGAGCAGGACGTCGGCTTCGATCTCGATGCCGCGCAGGGCCGAGGCCGAGTCGGTCGTGAAGTAGGGATTCGACGTGCCGCCGCCGATGATGACCACGTAGCCGGCCTCTAAGTATTCGATGGCGCGCGCTTTCGAGAAGTATTCGCCGATGGGCTCCATGCGGATCGAGGTCAGCACTTTGGCTTTCACACCGTTGTCTTCGAGCGCCGACTGCAGGGCCAGCGAGTTGATGATCGTCGCCAGCATACCCATCTGGTCGCCTTTCACGCGGTCGAAACCTCGCTTGGCGCCCGTCATGCCGCGGAAGATGTTGCCGCCGCCGATGACGATGCCGATCTGAATGCCCTGCTCCGCCGCCGCCCGGATCTGCTCGGCATAGCTTTGAAGCACCGCGGGCGAGAGCCCGTATTTCTGTTCGCCCTGCAGCGATTCGCCGCTCA
>CAZIUJ010000130.1:0-3353 GCA_964542345.1 uncultured Alistipes sp.
CCAGCCGCGGCCGGCCACGCCGATCAACATCTGCCCGCCGCCGCTGGCCGCTTTGTGCACGTGCCAGTTGTTGCGGCATCCCGGCTCGAAAGTAACGTTGGCGACGGCCACCTGCTCCGAGGAGATGGGGGCCAAGTAACTGTTGCCGACGAAATACCGGGCATAGGCCGTGTTGGGTTCGCCGATGGGGAAGATCATTTCGCGCTGGAACGCAGCCTTGCCGTCCTCGGCCGGGGCGTCGTCGTTCCACACCTCTTTGGCCAGCCGGAACGCGGCCCACGCTTTCGGCCAACCGGCGTAAAAGGCGATGTGGGTGATGATTTCGGCGATCTCCGTGCGGGTGATGCCGTTGTTCTTCGCCGACTGCAGATGATAGGTCAGCGAGGTGTCGGTAATGCCCTGGCTGATGAGCGAGGTGATGGTAACCAGGCTCCGGTCGCGGAGCGAGAGCAGGTCGTTGCGGCTCCACACCTCGCCGAAAAGGATGTCGTCGTTGAGCCGTGCGAACTCGGGGGCGAACTCGCCGAGGGCGTCGCGCCCGGCGGTCTGAATCACTTTCTGTTGTGCCATAGCAGGTCGTGTTAGGGTTGCGATCGAAAAGATCGACAAAAAAAGAACGAATTTTTTCATGACTGTACAATATGTCGGGACAAAGTTACGGCAGCAGGCGGAATGCAGCCATAACCCGTTTCCGGACAGAGTTACCATTTTTACGGAATAGTTCGTATCTTCGCGCCCCGAAAAATACGTTTTTCGGATGAAAGAGAAGATCATTTCGTTTTGCTGGCAGCATCTGCTGCTGCTCGGGTCGCTGTTCGTCATGACCGTCGGCGTGGCCGTCTGCCTGCGTTCGATGCTCGGGTCGAGCGTCATCAGCGTGCTGCCCTACGTCTTCGCCACGGCCGGCGGGGAGGCGCTGGTTCCGGCGCTGACGATCGGCCAATACACCTATATCATGAACTTCGTGCTCGTGGCCGGGCAGATCGCCGTGCTGCGCCGCCGCTTCGAGTGGGTGCAGCTCTTCCAGTTGGTCATCGGCTTCCTTTTCGGCACGCTCATCGATCTCAACATGCTGCTGACGGCCTGGCTCGTGCCCGCCGCACTCTGGCAACAGGCGCTCGCGCAGGTGGCGGGCTGCACGATCCTCGGCGTCGGCATCGCGCTCGAAGTGCGCTGCGGCAGCGTTACGATGCCCGGCGAGGGATTCCCCGTCGCGATCAGTCAGGTAACGGGCATCGACTTCCCGAAAGTGAAGATCGTTGTCGACACCGCGCTCGTGGTGCTCGGCATCGCGGCCTGCTATCTCTTTTTCGGGGCGTGGCAGTGGCACATCATCGGCATCGGCACGCTCTTCGCCATGCTCTATGTAAGCGTCGTGGTGCGCGCCGCCGGCTGGCACCTCGGCTGGTTCGAGCGCCTGCTCGCCTACCGCCCCGGCTTCCGCCGCTACCTCTACGGACTGGCCCGCTATCTCTACGGCCGCAAATCGTAAGGCCCTATTCCCACAGCTTTTCGGGGTACTCGCCGGCGGCGATCAGGTCGCGGATTTTGGCGACGACGTCCGGCCGGTCCTCGGCATAGGTAACGCCGAACCACTTGGCCGTGGTGTCGAGCACCTTGACCGAAGCCTTACCTTTGACGATCAGGTCGTTGACCACCGTCGGAATGTAAAATTCCGCTTTGGGCTCGTCGATATGCTCCGCGAGGAAGCGCCGGAACATCTCCTCCGAATAACGGAAGTAGTCGGGCGTGAAGCCCCACATGTTCATCGACACGGGCGTCGTCTCGTCGGTCGTGGCGGGCTGCCCATCGTCGCCCGTGAAGGTGATGCGGCCGTCGACGCGGGCGATGTCGGTACGCTCGACGACGCCCGTCAGGTAGCCCTCGGCATCGGTTCGGCAGATGCCGCGCGACACGGTGCCGCTCTCCGAGAGGGTGTTGCCCACGCGATAGCCCACCATGCAGTAGCGGTTCTCGCCCTCGGCTTTCGAGAGCCACTCGCCCAGGACGCGGAAGCCGTCGCGGCCGTAGAAGTCGTCGGCGTTGATGACGGCGAACGGCTCGCGGATCGCCTCCCGGCCCATCAGCACGGCGTGGTTGGTGCCCCACGGCTTGGTCCGCTCCGCCGGGCATGCGAAGCCCTCGGGCAGCTTGTCGAGCGACTGGAAAACCACCTCCACGGGGATGTGGTGCTCGTACTTCGCGAGGACCTTTTCGCGGAAATCCTGCTCGAAATCCTTGCGGATGACGAAGACCACCTTGCCGAAGCCGCCGCGCACGGCGTCGTAGATCGAATAGTCCATGATCGTCTCGCCGTGGGGGCCGAGACCGTCCAACTGTTTCAGACCGCCGTAGCGCGAACCCATGCCGGCAGCCAGTACGAAAAGAGTAGGTTTCATGCTTTATTTTTCGGTTTGTTCCATGCCTCGAAGATGCTTTTCCCAGGCCCAGGCGCTGCGGAGCGTCTCCTCCAAAGGCCGCTCGGCGTGCCAGCCTAACTCGCGGTTGGCCCGGGTCGTGTCGGCCCAGACAGCCGGCACATCGCCGGCACGTCGGCCGACGATCCGGTAGTTGAGCTTCACGCCGTTGGCCCGCTCGAAGCCCTCAACGAGCTCCAGCACCGAGACGGGACGTCCCGTGCCGACGTTGAAAATCTCGTACGGCTCCCGCATCCGGCCCTCGGTCATGCGGTCGACGGCCGCCACGTGGGCGCGCGCCAGGTCGACGATGTCGATGTAGTCGCGCAGGCAGGTGCCGTCGGGCGTCGGGTAGTCGCTGCCGAAGACGGAGAGGCACTCGCGGATGCCGGCGGCCGTCTGCGTGATGTAGGGTACCAGGTTCTGCGGCACGCCGCGCGGCAGCTCGCCGATGAGGGCCGAGGGATGGGCGCCGATGGGGTTGAAGTAACGCAGGGCGATGCCGCGCAGCTCGGGGTAGGCGGCGCAGCAGTCGCGCAGGATGTCCTCGGCCATCTGCTTGGTGTTGCCGTAGGGCGACGTCGCCGGCTTGCGGGGCGTTCGCTCGGTTACGGGCAGCTCGTCGGCCTCGCCGTAGACCGTGGCGGAGGAGGAGAAGAGGATGTTCGGCCTCCCGAACTCGCGCATCAGGGCGCAGAGGTTCATGAACGAGACCAGGTTGTTGCGATAGTACTTCAGCGGTTCGGCGACCGACTCGCCCACGGCCTTGTAGGCCGCGAAGTGGATCGCCGCCCCGAAGTCGTACCGACGGAAGACGCCGCGCAGCGCCTCCTCGTCGCAGGTGTCGACCCGCTCGAAAGGAACGTCGGCGCCCGTGATGTGGCGCACGCCCTCGACGGCGGCTTCGTCCGAATTGGAGAGGTCGTCGATAAGGAC
>CAZIUJ010000131.1:0-3332 GCA_964542345.1 uncultured Alistipes sp.
CAGCCGCCAGAACGACGAGAAGTCGCACATCGCCCCCAAGTCGGAAACACTCTACGGAAAGTGAAAAGTGAAAGGTGAAAAGTGAAAAGTATTCGGGCAAAAACCTTTCACTTTTTACCTTGAACCTTTAACCTTCAATAAAATGGACGTTCGTTTGGACAAATACTTGTGGGCCGTGCGGGTTTTCAAGACCCGCAGCGACGCTGCGGATGCGATCCGCAACAACAAGGTTACGGTCGACGGGGCCTACGCCAAGCCTTCGCGCGAGGTGAAGATCGGCGACCGCATCGAGGTGCGGCGCCAGCAGGTAACCTACACCTACAAGGTCGTCGACCTCGTTTCGAGCCGTCAGCCGGCCAAGAACGTGCCCGACTTCTGCCTCAACATCACGCCGCAGGAGGAGCTGGACAAGCTCAACGTCCCGCGCGAAACGATCTTCGTCTTCCGAGACCGCGGCACGGGGCGCCCGACCAAGAAGGAGCGCCGCGACCTCGACTCCCTGATGGAGGGCATCTGTTACGACGACGAAGAGTAGCGTTCGGCCGGGCCGGACCGGCCGCTGCCCGCAAAAAAACGATCGCCGTTCCGCGATCGTTCGATTCAGGGATTTTTCAGCGCTTCCCGCTCCTTTTTCGGCAGGGATGCCACCACCAGGTCGTACGACTGTCGGACAAGTTCCCGGATCGTGTCGTCGGGCACGTCCCTGTCGAAGTGGAGACTGATCCAGTGCCGCTTGTTCATGTGGTAGCCGGGCGTTGCGCCCTCGTACTGCGCCTGCAGCTCGACGATCCGCTCCGGGTCGCACTTGATGTTGCAGAAGTCGAAAACATCGATGTTCACGAAGCAGAACCATTTGCCCGCCACCTCGAAGACCAGCAGGTTGCGGTCGTACTCGGAGGTCGCCTTTCCGAACGGCATCTTTTCGCTTGCACCCTCGAACGAGAGGCACCATTCCCGAAATTCCTCGATGTCCATCATTTCTTGTTAAAAAAGTTCATCGTCCGTTCCGTGCCGATTGCGGCGAAAGAGAGGATCGCCTCGCCGAAGATTTTCAGCCGCTCGGGCATCGCTTCGCGCTCCTCGGGCGTCCACTCGCCCAGCACGTAGTCGACCTGGTGGCCGCGCGGGAAGTCGCCGCCTACGCCGAAGCGCATGCGGGCGAACTCCTCGCTGCCCAAGAGTTCGGCGATGTTCTTCAGCCCGTTGTGGCCGCCGGCGCTCCCTTTCTGCCGCATGCGCAGCGTGCCGAACGGCAGGGCGATGTCGTCGGAGACGACCAGCAGGTTCTCGCGCGGAATCTTTTCCGTGTCGAGCCAGTAGCGCACGGCTTTGCCCGACAAATTCATGTAGGTCGAGGGTTTCAGCAGCACCAAGGTGCGGCCTTTGTGTTTCACTTCGGCCACGTCTCCGTAGCGCGCCGTCGTAAAAAGCGCGTTGGACGCCCCGGCGAGGGCGTCCAACACTTTGAAACCGATGTTGTGGCGGGTTTCGGCGTATTCGGCGCCGATGTTGCCCAGCCCAACGATGAGGTATTTCATGCCGCGTCAGCGATTATTTGCCTTCGGCAGCGGCGGCACCGCGCGAAGCACGGGTTACGCGCACGGCGCAGACGGCCGTCGTGGCGGGCGTGATGAACTTGAGGTTCTCGAACTGCAGGTCGCCCACGAAGATGGTCTTGCCCACGCCCAGCGGCGTAACGTCGACGACGATTTCGTCGGGCAGGTTTTCGAGCAGGGCGCTGACGGTCAGCTTGCGGGCCGAGAGGGCCAGCTTACCGCCGACCTTCACACCCTCGGCGTTGCCGGTCAGGCGCACCGGAATGGCGATCGACACGGGTTTGCCGGCGGCGATGCGGTAGAAGTCGAGGTGCAGAATCTCCTCGCGGACGGGATGGAACTGCGCCTCGCGCAGCACGGCTTTCTCGGTCTTGCCGCCGAAGTCGAACTCGACGATGTAGGAGTTGGGGGTGTAGATCAGGGGTTTGATCTCGCGGGGGTCGACCGAGAACGAGACGGTCTCGCCGTTGCCGCACAGCACGCAGGGAACCAGGCCCTCGCGGCGAACGGCTTTGGCGGCCTTCTTGCCGAAATCTTTGCGCTCGGTCGCCTTGACAGTGATGGTTTTCATAAAGTTTTGTGTGTTTGATTGTTACCACCGGCGGTTCTCAACACGGCCTCGGGGGCCGCATCCCATTTCCGCCTGTTTTCGGCGCAAAGATAGGAAGAAAAAATTCATAATTCAAAATTCACAATTCAAAATTGCGGGTTTTATGGTGATGCCGTGTTCTTAGTCGTTTTCGAAAGAGATGTTTCGTACGACATCAAGGTGGAAAACTGCAAAATAATTATGAATTGTGAATTTTGAATTGTGAATTGTGAATTTTGAATTATGAATTTTGAATTATGAATTTTCGAACAGCTCCCATCCCCGTTCCACGTCGCGTAGGTCGGCGTCGGTGCCGTTTTCGACGCGGGAGATCGCGGCGGCGACGGGGATCATCGTCGTGCGGTCGCGGGTGTCGATGGGCCGGTCGGCGGGGATGCCGGTGTGCTCCACGACGGCACGGACGTAGGCCTGCGTATGGTTCTCCGTGGGCGGTGCCCAGCGGGCGATCATCTGCGCGATGGTCCGCAGCCCGTGCCGCACGCGGTAGGTGTCGAGCACCACGAAGATCGCCCGGTAGCCCCACGCCATCGTCTCGAACTGCTTGAACGCCGGGTCGCGCGAGGGCTGCACCTCGCCCTGATAGCGCACGGCGGAGCGGCGGATGTTGCCCGGATTGCGGTTAGCGAGTCCCCGTGCCATCGTTCGGGAGGAGGAGACCCCCGTCGATCGAGCAGCGGGTGGTCGGTGCGTATTCCGGAAAGAGGCCCGGGTGGCCCTCGATGTAGGCGACGGCCCGGGTCAGCAGTGTGCGGGCCTGCCGCAGCAGCTGAAGCCGCAGCCGCCTCAGGGCTTCGTCGTCGGCCGGCTGCGCGTGGTCGGATTTCGGGACGACGGTGCCGATTCGGTCGGTGCGGAGGTTCAGGCGGGACTGCACAAGGGCCCGTGCATAGAGGGCGACGGGCGCCGCGAGGTATTCGGTGCGAAATTCGGAGGAGGCGCCGGCGAGCAGCCTGTCGTGGAGCTTGCGGCCGAGTGCCGGGACGATCCAGCGCTCTTCGGCCGCCGCGATGTCCGTCTCGGCGATCGTCTCCGGTGGCAGGAGCTCGCTGTCGCCGAACGCCAGCTTCAGCGCCTGCAGGGAAGAGATTAAGGTTTTCATCGAGGTGAAAGGTGAAAAGTGAAAGGTGAATGCGAGCAATTAAAAATGAAAAATTAAGAATTAAAAA
>CAZIUJ010000132.1:0-3263 GCA_964542345.1 uncultured Alistipes sp.
TGTGCCGCCGCCGGAGGGTATGCCATCTCGCTGCAGGAGACTTCCGACCCCGCACAGCTCCGCGGCCTGAAGCGGTTGCGATAGTTCGGTCCACACTGCGACATCCGTTCGAAGAAAATCTCCGGCCCGGTTTCAGGGCCGGAGGTTTTTTACTCTTTGTCCGGCACGGAGAAAAGAATGATTCCCCGCCGCGTTCTTGATTCGCAAAACCCGTAATCGGGGTCCGGCCGGAATACCTCGACGAGTACGTGTGGTATGCCGTCGAGGTCGGCGAAATATTTTTGCGCACCGAACTGGGCGTGCTGACCATGTATGCGGTGAGCGAGAAAGAGAATCCTTGCCGAATAACGATTCTCGAAACCTATGCCAGCCGAGAGGCTTACGACCGCCACATCGCCTCGGCCCATTTCCAGAAGTACAAGCAAGGTACGCTGCACATGGTCGAATCGTTAGAGTTGTCCGACCAGACGCCGCTCAATCCGGCGAACCGCATCATCAATTTCATCGAATAGCCGGTTGGGTCGGAAGCGAGGTTGTGTGCGGGGCGTTCGGCTTCCCGCTGACTGATACCCGGCGCCGAAATGAAAAGGCCGCATTCAAGTCTCCTTGAAAGCGGCTTCTTTTTCGGTGTGGGCCATACCCCCCCCCTCGGATTTTCGAGCCGAAACCGAGATTTGAACTCGGGACCCCTTCATTACGAGTGAAGTGCTCTACCGCTGAGCTATTTCGGCCTTCGGAAGACACGGCGGTCTTCATTCGGAGTGCAAATATCCGAAAAAAAATTATTTCTCGCAACAATTTCACCGAAAATCTCGCATTTGTTGTTATATTCGCGCCAAAACTATCGCGAATGGTTACTTTCCTGCTTTGCCTGACGCTGCTCGTCGCGGCCTATTTCACCTACGGGCGTTATCTTGAGCGGCTGGCCGGCGCCGATGCCGGGGCCGCTACGCCTTGCCGGCGTCTCGGCGACGGCGTGGATTACGTGCCGCTGCCACGGTGGCGGATCTTCCTGATCCAGCTTCTGAACATCGCCGGCACAGGTCCGATTTTCGGTGCTGTGTTGGGGGCTTGCTTCGGGCCCGTGGCTTTCTTGTGGATTACGTTCGGCGGCATCTTCATCGGCTCGGTGCACGATTATCTCTCGGGCATGATGGCCGTGCGCAACG
This sequence comes from uncultured Alistipes sp., assembly GCA_964542345.1. Classification (GTDB taxonomy): domain Bacteria; phylum Bacteroidota; class Bacteroidia; order Bacteroidales; family Rikenellaceae; genus Alistipes. Next base: position 1,170 of record CAZIUJ010000132.1, read on the forward strand.
ACGGGCTGAGCATCCCCGAGGTGATCGGCCGGTATTTGGGCGGCGGCATGCGTCATTTCCTGCGCCTCTTTTCGGTCGTGTTGATGGTCCTCGTCGGGGCGGTTTTTCTGCTGAGCCCCGCACAGTTGTTGGCGAACATGGTGCCGGCGGTCTCTGTTTCCGCCTGGGTGTGGATCATTCTGGCTTACTATTTCGTAGCGACCATGTTGCCCGTCGACAAGGTGATCGGACGCATCTATCCCGTCTTCGGCGCCGCCTTGATTATCATGGCATTGGGCCTTTTGGGGGCTTTGCTCTTCGGCGGGCGGCCGATCCCCGAGCTCACTGCGCTGCATAATTTCCAGCCCGCCGCCCACGCACTGCCCATCGTGCCGACACTTTTCATTACGATCGCCTGCGGTGCCGTCTCCGGGTTCCACGCTACGCAGTCGCCGTTGATGGCGCGCTGCGTCGGCAGCGAGCGCGAGTGCCGCCCGGTCTTCTTCGGGGCCATGATCTCCGAGTCGATCATCGCCTTGATCTGGGCCGCCGTGGCGATGGCTTTCTTCGGCGGAGCCCGGGAGCTGGCCGAGGCGCTGGCGGCGCATGGCAACAGTGCGGCATGGGCCGTGGATGCCATCTCCAACGGGACGCTCGGGGTGGTCGGCGGCGTGCTCGCTTTGTTGGGTGTCGTTGCGGCTCCCATCACGTCGGGCGACACGGCGTTCCGTTCGGCGCGCCTGATCGTGGCCGACATGTTCCATATCGGGCAGCGCAGCATCTGGAAGCGCTTGTTGGTCTGCGTGCCTCTCTTCGCTTTGGGATTCGGCATTTCGCAGGTCGACTTCGACGTGGTGTGGCGCTACTTCTCCTGGACGAATCAAACTTTGTCGGTCATCGTCCTGTGGTCGGTCGTCGTGTGGCTGACCCGGCGGCACGCCAATCGGTGGGTCGCCTTCGTGCCGGCGGTCTTCATGACGTACGTCTGCGCGTCGTTCCTCTTCGTCTCGGAGCAGTTTTTCGGCTTCGAGAACCGTTGGGTAGCTTATCTCTCGGGCGGTGCGGTAACGTTGGCCGTCGTCGTCATCATGATCCTTAAAATGCGTCGCGATGCAAAAATTTCAGCTTAATCCTACGGCCGACCAGACTTTCGAGCTCATCGGCGAGGGTCTCTACAACTTCGCCGAGGTGCTGGCGCGCAGCCGGAAGTTGCAGTCCGCCGGCAGCGTGCGGGAGGCCTGCGAAATGCGTTATCAGGCTTTTCAGCGGCTGGCCGAGGCGATTCCCGACGACGAGGAGGTGATCCTTGAATGGAACCACCGCAACTCGCGCGCGGCGCTCGAACTGGTCCATGCGTCGGCGGTCGACCACTTCCTGATCGACGATTTCGAAATGTCGGCGGCGTTGCTGGAATTGTTGCTGGAGCTGGACCCCGAAGATCATCTGGAAGGCAGCGAGTTGCTGGCGTTCGACTATTTGGCGATGGACGAAACGGAGCTCTTCGACGAGGTCATCAACGACCTCTCGGACAAGAGCGCCAGCCGGGAGCTGCTGTTGTTGTGGGCGGCTTTCCGGCGCGACGGACGCCTGCCGGAGGGGGAGTTGAAGCGTTTCCGAACCCGCTTCGCACCTTATTTCGCCGAGTTCACGGCACCCGACCATCCGGCCGATGCGACTTATTTGCACGACATCGAGAGCGAGCGACCCTCGGTCGCGGCGCAGGCACGCGAACTGTGGTTGCGGACCGAGAATCTGTGGTCCCGGTGGCCGGGGTTCGTCGAGGCGCTGCGGTCCGCGAAGTAGTTCTCAGGACCGTCCTAAAAAAGGCATCCCGCATTCGCGGGATGCCTTTTTCGTAGGTGGATCGGCCGGCCTTATTCGCGGGGCTTTGCGATCCCTTCGGCCGTGGCGCGTTCTTCCATGCGCTTGATGCGCGTGTCGAGGTCGGGGTGGGTCGAAAAGAGCTGGTTGATCTTGCTGCTTTTCTGCACGCCCGCTTCCTCCTGCATCGTTTTCAGCCGGCGGAACGAGCAGGCCATCGCCCACGGGTTCTTGCCGCTTTTCTTCAGAAATTCGTAGCCGTAGTCGTCGGCATCGCGTTCCTGCTTCTGCGAG
>CAZIUJ010000133.1:0-3226 GCA_964542345.1 uncultured Alistipes sp.
CGATCATGAACGGCGAGACGGAGACGGGCGTAACGACTTTCCTGCTGAACCACGAGATCGACAAAGGGGCGATCCTGGCGCAGGAGCGCCTGCCGATCCTCCCCGAAGACAACGTGGGGACGCTCTACGACAAGCTGATGCACGCCGGCACGAAGCTCGTAACCGAAACCGTCGACCGCATTGCCGCGGGCGACATCGCGCCGGTGGAACAACAACACATCGACGAAGCGACCCTGAAGCCGGCGCCCAAGATTTTCAAGGAAGACTGCCGCATCGACTGGACACAGCCCGGCCGCACGATCGTCGATCAGGTGCGCGGCCTTTCGCCCTATCCGGCGGCATGGAGCAGCCTGCGGCGGAACAGCGGCGAGGAGACGACGGCCAAGATTTTCGCCGCACGCTTCGAAGCGGCGGCCCACGCGGCGGCCTGCGGGGAGGTGGAGAGCGACGGCCGCACCTATGTCCGCGTGGCCTGCGCCGACGGCTGGGTACTCTTGGACGAACTGCAGATCGCGGGCAAAAAACGGCTGCCGGTCCGGGAGTTGCTCTTGGGCTGGCGCGATGTGGCGCAATATCGATTCGGAGAGTAAAGTCAAAGGTGAAAGGAGAAAGGTGAAAGGTGAAAAATTCTTACTTTACCTTTCTTTTGTTTCCAGCACAATGAAACCCGGTTTTTCGACCGGGTTTCGCTGTTGAAAGAAGAGAGGTTCAGGCTTTTTCGTAAGCCAGCTCTTTCGCTTTGGCGGTCTCCTTTTCCATAGGCAGCGGCTTGGTGCAGAAGTACCAGTCGTAGCACTTCATGCCCTCGGCCGACTTCTCGGTGCCGTCGTAGGTCGTGGGGGCCGGCACGATGATGTCGTCGCCGGGCCGCCAGTCGGCCGGCAAGGCGACGTGGTACTTGTCGATGGTCTGCAGGCCGACCAGCACGCGCTTCAGCTCGTCGAAGTTGCGGCCCAGCTGCATGGGATAATAGATCACGGCGCGGATCGTCGCCTCGGGGTCGATGAAGAAGACGGCCCGCACGGCAGCCGTCGTGGAGACGGCCGTCTGGATCATGCCGTATTTGCGCGCCACCTCCATCGACATGTCGGCGATCAGGGGGAAGTTCAGCTCCACGCGCTTGTGGCCCTTGAACTCGATATGGTCGTGGATCGACCGCAGCCAGGCGATGTGGCTGGCGTTGGTGCCGACCGACAAGCCGACGAGGCGGCAGTTCAGGGCTTCGAACTCCTGCTGCATGGCCCCGAACAACACGAACTCCGAGGTGCAGATCGGCGTGAAGTCCGACGGATGGGAAAACAAAATGACCCACCGGCCCTTGAAATCCTCCGGAAAGCGGATTTTGCCCTGCGTGGTTTCGGCCTCGAACGACGGCGCCTTGTCGCCGATCAGAGGCATGGTGTAAGTAGGATTGTCCATAATGCGAATAGTTAGGTGTTCCCAGCCCTGCAAATACGGTGCCCGACCGAATAGGCGTCCGTGAAGTCCGTTCGTGGTATGCAATTTGCCACGGAGAAGATCGAATCCTAAAATTCGGAATACCATGAAAACGGACAACAACAAAACATCGTGGTCGTCGACGCAGACGGAGTTCCACCGCTTCTTCGTCGACCAGCTCAAAGACATCTACTGGGCGGAGAAGCACCTGAAAAAGGGGCTCAAGAAGATGAGCAAAGCCGCGACGAGCCAGAAGCTGACGGCGGCCTTCGAGAAACACTACAACGAGGGCGACAAGCAGATCGCCGAGCTGGAGACGATCTTCGGGCTCTTGGGCGAGAAACCCGAAGCCAAGCGCTGCGAAGCGATGGCGGGCCTGCTGGAAGAAGCCGAAGGCATGATCTCGGACACACAGAAGAACAGCTTCGTACGCGATGCGGGACTGATCCTTGCGGCCCAGAAAGTCGAACATTACGAAATCGCCACCTACGGCACGCTCAGCGCGCTGGCGGCCTACCTGCCGGAGAAGAAAGTCAGGAAGATGCTCGAAACGATCCTTGCCGGCGAGAAGAAGACCGACGAGGCGCTCACCAAGCTGGCCGAAGAGTTCGTCAACGAATGTGCGGCGGTGGAGTAGTCCACGGTCGCATCCGACGAAAAGAGAGCCCTGTAGGGCTCTCTTTTTATTCGTACATGCACACGACAAGTCCCCCGGCGCACGAAATGCACCGGGAGACTTGCAAATTTGTTCCGAGGCTGCCGGCCCAACCTCAAAAGGCGGGCAGTTGGGTGTCTGCGAACCGTACATCCTGAAGGATCCTTGAAGAGGTGAAAACTTCGGAAAATGGAGCGCACGACCGGAACGGGAAATCGACGTCGATTGGGGAAACAATGTCCGAAAGGGATGCGCTGCTGTGCACCGCGATCGTCGTCTCTGAGAAATAAACGATACGCAACCCGTAAGACGGAACAAAGATACGACGCGGCCGGGCCCCTGTCAAGAGGCCTGTGTAAAAAACGACGGAACGCTGCAGAAATTTACGGGAACGGCGGTCGGCAAAACGACCGCAAACGCGCCTGCGAACGAAGATCGGAGCCGCACAAATAAAAAAAGCCCGGCTGTTTTCAGCCGGGCTTCTGTCTGTCGGGACGGTCGGGGGCGTTTACCGTATTTTGCGGATGATCTCGCCGCCGTGGATGATGGCCTTTTCGTTGTCGGGCAACATTTTCCAAGCGCGCTCGGGGAGCGACTTCTTGAGGCCGATCATGACGTTCTCCATACGGACGACGGGGCAGACCTTGAGGTAGCCGCCCAAAATCATGGTGTTGAACAACTTGGCCTGTCCCATGCGGGCACACTCGGCCGTGGCGTCGATGGCGTAGACCGAGATGTCGGTGCGCACGGGGTGCCGCGTGATACCGTTCGTGTCGTAGATCAGCACGCCGCCGGGCCGGACCATCGGCTCGAACTTCTCCATCGACTGCTGGTTCAGGATGATCGCCGTGTCGAACTCGTGAGCGATGGGCGACGAAATCTTCCGGTCGGAGAGGATCACCGTAACGTTGGCCGTGCCGCCGCGCATCTCGGGCCCGTAGGAAGGCATCCACGTAACCTCGAAATCCTGCATCACGCCCGAGTAGGCGAGAATCTTGCCCATCGAGAGGACGCCCTGTCCTCCGAAGCCTGCTATAATCAACGTCTCTTTCATAATCGTCTGCGCACTTATTCGACAACCTTGATGTCGCCCAACGGATAGAAAGGCAACATGTTCTGCTCGAGCCACTCGTT
>CAZIUJ010000134.1:0-3221 GCA_964542345.1 uncultured Alistipes sp.
GCCTTGAGCAGCTGCTTGCGCAAGCTGGAGCCGTCGGCGTCCCAATAGCGGACATTGCCGTTCTGGCGGTAGGGGATGGCGTAGTACTCCTTGCCGCTCTGCGTGAACTTGGCGCCCCATATGCGGCCGATGCCGGCCGAGATGGTGTCGTCGATGAAGAGTTCGTCGTAGATGACCGTGAAACTGTCGCCTTTCTGTATGCCGAAGAAGTCGACGGTCCACTGGTAGATGTTCTCCATCTCGGCGGCGAGCGAGTAGGGGAGGTTTTGCTCCATGATCGAGCCCCAGAGCGACGAATTGATGACGGCGCTGCGCTGCGTGCGGCGGATGGTCATGGGTTTGGAGTCCTTGCGCACCGAAACCGAGTCGCCGTCGTGGAATCCGAAGACCACGAAGTCGGTGCGGCCCGTTTCGTAGACCAAGTAGTCGATGTGGGGCGTGTAGAGCGAGTCTTCGTGGATGAAGACCGTGTACTTGTGGCCCGGGCGGATGTTGCGCAGCGGGAAGATGTTTTTCGAGGCGCGGTCGAGCCGGTCGATCTGCCGCACGGTGACGCCGTAGCCGTTGAGTATCTTGCTCATGGTTTCGCCCTTGCCCACTTCGGCTGTTTCGAGGCGGTAGTCGTCGGCCAGGATGCCGTAGACGATATTGTGCGGGGTTTCTTCCTCTTTCGGGGTGCGGTCGCATGCTCCGGCTGCCAGGGCGAGCAGCGCGAGTATGTGTAGTCGGATAGTTTTCATACGTAGGACAAAGATAGTGCAAGCCGAGCGGAAAAGCAAACGGAGTTTGCATTTTCCCGAGGCGCTGCCTATCTAAGCCGCAGGCAGAGATAGGGGAGGATCGGCAGAGCGTCATTGCGGGGAGGACGTCGGCCCGACGCGGCAATCCGAACGAGCACAAAAACGGTCGACTTGCAACTCTTCGGTATGCTTCGTTGCAACATCCCCGCTTTGACGTCCGTGCGGATTGCCGCGCTCGCTGAATGTCCGCTCGCAATGACGTCCGGCTAAAGAATGATCTGTTTGCAATCCGGCGGAAAGAGTTTTCGGGGGCGGCTGCGGGGGTCGCGCTGAAAGCGCGAGCCGCCCCCGAAAGCAACGCGCAGCGTTGCGGAGAATGGCGCGCCGCGGAGCCCCGTCATAATATTCTCTTCGACCGTCTTTGAATCGAAACATCTTTGCGAGAGCTGCAGGCTCAGGCGATCCGCATGGGGCGCGGCGGGGATGTTACGGCTTGTCGGTATGTCTCGTAGCAACTTGACCGTTTTTTTGCATGTATCGGAAAAATCGCTATCTTTGTAGCAGAAACCCACGAAGTTTCGCGCGTTCTTGACATATTATCGTTATAAGCGATTGTATCTGGCCTGAAACCTAGCAAATTTCTCCTCTCAGATACGGTCATGCCCGGGAGGGCGTGTGCTGTATTTTATTGAGGAAGGCTTGCTAGGGCCCCAAGGCGTAAAATTCGGCAACGCTTCTCCTTTTTTCATCTCCTCACGGAGGACGTGTGTCGCATTTTATGAAGCCCAGGCCCACCAGAGCCATCGAGAGAATAGAATCGGCAGCGTCCCTTTTTTCATCTCCTCACGGAGGGCGTGTGCTGTATTTATAGAGTAAGGTTTACCAGAGCCTAAGGACATAAAGCCGGCAACGCTTCTCCTTTTTTCGTCTCTTCACGGAGGACGTGTGCTGTATTTTATTGAGGAAGGCTTGCTATGGCCCCGAATGAATAGAATCGGCAGCGTCTCTCCTTTTTTCTCTCCTGCCGGATGCAATCGAAAAGCGAATTGCAGCGGCAGGATTTCCTGTTCTGTTATCCATGTGGCAGATCGTGAAGTTGCGTCACCCTGCCGCTGCCTTTCGTTCTCGAGGCAGCCCCTCGACCCGGAGTGTTGCAGGCTACGGTTTGCGGCAGTGAGGTCGGCGGTGCTGCCTCTTTTTTTAGGCGAGAAGTAAATCCCTGCTCTTGGCGGGACGGGGCATTGTTTTTGTGCGGAGCGCGGAAACTTCCGCTATGAACAGACTCACACCCCACCTGACGTTGCTGGCATGCAACTGCATCTGGGCCATGGACTTCCCCTTTTACAACCTGTTGTTGAGCCGCTACATCCGGCCCTTGGCACTGGCCGAGGCGTCGTTGATCGCCACGGCACTCTTCTCGCTCGTGCCGCTGCTGTGGGAGCGTGCCGAGCGGGTCGAGCGGGCCGACATGCGCAAGTTCGTCGGCGCGGCCCTGCTGATGGGGGTCTTCCGCAAGATTTTCCTTATGTACGGCCTCTCTCGAACGTCGCCTATCGACGGCTCGATCATCGATACGATCGTTCCGATCTTGGTGTTGCTGCTCTCCGTGTTGCTGGGACTCGACCGCTTCACCAAGCTGAAAGTCGGCGGCTTGCTGCTCGGCATGGCCGGGGCTGTCGCCGTGGTGGTGACGGGCGGGTCGTCGGCGCATGCCCATTCGCAGCTGTGGGGCAATGTCCTGATCTTCCTCTGCGCCTGCGTCTCGTCGGTCTACATGGTCTGTTTCAAGAAGTTGGTGGCCAAATACCGGGTCACGACCGTCATGCGGTGGCTCTACTGCTTAGCCGCCGTCATGCTGCTGCCGTTCGGCATCGGCGAGGTGGTGCATACCGATTTCGCGGCCATGGCCCGCCACGCGCTCGTCCCGATGCTCTGCGTTTTCCTGCTGCAGACCTATTTGCCCAATATTCTGTTCAACTACTCGCTGCGCTTCGTCTCCTCCACCGTGTCGAGCATTTATACCTACCTCCAGCCCGTCGTGGCTATTGCGGTGTCGGTGGCGCTGCGCCTCGACAGGCTGCATCTCGATACGGCGATTTTCGCCCTGGCGATTTTCCTCGGCGTGGGTATGGTACTGCGTTCCTATGCGAAGCGGCCGGTGACGCTGCACTCCGATCCGACAGCGCCGCATCCCGATGCGGCGGCCGGTTCGCATTAGACCGCCGGCAATCGCACCGCCCCCCCCCTCCTCCAACAAAAAAAACGCCCCTCCTCCCAACAAAAAACGCCCCTCCTCGACGGAGCGGGCGTTTCTTTTGGCGGCAGCCTCATCGGCCCCCCCCCGGCATGGTCGCTATTCTGCGGCCGTTACCGTGAACTTGATCGTAGCCTTGACCTCCTTGTGCAGGCGGGCCGTAGCTTCGTAGTCGCCGACGGTCTTGATCGTCTCGACGCTGATGACCTTGCGGTCGAGCTGGATGC
>CAZIUJ010000135.1:0-3187 GCA_964542345.1 uncultured Alistipes sp.
CGGTGATGCGGTCGTTGGTCTTGCGGTCGCGGATGACCCACAGCTTGTGGCCGAAGCCGTCGGCGGCAGTGAAATCGTACTCGGGGGCGCCCTTTACGACCTCGGCGACGATCGCGTCGATCTCGGCGTTGTCGGGGTAGGCGAAGAAGACGGGCTCGATGTTGGCCTGCTGGTTGCGGACGTGGATCATGCGGTCCTCCTCCTTGTCGGGGCGCGTGAGCTCGTGCTTCTTGATCGCCCCCGAGAGGTAGTCCTCGAAGTGGCAGCACATGGCCAGCCCGTACTGCGTGCGGCCCTCCATCGTCTGCGCGTAGACGTAGTAATACTCCTCGGGGTCCTGCTGCAGCCACCCCTCGCGGCGCCAGCGGCGGAAGTTCTCGACGGCCCGGTCGTAGACCTCCGGCGCATGCTCGTCGGCGATGGGCTCGAAGTCGATTTCGGGCTTGATGATGTGCAGGAGCGACCGCTCCGTAGCCTCGGCTTTCGCCTCGGCGGAGTTCAGGACGTCGTAAGGACGCGACGCGACCTCGGAAGCGTGCTCCCGGGGCGGACGGACGGCGCGGAAAGGTTTGATTCGTACCATGATCGATGTTGGTTTATTTGTTTACCTGAAAGCGGGTGCAGCCCGTGCGGAAGAAGTCGACGATCTGCCGTGCGGCGGCCAGACCGGCGTTGAGATTGGCCTCGGCGGTCTCGGCGCCCATCTTCTTGGCGGTGGCGAAGACGCGGCGGCCGAATTTCTCCTCCAATTCGGGCTGCACGGCGGGCGCGATGTCGGTGGCATACTTCAGGTCCCCGCGCTCGGCGAGGGCCCGCAGCAGCCCCTCCTCGTCGATCACCTCCTTGCGGGCGGTGTTGACCAGCGTGGCGCCGGCGGGCATCGACATCAGGAGGTCGTAGCCGATCGAGCCGCGGGTTTCGGGCGTGGCGGGAATGTGGAGAGAGAGGTAGTCGGACATCTTATAAAGGGTTTCGACCGAAGAGACCGGCTCGACGCCGTCGGCGGCGAAGACCTCCGGGTCGGCAACGAACGGATCGTAAGCTGCAACCCGCATGCCGAGCGCCCGGCCCTTGCGGGCGACCAGACGGCCGACGTTGCCGTAGGCGTGGATGCCGAGGGTCTTGCCCTGGATTTCGGAACCCGTGCCGGGCGTGAAGCCGTTGCGGGCCATGAAGATCATCATCGCCACGGCCAGCTCGGCCACGGCGTTGGAGTTCTGCCCAGGGGTGTTCATGACGACGATGCCGCGCGCCGAAGCGGCCGCGAGGTCAACGTTGTCGTAGCCGGCGCCAGCGCGGACGACGATCCGAAGGTGCTTCGCGGCGTCAATGACCTCGGCGGTAACCTTGTCGCTGCGGACGATCAAGGCGTCAACATCGGCCACGGCGCGGAGCAGCTCGGCCTTGTCGGCGTATTTTTCGAGCAAGGCCAGTTCGTAACCTGCCTCCTCGACGATTTCGCGGATCCCCTCGACCGCCTTTCGGGCGAAGGGCTTTTCGGTTGCAACCAGAATTTTCATACGTTCTCGGAGTGTTGTCGTTTCCTGTAACTGAGTCGTCTCCCACGCGACGACCTCGCCCGTGAGGGCGCTGTAGGCGGCGGGGATGCGGAACTGGTAAGCCATGCGGACTACCGGACGTGGAGCTTCTCGAACTCCTGCATGCAGTCGACGAGCGCCTGCACGCTCTCGATGGGCAGGGCGTTGTAGCACGACGCGCGGAAGCCGCCGACGAGGCGGTGGCCCTTGATGCCGACCATGCCGCGCGCTTTGGCAAATTCGAGGAACTCGGGTGCGAGCTCGTCGTAGCCGTCGGCCATGACGAAGCAGATGTTCATCAACGAACGGTCGGCTTTCTCGACCGTACCGCGGAACAGCGGGTTGCGGTCGATCTCGCCGTAGAGCAGTTCGGCTTTGGCGACGTTGCGCCGGTGGATTTCCGGGACGCCGCCGATGCCTTTCAGCCACCGCAGCGTCTCCATCAAGACGTAGATCGGGAAGACGGGCGGGGTATTGAACATCGAGTTGTTGTCGACGTGCGTGCGGAACGAAACCATCGTAGGCAGGTCGCGGACAATCTTATCGAGCATGTCCTCGCGGAGGATGACGAACGAGACGCCGGCGGGAGCCAGGTTCTTCTGCGCACCGCCGTAGATCATGGCGTACTTCGAGACGTCGACGGGCCGCGAGAGGATGTCGGACGACATGTCGGCGACGAGAGGCACGGGCGACGAGAGGTCCTCGTGGTACTCGGTGCCGTAGATCGTGTTGTTCGACGTGATGTGGAGGTAGTCGAGGTCGGCGGGAATGGCGAAGCCCTTAGGAACATAGGTGAAGTTGCGGTCCTCGGACGAGGCGAGCACCTCGACCTCGCCGTAACGCTTGGCCTCCTTGATCGCCTTCTTGGACCAGACGCCCGTGTTGACGTAGCCGGCTTTCGTGCCGAGGAAGTTGGCCGCGACCTCGTAGAAGAGGGTGCTGGCGCCGCCGCCCAGGTAGAAAATCCTATAGTTGTCGGGAATGGCCAGGAGCTCGCGGAAGAGCCGGTCGGCCTCGGCCATCACGTCGTCGAAATCCTTCGTGCGGTGCGAAATCGAGAGCACCGAGAGGCCCGAGCCGTTGAAATCCCGAATGGCGCCGACGGCCTTTTCGATCACCTCGTCGGGCAGAATGGAAGGTCCCGCGTTGAAATTGTGCTTTTTCATAGGTATGCTATTTATTATCGGTTTGCTGCGATAGGCGAAACGAATATACGAAAAATATTTCCGGAAAAGCAACAACCGGCCCAATAATTTTCGATCGGCCGGCGGCAGGCTCGGAGTTTTGAATTGTTTTTATTACTTTTGCGACAGAAAAAAATGCCCGGGCGGCCGCGCTTCCCATGCCGGCGGCGCGCACCCCGGACCAGCAAGAAAGTATGACAAAATCGATGACGGGCTTCGGCAAGGGCGAAGCCGTGCTGAAAAACAAAAAGATAACGGTCGAAATCCGTTCGCTCAACTCCAAGCAGCTGGACCTCAGCCTGCGCCTGCCGTCCCTCTACCGGCAGTCGGAGTACGAAATCCGCACGCTTGTGGCGCGCCGCCTGGCACGCGGCAAGGTCGACGTCTTCGTTACGGTGGAGAACCAGCGGGCGGAGACCCCGGCCTGCATCGACCGCGAACTGTTCTGCGAATACCTGCGTCAGC
>CAZIUJ010000136.1:0-3087 GCA_964542345.1 uncultured Alistipes sp.
CTGGAAATTCGTGCAGGAGAACCGCTTGGGCGGCATGTACGGCTACAAGAACACGGCCGCGATGCGCGAGAAGATGGAGGCGGACTGGGACTGGAGCGCCGACGGTAAGCCGATGCCGCTCTACGGCTCGCACATCCGCAACCGCGGCGTCAACGGCTACGTGAAAGTCGGCACGCCCCTCGGCCCCTCGGTCTACGATGAGGAGGAACAAGACGAGATGCGCTCGAACCTGGCGCTGGTGGTGGACTTCGACCATTTCGACGAAGAAGCCTACTTCGGGCTGAACGACTACAGCGGCAACGAAAACACGCTGTCGGCGAACCTGATGTATGCCCACTACTTTACCTACCGCTCGTCGCTGAACGTGGGCGTTCAAGGCCATTTCTCCTCGGTGCGCGAGAGGCTGGACAACCGCACGCCGTGGATCGACGAGACTCCGAGGGCGTTTTACGACCTCGGCCGCAAGGAAAACGAAGCGGGCGCCTATGCGGAGTATACCTACACGATCAAAGACAAATTCTCGCTGGTGGCCGGTGTGCGCGGCGACTACAACAGCTATTATGACAAGTTTTATTTCACGCCCCGCGGCCATGTGAAGTGGAACATCACCCCGACGACGACGCTGCGCGCCTCGGCCGGATTGGGCTACCGCTCGACGAACGTCATCACGGACAACATCGGCATGCTGGCGACGGGCCGCAGCATCGTTTTCTCCGGCAGCGCTTCGGAATCCGCGTTCCGCTCGCTCGACCGCATGGAGAAAGCACTGACCGCAGGCGGCAGTCTGACGCAGGTGATCTCGGCGCTGGGGCACGAAAACCTGACGCTGAGTGTGGACTACTTCCGCACGCAATTCTACCATGCGGTGGTGGCCGACCAAGAGTGGAACCCGCAATATATCGATATTTATGACACGCGCGGCCGCTCCTACACAGACACCTATCAGATCGACCTGTCGTGGACGCCCGTGGAGCGGCTGGACATCTTCGCGACGTTCCGCTACACGGACAGCGAAATGACGATCGACCGTCCGGATGGCGGAACGGCGCATGTGGAACGGCCGCTGGTGAGCCGCTACAAGACGCTGCTCAACATCCAGTATGCCACGAAGTTCCGCCGCTGGGTATTCGATGCGACGGCCCAGCTGAACGGCCCGGCGCGCATCCCGACGCAAACCGGCATCCTGTCGGACGACAAGTACTCGCCGAGCTACCCGATGTTCTATGCGCAAGTAAGCCGCAAAGTAGGCAAGTTCGACATCTATGCAGGCTGCGAGAATATCGCCGACTACCGGCAGAAAGACCCGATTCTGCATGCGTCGAATCCCTACTCCTACGGGTTCAACTCGATGAACGTCTGGGGGCCGCTGATGGGCCGCAAGTTCTACATCGGCATGCGGCTGAACATTTATTAAAAATCCTGTTCTTGACGGGATGTCGAAAGCGTGAGAAATTAAAAGAGGAACAACTTAAATAAAACGACTATGAAAAAGATTGCAATGCTCTGCTTAGCGCTCGTGATGAGTGCGGGCACGATGCGGGCGGCGAAGCCTGCGGCCGAAAAGACGACGGTAACGACGGTGTTCTGCACGGACATCCACTGCGAACACTGTGCGAACAAAATCTTGAACAATGTACCCTCGTTAGGCAAAGGTATCAAGGATGTGGACGTGGATGTGGCGACCAAAGAAGTGAAAATAACCTACGATGCGACGAAGAACACGGACGAAAACATCGTGAAAGGTTTGGCGTCGCTCAAGGTGAAGGCGACGCCCAAGAAAGAGGAGCGGAAATAAGGTCGCCCGACAAATGAAAGAAATGGCAGGGGCCCTTTTCAGGGCCCCTGCCATTCGTATGCAGACGGAAATGCGGTCTGCTTGTGCAAGTACGCGAAAAGTCCCCCGGGGCAGCCTGGGCCGCCCCGAGAGACTCGGGAGCTGTTCTGTTCCTCCGGGCGGAGTCCGGCTTCGGGGCGACATGCTCTACCTCACGAAACATGGGCTGATACCTGTCGTAGAGTATATCCGTAGTGCATCCTGAAGAGGCGAAAACACCGGAAAACTGGAACGGCACGGGTCGAAGCGGAGACCGAACGGCTGAAATCTGAGGAACGGAGACGATTTCCGAACATCTGGAAAGAAGAAGGAAAACGACCGACGTCGGTGAAAAACAGCGGTTCCGAAAAGAGGGCTGCCGGGTTCGGCCCTCGTCGCATCGATGAAGTACAGCGCGCCTGTACGACGATTCGCCCCCTGCGGAACGGAACAAAGATAGGACACGAAAGGGCCCTTGTCAAGGCCCTTGTGTAAAGAACGACGAAAAACGGCGGAACTTTACGTTGGGAAACGGAGGATTCGGAGGTAGGAGTGGAGGGTAAAAAGCAGCTTCGTGCAGATGCTGGACGCAGCGCACGGGAAAGGCGGCTGCACGAGTACGGCCGCTGAACGGCTCTACAAGCGCCTGCTCGAAAGCCATGGATCCGCCGCTGGCACTATTGGCCGCAGGAGACGATGAAGACCAGCCTCGGCCGACTGTGCCGACGCTCGTCAGGGCTCCTGTCGTGTAGGCGCGGAAGCCCGAAGCAGGAGCGAAAGCAATCGTTTGAATGAATGCAGGAAAGAGTGCGGTGCAGGCTTCCCGGCAGACTGGGGTGTATAACCTGTAGTACAGTATGAAATACTATAGGTAGATTGCTGAATCTGCGGCCACGCTGGTGAATGCCGTAACATTTCGCCACTCCGGACCGAAGCTGCTTAACGAAGCAAATATAAGTTTATTCTTTGAAAAAGCAGCTATGCAGCTGCTGGGACTTTGCCGCTTTTTGTGCCGGCAAAAAGCGGCGGAAAACCGACGCTCGCAGCATGGGCAGAAGCCGCTTGCGGATTATGCCATGCAAGGAGGAGGAAAACAAGCGTAGCGCAGTTAAACTCTCCTCACGGACGTCTCCGCCTGCTGCGGACGGACTAACGCTGCTCCGGGCGCCTGTTCGCGGGGTATAACCCTGCCCCTGCGCGACGCTTTTAGTCCGTCCTCCGCTTAACGGCTCCGACGTCGAGTTCGGAATTATGGTTGTTCAAGACGTCGGACT
>CAZIUJ010000137.1:0-3049 GCA_964542345.1 uncultured Alistipes sp.
CCGGATTCGCCGGGTCATCGGCCTACTACCTCCGCTACATGGACCCGCACAACGACCAAGCGCTGGTGAGCCGCGAGGCCAACGAATACTGGCGCTCCGTCGACCTCTATGTCGGCGGCATCGAGCACGCCACGGGCCACCTGATGTACTCGCGCTTCTGGAACATGTTCCTCTACGACTTAGGCTATGTCTGCGAGGAGGAGCCGTTCCGCAAGCTCGTCAACCAGGGCATGATCCAGGGTCGCTCGAACTTCGTCTACCGCGTCGTCGGGACCAACAAGTTCGTTTCGTACGGCCTCAAGGAGCAGTACGAGACGCAGGAGATCCATGTCGACGTCAACATCGTCAAGAACGACCTCCTCGACACCGAGGCGTTCCGCCGCTGGATGCCCGACTTCAAGGATGCGGAGTTCATCCTCGAAGACGGGAAATATGTCTGCGGCTGGGCCGTCGAGAAGATGTCCAAGTCGATGTACAACGTCGTCAACCCCGATCACATCGTCGAGCACTACGGCGCCGACACGCTGCGCATGTACGAAATGTTCCTCGGGCCGCTGGAGCAGTCCAAACCGTGGGACACCAACGGCATCGACGGCGTGCACAAGTTCCTGCGCCGCTTCTGGCGCCAGTTCTTCGACCGCGACGGCAAGCTGCTGCTCACGGACGAGCCCGCCACCGAAAAGGAGCTCCGCACGCTGCACAAGACGATCAAAAAAGTCTCGGAGGACATCGAGAACTTCTCGTTCAACACCTCCGTCGCGGCGTTCATGATCTGCCTCAACGAGCTGGGCGAGTGCTCGAAGTGCGCCGTACTCGAACCCTTAGTCGTGCTGCTCGCGCCCTTTGCGCCGCACATCGCCGAAGAGCTGTGGGAGGTGCTGGGCCACAGCGGCTCGGTCTGCGACGCCGCCTATCCGACGTTCGACGAGCAATATTTGACGCTCAGCACTTTCGAATATCCCGTTTCGATCAACGGCAAGCTCCGCTTCAAAAAGGAGTACCCGCTCACAGCGACGCCCGCCGAGATTCAGGCCGACGTCGCGGCGCTTCCCGAAGCCCGGAAGTGGCTCGACGGCAAAGCCCCCAAAAAGGTGATCGTCGTCCCGGGCAAGATCATCAACATCGTGATCTGACTTTCGAAACAACCCGAACAACAAACCAACGACCGCCTATGACATAATCCCGAAGAGCAGCGGACCCTCCGGCCGGCGCCGGAGACGAAATAGAGACAAAAGACTGCGTTCCCTTCTTGAAATCGCCAACTTTTCATCCGCATGGAACAGGTTTTGCGCTCACGTTCGACGTGGGCCTGACCATCGTATCATGTGGAAGGTGTTTGGCGATACCTCAAGGAGGATAAGATGATCGGGCCCCTCTTTTGCTCCACCGTCCGCACACCCCGACCCCGCATCCGGGCCCGGCCCACAAACATCCTTAAAAAATCGCCAAACATGAAAAAAACATTTGTCCTCCTGCTCGGCGCCGCCCTCTTGGGCAGCTGCACCGTCCAGCAGAAACTCACCTACACCGAATCGTCGACCCGCAACGTCGAGCCCCACGCCAGCGCCCTGATCGCGCCGATCGTAGCCGACCTCGAACTGGTTTCCGAGACCAAGATCGCCCCCTACGAAAAAATCGTCCCGGGCGAAGTAACGCCCCAGCTCATCGCCCGCATCGACGGCTGGAAAAAGCTGGCTCTCAGCGAAGCGGCCCAAAAGTACGACGCCGACCTGCTCATCGGAGCCACCATCACGGTCGATACCGTCGACGGGCGGCTCGTGATCGTCGTCTCCGGCTGGCCGGCCCGCTATGTCAACTTCCGCCACGCCACGGCCGACGACGCCTGGATGACCTCGTTCCACCAGGTAACCGGCGGCGAAAGCGCCCTGACGAACCTTGCCTCCGGCCGGGTGCTCAAATAATCCGGAAGCCATGAAAAAGCTATTGATTTCGCTGCTTTTGTCGGCAGCGGCTCTCCGGGTAGACGCACAAGTCGTGCAAAGTTCCGTTACTTCGGTCGTCGAAGAGAAAGTAGTTCTGGATATGCAGTACCGCGGCTTTGCCGAAGTCGGCTTAGGGCTCGATCTCACCTACGACACGAAGTTCGCCTACGAAATCACGACGACCCACGGCGTGCTGCTCACGTCGGGAACGTTCGTCGGCGCAGGAATCGGCATAACGGGGTTCGACGGGCTGGTAGGCCTGCCGCTCTACCTTGATGCACGCCAGTTTCTCGGGCACCGTCGCGACAGAGGGCTCTTCGCTGGAATGCGAATCGGCTACCACTGCCCGCTGAATAAAACGGAGTGGGAGTGGATCTACCATTTCACCGAAAAAATGAAAGGGCTTCTGGTTTCTCCCAGCATCGGAATAAGCGGGAAACGGTTCGACGTTTCGCTCAGCTATCTGCTATCTCAAGAACAGGAAGCTGATCAAGCTGTTCCGTATTCGACTTGGAACGAGTACAAACACTGTTTGCTTCTCCGCGCCGGCATCCACTTCTGAGCCGGCCGGTTTCCGTGCAGCCCCGGGCCCTTGCGAGGCCCGGGGTTTTTCGGTGCCAGCGGATTCTTACGCGAAAAGGCGGCACATTCCCGAAAAAATCGCTATTTTAGCACCCCGAAACCAAACGAACAAACCATGTTTTCCGCAAAAACCTACGTGGCGCGCCGCGAAATGCTGCGCAAGAGGATCGGCGGAGGTTTGATCCTCCTGCCGGGCAACATGCAGTCGCCCAACAACTACCCCAACAACGCCTACTACTATCGTCAGGATTCGACATTCCTCTACTTCTTCGGTCTCAGCATTCCGTCGCTGACGGGTTTGCTCGACGCCGACACGGGCGAAGATATGCTCTTCGGCGACGACTTCACCGTCGAGGACATCATCTGGATGGGACCGCAGCCCACGCTGCGCGAGCTGGGAGCCCGGGCGGGCGTCGCCGCGACGTTCCCGACGGCCGAGCTGGAGAAGCGCCTGCGCACGGCCATCGCACAGGGCCGCCGCATCCACTACCTGCCGCCCTACCGCGGCGAAACGAAGCTGCAGC
>CAZIUJ010000138.1:0-2998 GCA_964542345.1 uncultured Alistipes sp.
CTTGCCGTGGTCGATATGGGCTATGATGCAGAAATTGCGGATGTTTTTCATGGGTCGCATCGAATTTGCGGGTCGAAGATACGAAAAATTCGGGAGAAATCGGCGGTCGGAAATGGAATGATGTAAATTGTTGAGAGGCAGAAAAGTTGCTTATCCGCGCCTTTTTCGGGCCGAAAATTAAAACCGGAATAAGGGTACGGAAAGACAACTAATTTTGCAGACTATCGGGTATAGGGCACAAAATCAGGTTGCGTTCCAGTTTATTTTCGTCGCCATTCAGTTCGAAAGAGTCCCACACCTTATAACGTTCGTTTGTGGCAGGATTCACCATTAAAAATCCGATGGATACTTCGATCGATTTCAATTCGTCTTTCAACCTCTTCGAAATGTCGGATAAGTCGGGTTCGATAAGCAGGGTCTCCTGAGGCGAAATCGGGAATGCGGAATGAAATTTCCTCCCCACCGCTTGAAAAGGGTAGGTCCAAGTCGAAAGAATGTGGGAATCGTCTCTGAAATCGACTTTGATTCCTATATTTCTATTTTCGGAAAGTAATGGTGAGTAAGTCATCAATATGACTTCATGGTCGAATTTGTTCGTCAGCAAAAGGGTGCTTTTTTTGAAGTCCTTATCGGTTTCTATGCTTAGGTGTATCTGACTGCACGCATAAAAGCGGCTGCCTAATAGGGCAATAATAAATATCAATATTTTTTTCATCTTTTAATCGGCTCGCAATATCCGGTAAATATATATGTTTTACGGTCAAACCAAAGGTAGTGCAAATCGCACACAATGTCAAATTAATTTGCCGGATTGCGCCGAATGATTTATCTTCGTCCCGTTTTTCGATCCGGCGGATATGTGGCTCACTCTCGCATTCGTTTCGGCCGCCCTGCTCGGGCTCTACGACGCGGCCAAGAAAAAGGCGCTCACCGACAACGCCGTGCTGCCCGTCCTGCTGCTCAACACGTTGTTCTCGACCCTGATCTTCCTGCCTACGATCCTTGCTGCCGAGTGCGGGTGGAGCTGGTTCGACGGCACGGTGCTCGCCTCGACGCCCGGCGATGCGCACGCCCACGGGCTCGTGGTGCTCAAGTCGGCCATCGTCCTCACATCGTGGGTCTTCGGCTACTTCGGCATCAAGCACCTGCCTATCACGATCGTCGGGCCGATCAACGCCACGCGTCCCGTCATGGTGCTCGTCGGGGCGATGCTCGTCTTCGGCGAGCGGCTCAATCTCTACCAATGGATCGGCATCGGGCTGGCGCTCGTGTCGCTCTTTCTGCTGAGCCGGTCGAGCCGCCGCGAGGGGGTCGACTTCGCCCATAACATCTGGATCGTCTTCGTCGCGCTGGCCGCCCTCACGGGGGCTCTTTCGGGACTCTACGACAAGTATATCATGACGCGCCTCGACCCGGTTTTCGTGCAGGGGTGGTACAACCTGTACCAGTTGGCGATGATGACTGTCGTCGTCGCTATCGTCTGGTGGCCGCGCCGGCGGACCACTACCCCGTTCCATTGGAGCTGGGCCATTCCGGCGATCTCCGTTTTTCTGTCGCTGGCCGATTTCGCCTACCTCATGGCCTTGCGCGACGGCGACGCCCTGATCTCCGTCGTCTCGATGATCCGGAGGGGCTCGGTCGTCGTCTCGTTCCTGTGCGGCGCCCTGCTCTTTCGCGAACGCAACCTGCGGTCTAAAGCCGTCGACCTGGCTTTCATCCTCGCTGGTATGGTCTTTTTGTGGCTCGGCTCGCGATAAATTCCGCGGCCGGACAGGTACAATTAGGAATTAAATCGCTATCTTTGCGAGAACTTGGAAAAAATACCATTCTATGAATATCTCCTATAACTGGCTCCGCCGCTATATCGACATCGAACTTCCGGCCGAGGAGGTCGCCACGATCCTGACGGACATCGGCCTCGAGGTCGAGGGTTTCTCGAAGATCGAGACCATCCGGGGCGGCCTGCGCGGCGTGGTCGTCGGCGAGGTCCTGACCTGCGTCGACCATCCCGATTCCGACCATCTGCATATTACGACCGTGGGCGTCGGCGGGCCCGAACCGCTGCAGATCGTCTGCGGCGCTCCCAACTGCCGCGCGGGGCTCAAGGTGCTGTGCGCGACGGTCGGTGCGGTCCTCTACCCCAACGGCGGCGACGAGGAGTTCAAGATCAAGCGCAGCAAGATTCGCGGCGTCGAGTCGCTCGGCATGCTCTGCGCCGAGGACGAGTTGGGCATCGGAGCGTCGCACGACGGCATCATGGAGTTGCCGGCCGAGGCTCCGGTCGGCATGGCCGCCGCCGAGTACCTGCATATTGAGGACGACTACCTCATCGAAATCGGCCTCACGCCCAACCGCGTAGATGCCGCGTCGCACATCGGTGTGGCCCGCGACCTGGCCGCCTACCTCACGAGCCGCGGCAGGAAGACCGCGGTGAAGCTGCCCGACGTTTCGGCTTTCAAACCCGACAGCCACGACCTGCCGATCAAAATCCGCGTCGAGAATGTCGAGGCGGCACCCCGCTACGCCGGCGTTACCGTCTCGGGCTGCAAGATCGGCCCCTCGCCCGAATGGATGCAGAACTGCCTGCGTGCTGCGGGCATCCACCCCAAGAACAACTTAGTCGACATCACCAACTTTGTCCTCTTCGAGCTGGGGCAGCCCCTGCACGCTTTCGACGCCCGCAAGATCGAGGGCGGCGAAGTCGTCGTGCGCACCTGCGCCGAGGGTACGCCGTTCGTTACGTTGGACGGCGTCGAGCGCAAGCTCTCCGACAAGGACCTGATGATCTGCTCGGCCGAGCGGCCCATGTGCATCGCCGGCGTCTTCGGCGGACTGGATTCGGGCATCGGCGAGGGGACGACCGACGTTTTCATCGAGAGCGCTTATTTCAACCCCGTGTGGGTCCGCAAGACGGCCAAGCGCTTCGGCCTGAATACCGATGCTTCGTTCCGCTTCGAGCGCGGCATCGACCCCAACATGCAGGTCTACGCCGCCAAGC
>CAZIUJ010000139.1:0-2950 GCA_964542345.1 uncultured Alistipes sp.
CCCAGGAGCGCCGTCGGCACCGTGATGTTGAGGTTGTGGATCAGGTCGTTGCCGTCGCGGACCAGCTCGGGATCGGGCACCTCCTCGATCAGCACCTGCAGGTCGCCGTTCACGCCGCCGTGGCGGGCCGCATTGCCCTTGCCGGTAACGGTCAGGGCCATTCCCTCGCCCACGCCGGCCGGAATGGCGATCTCCACGACCTCCTGGCCGCGGACGGTCCCTTCGCCCTTGCATTCGTCGCAGGGGGCCGTGATGACTTTGCCCGAGCCGCCGCACGTGGGGCATACGCCTTGCGTCTGCACTCGGCCGAAGAACGAGTTTTCGACTCGCATGACGTAGCCCGAGCCGCCGCACGTGGAGCACGTCGCATAGGCGTTCGCATCTTTGGCGCCCGAGCCGCCGCACTTCGTGCAGGCTACGGTCTTGTTGATCTTCAGCTTCTTGGTTACACCCGTGGCGATCTCGGAGAGCGTAAGTTTGACCTTCACACGGATGTCCGAGCCGCGGTTGACGCGGCGTCCGCCCGACGACGAGCGGAAGCCGCCGCCGAAATGGCCGCCGAAGATGTCGCCGAACTGCGAGAAGATGTCTTCCATCGAGAAGCCCCCGAATCCGCCGAAGTCGCCCGCGCCGCCCCCGGCCGCCCCGTGCATGCCGGCATGGCCGAACTGGTCGTAGCGGGCGCGCTTGTCGGGATTCGACAGCACGTCGTAGGCTTCGGCCGCCTCCTTGAACTTCTCCTCGGCCTCCTTGTCCCCGGGGTTCTTGTCGGGGTGGTATTGGATGGCCGCTTTGCGGTAGGCCTTCTTTATTTCGTCGGCGTTGGCGTTCTTCTCGACGCCCAGCACTTCGTAGTAGTCTCTCTTTTCTGCCATGATCCTATTCTCCTACAACCACTTTTGCGAACCGCAGCACCTTGTCGCCTAACATGTAACCCGTCTGCACGACATCGATCACGCGGCCTTTCTTCTCCTCGCCGGCGGCGAAGCGCGCCACGGCTTCCGAGAGGTCGGCGTCGAACTCCCGGTCGCGCACCTCGATTTCGGTAACGCCCCGCTGGCGCAGCGCCTCGGTGAACTTCTGCGCAATGAGACGTACGCCGGCGCGCAGGGCTTCGAGGTCGTCGCTCTTCTCCATCGCGTCGACCGCCCGCTGCACATCGTCGCAGACGGGCAGCATCGCCAGCAGCACGTCGCGGCCGCCGGTCTCCACAAGCTCCATCTTCTCGCGCAGGGTGCGCTTGCGGTAGTTGTCGAACTCGGCCTGCAGGCGCAGGAACTTGTCTTTCCACTCGGCCACTTCGGCTTGCGGGTCGGCTTCCTCGGCGGGCGCATCTGCCATCGTGTCAGCCGCACCGCCGGTTTCGTCTGCCACATTGGCACACGGCTCTCCCTCGCACGAGGGATAGGCATCGCCGGCGGAGAAACCTTCGTCGCCCTCAACTGCTTCGTTATAAACCTTTTCCTTTTCCATATAATCGCTTTTTTCGGTTTTTCCTCCCATAGAGGGCGCAAATTGCATACCAACGCCCCGGGTGTCAGCCGATGATGAAAATCGCCGGATGTTTCTGCATTTCAGGCAGCCGGCGGCGGCGCCACTCCTCGACCGTATGCGTCGCAATGAACTCGCCCGGCGCCGTGATCTCCATCGCCACGGCGAGCTTCGTCGCCGGGGCGAGCACCTGCAGGAGCTGTTCCAGGAGCTTCGCATTGCGGTAGGGCGCTTCGATGAAAAGCTGCGCCTGCCCCTCGGCATGGGCCCGGCGCTCCAACCGCCGGATCGCCTGCGCCCGCTCGGGCGGCTTGACGGGCAGGTAGCCGTTGAAGGCGAACGACTGTCCGTTGAGCCCCGAGGCCATCATCGCCAGGATGATCGACGAGGGCCCCACGAGCGGCACAACGCGGATGCCGTGCCGGTGGCAGGCTTCGACGGCCAGCGCCCCCGGGTCGGCGACGCCCGGCACCCCCGCCTCGGAGAGCAGCCCCGCCGAGCGTCCGGCCAGCAGCGGCGCCACCAATGCTTCCACTTCGCGGCCCGCGACGGTATGTTCGTTCAGCTCGCGAAATTCCAGCTCGTCGATCGGCCGCCCGATGCCCGCTTTCGCAAGGAAGCGCCGCGCCGTGCGGGTATTCTCGACAATAAAATAGTCCAGTCCCTCCATCACGGCCCGATTCGCCGCGGGCAGCACCTCCCACGGCGCCGTCTCATCCGAAATCGGACAGGGAAGCAGGTATAGGGTTCCGTAATTCACCATTCAAAATTCAAAATTGGCTGACAATCCTCAACCACTTGCAGCTCGCAGAGTTGCGCGAATCGCAACTTCTCGCTTTCTCTATTCCGCCGCTTTTTGCCGGAACAAAAAGCGGCGGAAAAACCTCTCCTCACAGACGTCTCCGCCTGCTACGGACGGACTAACGCTGCTCCGGGCGCCTGTTCGCGGGGTATAACCCTGCCCCTCCGCGGACGCTTTTAGTCCGTCCTCCGCCAAGCGGCTCCGACGTCGAGTGCGGATTCAGGTTGTCTTCCCGAGACTCCCCATTATTCACTATTCATTATTCATGCTGAAAGAATTTCATTCTTTCAGATAGATCCTTTTCACGCGCGCCGAGACCGACGTCATGATCTCGTAGGGGATCGTGCCGAGCACGCGGGCCATCGTTTCGAGGTCGTTGCCGGGCACGGGCGAGAAGATGACGGCTTCGTCGCCCTCGCGCACCCCCTCGATGTCGGTGATGTCGACCATGCAGCTGTCCATGCAGATGCGCCCCACGATGGGCGCCGGCCGCCCCGCCACCCGCACCGACCAGCGGCCGCAGCCTAAGTGGCGGTCCAGTCCGTCGGCATAGCCTACGGGGATCGTCGCCGTAACGGTCGGCCGCTCCAGCTTCCCGGCCCGGCCGTAGCCCACGGCGTCGCCCGCCGGCAGGTGCTTGATCTGCACGATGCGCGT
>CAZIUJ010000140.1:0-2922 GCA_964542345.1 uncultured Alistipes sp.
TCTCCTCGCCGCCCTCGATCTTCACGGCGTCGGCCTCGGTCTCCTTCATGATGCGCACGGCCGAGTCGAGAGCCACCTTCGAGTTGCCCTGGTAGGTGCCGAACGGCAGGTCGACGACCACCAGCGCCCGCTCCACGGCCCGCACGACCGACCGGGCGTGGTAGATCATCATATCGAGCGTGATGGGAAGCGTCGTTTCGTAACCGGCCATGACGTTGGCCGCCGAGTCGCCGACCAGAATGACGTCGATGCCCGCGGCGTCGACGATCTTGGCCATCGAATAATCGTACGAGGTAAGCATGGCGATCTTCTCGCCCCGCTGTTTCATCTCCGTGAGCCGGTAAGTCGTTACGGCCCTCACGGTACTTTCTACAGACATTTCGTGCAAGTTTGAGTGTTGAATCGGCGGCAAAGATAGAAAGTAATTCACAATGCACAATTCATAATTCATAATTATTCATCAGGCAAAGTCGGGAATCGTCGGACACGAGCCGAAACTTGTCCGAAGACGAAAAATTGTGAATTATGAATTATGAATTGTGAATTTATCGAGGCCTCAGCCGAGAGAAGAACCGCCACAGCACCACGCCGCCGGAGACGGAGACGTTGATCGAGTGTTTGGTGCCGGCCTGCGGAATCTCGATGGCCCCGCGGCACAGGTCGACGACCTCCTGCCCCACCCCCTCAACCTCGTTGCCGAAGACCAGCGCATAGCGCGTACCGGGCCGGGGCTCGAAGCCGTCGAGCGACACCGAACCTTCGACCTGCTCCACGGCCCAGACCTCGCAGCCCTCCTGCAGCAGCTGCCTGACGCACTCCGCGGCCGAGGCGTGGAAGCTCCACGGCACGGTCAGCTCGGCGCCCAAAGCTGTCTTGTGGATCTCGCGGGCCGGGGGTGTCGCCGTAATGCCGCACAGGGCGATACGCTCCACGGCGAAAGCGTCGGAGGTGCGGAAAAAAGCCCCGACGTTCTGCGCCGAGCGCACGTTGTCGAGCACCACGGTAACGGGCATCTTGGCCATCGCGGCGTACTCCTCGGGCGTCGGACGGCCCAGTTCTTCGTTCGTAATCTTGCGCATGACGATCTCCGGTATTTCGGTTTTCCGGGGCCAAAAGTAACAAATAAAAAATATTTTATCTATTTTTGGGGGTTCAAAACCCACCGCAGAAGATGACCCTGAAGAAGATCGCCCTGTCGCTGCTCCTGCTGGCAGCCGCGGCGACGACATATGCGCAGGAGCTGATCGCGGGCGCGGAGTTCGTTACCCGGTTCGACAACCGCGAATACGCCGCCAACGCATTCGGCGAGCCTCAGACTCTCTTCAGTGCGAGGCTGACGCCCCGTGTGGGCGTGGAGTGGCAGACGAAAAACCGGCTGATCGTCGGCGTCGAGCTGCTGCAGCACTTCGGCGCAGAGAGCCGCTTCCTCTCGGACGTGCGGCCGCTGTTCTACTACCGGTTCGAGACGAAGAACGTCCGGGCCGCCGCGGGCATCTTCGACCGCAAGGAGCTGGCGGGCGACTATTCGACGGCCTTTTTCAGCGACTCGACGGCTTTCTACCACAACCGCCTGTCGGGATTCCTGGGGCGCTACGTCTCCACGTCGCGGCCCAAGAGCTACGTCGAACTGGCCCTCGACTGGGAGGGCATGTACTCGCACGCCTCGCGCGAGAAGTTCCGCCTCCTCTCATCGGGCCGCTACACGTGCGGGGGGGGGTTCTACTTCGGCTATGCCCTCTCGCTCTTCCACTTCGCCGGCCGCGAAGGCAACAAGAACGTAACGGACAACCTCCTGCTCGAACCTTTCGCAGGCTGGGAGTTCACCGCCTTTTTCGACTTCGACGTCCGGGCCAACTTCCTCTTTGCGCCGCAGCGCGGCCGCAGCGTGGACAACGCCTGGCAGACCCCCTGCGGCGGCCAGCTGGACCTTGCGATCCGCAAGTGGGGCCTCAAGCTCGCCAACCACCTCTACATGGGCGAAAACCTCCAGCCCCTGCGCAACCATGTTTCCGACCCGGGGCTGGGACTGACCTACGGGCAGGAGGGGCTTTACGCCGGCGAGAGCTTCTACGCGACGACCAAGCATATCTACAACCGCACGTGGATCGGCTACGAACGCACCTTTTTCCGGGGGACGTTGGGCGTCGAGGCGGGCATGGTATTCCACTACGACGGCACGGCGCTGGGCACGCAGCAGGTGGTGCAAATAGCCGTGGACCTCGAAAAACTTTTCCGCACAGGGACCAAAAAGAAAAACTGAAGATAAGATGGCTGCAGAAAACACCGAAATCCGGGAGAAGTCGCTGAACTTCCTCGAAGAGATCATCGAAGAGTCGATCGCCAAAGGCGAGAACCGCGTACAGACCCGCTTCCCGCCCGAGCCCAACGGCTATCTGCACATCGGCCATGCCAAGAGCATCTGCATCAACTTCGGCCTGGCCAAAAAGTACGGCGGCAAGTGCAACCTGCGTTTCGACGACACGAACCCCGTCAAGGAGGACGTGGAGTATGTCGATTCGATCAAACGCGACATCCGGTGGCTGGGCTTCGACTGGGCCATCGAGCGCTACGCCTCGGACTACTTCGACCAGCTCTACGAATGGGCCCTCGAAATGATCCGCAAGGGGCTGGCCTACGTCGACGACCAGACGCAGGAGGAGATTCGCGAGAACCGCGGCACGGTGTCGGTGCCGGGCAAAGAGTCGCCGTGGCGCAACCGCACGGTAGAGGAAAACCTCGACCTGTTCATTCGGATGAAGAACGGCGAGTTCCCCGACGGCTCGAAGGTGCTGCGCGCCAAGATCGACATGGCGCATCCCAACATGCTCTTCCGCGACCCGATCATGTACCGCATCATCCACGCCGAGCACCACCGCACGGGCAACAAATGGTGCATCTACCCGATGTACGACTACGCCCACG
>CAZIUJ010000141.1:0-2834 GCA_964542345.1 uncultured Alistipes sp.
GGAGCTCGTGCGGCAGATCGCGGCGATGAACCGCGGCGAGTTCGTCGACGGCGAGGTGGAGGTCTGCCACCACTCGAAATTCTCGGTCGGCGTGGCGGGCTATCCCGAGACGCACGCCGAGGCCGCCTCGCCCGACGAGGACCTGCGCCACCTCAAGGAAAAGATCGACGCCGGCGCCGACTACGTCGTTACGCAGCTCTTCTATGACAACGCCTGCTTCTTCGACTTCGTGCGCCGCTGCCGCGAGGCGGGGATCGCCGTGCCGATCATCCCGGGCATCAAACCCCTCGCCACCGTGCGCCACCTGACGCTGCTGCCCGAGACTTTCGGATGCCGCATTCCCGAGGCGCTCTCCCGCGAGGTGCGGGCCCACGCCCATGACAAAGCCGCCGTCCGGCAGATCGGCACCGAATGGGCCATCGCCCAAAGTCGCGAGCTGAAAGCCGCCGGCGTGCCCGTGCTCCACTACTACCCGATGGGCAAGGCCGAAAACATCATCGAAATCGCCAAAACAGTATTCTGACCCTCCATTCCACGGTACATTGTGAATTATGAATTGTGAATCGATCCTCGCTTTCCGCCGCCGGCTGCATGCCCATCCGGAGCTCTCGTTCCGCGAGACGGAGACCGCCGCGTTCATTTCGCAGCAGCTCGCCGCCGCCGGCATCGATCACCGTCCGATCGCCGGTACGGGGATTCTGGCCCGCATCGAGGGGCACCGCACCTGCACGGACCGGCGGGCCGTCGTCCTGCGGGCCGACATCGACGCCCTGCCCCTCACCGAGCGGACCGGCCTGCCCTATGCCTCGCAGAACCCCGGCGTCATGCACGCCTGCGGCCACGATCTTCATGCGGCGGTGCTTTACGGCGTACTGCTGCAGGTAGCCGCGGAGCCCGATTTCGGCGGCACGCTCTTCGGGATTTTCCAGCCCGGCGAGGAGTGCAACCCCGGCGGAGCGTCGCGCGTACTGGCCGAGAATCCGTTCGCCGGCTGCGACGTGCGGGCCGTCCTCGGCGAGCACGTGGAGCCGCAGTTGGAGGTGGGCACCCTCGGCTTCCGGGCCGGGAAATACATGGCCGCGAACGACGAACTGCGCTTCCGCATCCG
The DNA here is from genome assembly GCA_964542345.1 of uncultured Alistipes sp. GTDB lineage: Bacteria > Bacteroidota > Bacteroidia > Bacteroidales > Rikenellaceae > Alistipes. The sequence goes on from CAZIUJ010000141.1 coordinate 1,109, forward strand.
CGGCACGGGGGGCCACGGCGCCCTGCGCGACCAGCTGAAAGACCCCGTGGCGGCCGCTGCCGAGCTGATCACCGCCCTGCTGGCGCTCAACGAACCGCAGTGCGTGCTCTCGATCGGCCGCGTAGAAGCCGCCGGCGCCACGAACGTCGTGCCGGATGACGTCTGCCTAGAGGGTACGCTCCGCACGTTCGACGAGGAGCAGCGCACCCGTCTCCACCGCCGGATCGCGGAGATCGCGGCCGCGGCGGATGCCCGCCACGGCGTCCGCACCGACGTCGACATCGACCGCGGCTATCCGCCCGTGGTCAACGATGCGCGCCTGACCGAAACCGCCGCGGCGCTGGCCGAGGCCGAGGGGCTGCGGGTCGAGCAGCTTTCGCTGCGCACCACGGCCGAGGATTTCGGCTTCTACGGCGAGCGTTATCCCTCGCTTTTCTACCGCCTGGGGGTCGGCGCCGCGGCCGGCCGCACCCATACGGCGACTTTCGCGCCCGACGAACGGGCCATAGAGACCGGCGTCGGCTTCCTGCGGCGGCTGGCCCTGCAAATCTTGAACGAACGATGAAACGAACCCAGAAACAGCGCCCGGCGAAAAGCGCGAAGCAGCACGACCGGGCCTCGATGATCCTGAGCCTGCTGCGCGAATTTCCGAACAGCAAATTTTCGCTCAAGCACCTCGCTTCGGCCTCGGGCGGAGCCTCGAAAGAGGGACGCCGCGAAACGCTGGCCATCCTCGACCGGCTCTACGACGAAGGCATCGTCGAGGAGTGCGCCCGGCAGAAATACCGCCTCACGCGCAAGCACCTGCCCCGCTACGAGGGAGTCGCCGAAATGACGGCCGGCGGCTCGCTCTACGTCCACGTCGAGGGGCTGGAGCAGGACATCTTCGTCAACTACCGCAATGCGGCCTGCGCGTTGGACGGCGACCGCGTGGAGGTGGCCGTGATGCACCGCAGCCGCAGCGGCAAGCAGGAGGGCGAGGTCGTCCGCATCATCGAACGCAGCCGCAAGCCCTGCGTAGGCATCGCCGAGGTGGGGGCCCACCAGATTTTCGTGCGGCCCGACTCGCGCCGCCTGCCGCTGGACATCTACCTTCCCAAACGCGACTACCCGCAGGTGCGCGACGGCGAAAAGGTCGTCGTGCGCATCGTCGACTGGCTGCCGGGCAGCAAGAGCCCCGTGGGCGAGCTGGTCGAGGTGCTGGGCATGGCGGGCGAGAACGACGCGGAGATGCACGCCATCCTCTCGGAATACGAACTGCCCTACCGCTTCGAAGCGGAGGTCGAGGAGGCGGCCGCAGCCATCGACGCCCGGATTCCGGACGAGGAGATCGCCCGCCGCCGCGACTTCCGCGGCACGGTAACGTTCACGGTCGACCCGGCCGACGCCAAAGATTTCGACGACGCACTCTCGGTACGCCGGGTGCGGGAGGGCGTTTGGGAAGTGGGCGTCCACATCGCCGACGTAACGCACTACGTGAAACCCCGTTCGGCGATCGACGACGAGGCGGTCCGGCGCGGCACGTCGGTCTACTTAGTCGACCGCACGGTGCCGATGCTGCCCGAACGCCTCTCGAACGAGCTCTGCTCGCTGCGTCCCGACGAAGACAGCCTTTGCTTCTCGGCGGTCTTCACGCTCAACGAGAACGCGGAGATTTTGGACGAGTGGTTCGGCCGCACGGTGATCCACTCCGACCGCCGCTTCACCTACGCCGAGGCGCAGGAGG
>CAZIUJ010000142.1:0-2819 GCA_964542345.1 uncultured Alistipes sp.
CCACGGCCATCACCTCGCCCGTGGCCTTCATCTGCGTGCCGAGGGCGTTGGAGGCATCGGAGAACTTGTCGAACGGGAAGCGGGCGATCTTCGTAACGACGTAGTCGAGCGTCGGCTCGAACGACGCGGGCGTGTTGGCGATGCGGATCTCGTCGAGCGTGAGGCCCACGGCGATCTTGGCACTGACGCGGGCGATGGGATAACCCGAGGCTTTCGAAGCGAGGGCCGAGGAACGCGAGACGCGGGGATTGACCTCGATTAGGTAGTATTCGAACGAGAGAGGGTCCAGCGCGAACTGCACGTTGCAGCCGCCCTCGATGCGGAGCTCGCGGATGATCTTCAGCGCCGAGTCGCGCAGCATCTGGTACTCGCGGTTGGTGAGGGTCTGGCTCGGCGCCACCACGATCGAGTCGCCCGTATGCACACCCACGGGGTCGATGTTCTCCATGTTGCAGATGGCGATCGCCGTGTCGTTGGAGTCGCGGATCACCTCGTACTCGATCTCCTTGTAGCCCTTGATGCTCTTCTCGATGAGGACCTGATGCACGGGCGAGAGGAAGAGCGCATTGCGCATCATTTCGCGCAGCTGTGCTTCGTCGTCGGCGAAGCCGCCGCCCGTGCCGCCCAGCGTGAAAGCGGGGCGCAGCACGACGGGATAGCCGATCCGCTGCGCGATCGCGGCGGCCTCATCGATCGAGGTGGCGACCTCCGAGGGCAGCACCGGTTCGCCCAGCGACTGGCACAGCTCCTTGAACAGCTCGCGGTCCTCGGCCCGCTCGATCGACTCGAACGAAGTGCCGAGAATCTCGACCTGGCACTCGGCCAGAATGCCTTTCTTGGCCAGCTGCACGGCGAGGTTCAGCCCCGTCTGCCCGCCCAAACCCGGCACGATGGCGTCAGGCCGCTCGTAGCGGATGATCTTGGCGACGTATTCGAGCGTCAGAGGCTCCATGTAGACCTTGTCGGCGATGTGCGTGTCGGTCATGATCGTGGCGGGGTTGGAGTTGACCAGAACCACCTCGTAGCCCTCCTCGCGCAGGGCCAGGCAGGCCTGCGTGCCGGCATAGTCGAACTCGGCGGCCTGACCGATGACGATCGGCCCGGAGCCGATGACCATTACCTTGCGGATGTCGTTTCTCTTAGGCATGCTTGTACTCCTCCATCATTTGAATGAACTTGTCGAACAGATAGGTGCTGTCCTGCGGACCCGGCGCGCTCTCGGGGTGGTACTGCACCGAGAAGACCCGCTCCTCGGGACACTCGATCCCCTCGGCCGTGTTGTCCAGCAAGTTGACGTGCGTGAGCCGCAGGGGCGTGCCGGCGAGCGAGTCGATGTCGACGGCATAGCTGTGGTTCTGGCTCGTGATCTCGATTCTGCCGGTCTCCAGCCGCTTGACGGGGTGGTTGCCGCCGCGGTGGCCGAACTTCATCTTGAACGTCCGGGCGCCGTAGGCCAAAGCGATCATCTGGTGGCCCAGGCAGATGCCGAAGATCGGCAGCCGCCCTTTCAAGGCCCGCACCTTCTCGACGACGGGCGCCACGTCGGTGGGGTCGCCGGGGCCGTTGGAGAGGAAGATGCCGTCGGGCCGGAATGCGAGAATCTCCTCGACCGAAGCGTCGAACGGCACGACCGTGACGTTGCACCCCTTGGCATTGAAGCAGCGGATGATGTTGTACTTGATGCCGCAGTCGATGGCCACGACGTCGTAGCGGTGGTTGGGCGTGCGCGAGAACCAACGCTTCTTGCAGCTCACGCGCGCCACCATGTCGTGCGGCAGCTCGTAGGCGTGCAGACGCTGCAAGGCCTCGTCGTGGGGCGTCGCGGCGTCGGTAATCATCACTTTTTGGCTTCCCTCGTCGCGGATGATACGCGTCAGGGCCCGGGTGTCGATGCCCCAGATGCCGGGAATGCCCATCTCCTCGAAGACCTCGTTCAGGGTGCGCGTATAGCGGAAGTTCGAGGGGATGTCGTTGTACTCGCGGACGATCATGCCCCCGATCGTCGGGAACTTGGTTTCGTAGTCCTCCTCGGCGGTGCCGTAGTTGCCGATCAGGGGGTAGGTCATGACGACCGTCTGATCGGTATACGACGGATCGGAGACGATCTCCTGATAACCCACCATCGAGGTGTTGAAGACGATCTCGTTGATCGTCTCGCGGTCGGCCCCGAAGCCGTAGCCGTAGAACTCGCGGCCGTTTTCAAGGACGATTTTCTTGGTATAAGGCTTCATATCGTTTTGCTTTCTTTTGTCATCTCTCCGTCTTCGGATTTTCTTCAATGAATAATGAATAATTAATAATTGCGGCATTCGCTCTCCTTGAAGTTTATTATTCATTATTAACTATTCATTCTTCATTGGCGTCGTAGACGCATCGCCCTCCCACCACTGTCAGGGCGGCGCGGCCCTGCACAGGCCAGCCGGCAAAGGGCGTGGCGCGTCCTTTGGAGCGGAACGACGCGGGGTCGAACTCGTACTGCGCATCGAGGTCGAGAACCGTGAAGTCGGCCGGCTCGCCTATCTCCAGCCCGCCGCCGAGGCCGAAAATCCGCCGGGGATCGGTCGACATCAAGGCCACGAGCCGCTCCAGCGAGATCGTCCCCGGGAGCACCAGATATTTGTAGAGCAGCGGAAAGGCGCATTCCAGTCCGACGATGCCCATCGCACTGCCGGCCAGTCCGCGGGCTTTCTCCTCGGTGGTGTGGGGCGCATGGTCGGTGGCAATGACTTCGATCGTGCCGTCGACGAGACCCTCGACGAGCGCTTCGCGGTCGGCACGGCTCCGCAGCGGCGGGTTCATCTTGAAACGCCCCTCCTCCT
>CAZIUJ010000143.1:0-2686 GCA_964542345.1 uncultured Alistipes sp.
TCGCTTCCGACCTCTCCGCACCCGCGTCGTTCGACCTGCGCGCGGGCGACGAACGTTACACGGTCGAGGGTTCCCGCCTCGACGCGACCCTTTTCTCCGAGAACGACTATACGGTCGTCGCGGCCACCCGCGCTGCCGGCATCACCCTCAGCGGCACGTCGGCTTTCGTCGCGACGCAGGAGGAATTCCTCACCCCGGAGCCGGGCATGCTGGCCGCGGCCGTTGTCGATCTCGAACGGCTCGCTGATGTGCGGGAGATGCAGTGTCCGCTTCCCATGAAGCAGCGAACCTTCGGATTGCGCTTCTCGCTGCGGATCGACGACAGGGAGATCGCCGCGGCAAGCGGCATCCTGACGAACGTGGCCGCCGGCTGCGACCTGCGCACGGGGCGGCCGCTTTCTGCGGGCGACATCCGCATCGCGTTCTCCGCAGCGGTCGAGGAGAAACACCCGCTGCTTGTCGCCGACGCCTGCATCTTAGGTGTCGCGGCGGATGCCCGGCAGCTCCTGACCCTCGAAGCGACGACCGCCGAAGGCGAAAAGCTCCTCTTCGAGAGCGACATGACCGACCTGCTCGCCGGTCTCGAATCGCGCGACGACAAATGCACGCTCACGCTCGAAGCCGACCTGAGAACCTCGGAAACGACGGGGTCGGTGATCGACTGGACCCTGGTCGAGGGCGAAAAGATCATTCTGTAGACAAAAACCTGAAACTCAATAACCGATTCTTATGAAAAAGTTCATATGGATTCTTGCAGCCGCCGCAGCGGCCTGCAGCCAGCCGGAGGCGGAACAGAGCCTGCCGCAGTCCGGCGACCGGACGCCCGTGCGCATCAGCGGCGGCATCCGCATGATGTCGCGCGCCTACGACGCTTCGTGGAACGAGAACGACGCCATCGGCCTCTATCTGACCGGGGCGGGCACCTCCGCGGTCGTCGACGGCACCGAAAATCTCCGCTACGTAACCGCCGCGGGCGACGGACAATTCGAACCTTTCGGCGATGCGCTCCTGCTGCCGGCCGATGCCGCGGGCAGCTACGACATCGTGGCCTACTATCCCTATGGCGAACTCTCCGACGGCGTGTTGACGCTGGACCTTTCCGACCAGAGCGAGCAGGGGCCGATCGACCTCCTGTCGGCCCGCTGCGAGGGCATCGACAAGGAGCATCTCTCAGCGCACCTCGAATTCAGCCACCGGCTGACGAAAGTGATGTTCGACGTCTCCTCGCCGGTCCGCGACCTGACCGACCTGCACGTACGGATCGGCGACCAAATAACCGCGGTACGCTACGACGTGCTTCCGGCGACGCTCGCCGCAGGCTCGGCCGACCGCGAGGAGATTGCGTTCCGCACCTTTGCGCTCGCCGAAAACAAACACCGCATCTGCGCCGAAGCGATCCTGCTGCCCAACGGGGCCGACAACGCCGCGACGGACCGCAAGGTGGAATTCGAACTCAACGGCGAGCGCTATTCGGCTGCGATCGCGGCTTCGACCCTATTTGAGGGAGGCAAGAAGTATCTCTACGAGGTAGAGTTCTCCGAGTCGGGCGACCTTGTGATAGTCGGCGCCGGCATTACGGATTGGACCGACGCTCCTGGCGACGAGACCATTACGATTCCGCATCCTGCGATTTCGGAAGTCTACTTCATGGGCAGTGCCAACGGCTGGAGCCAGACCCTGCTCGACCGGCAGGAGGACGGCACGCTCGTCTGGAAAGGCTTCATGGACAAAAATGACGCGGTGAAATTCACGCTGCAGCCGAACGGCGATCCGAACACCTATCAGCTGATGTCGCCCGTCGACGGCATGGAGTTCGATCTCGGCAATCCGATGCCCATGTGTTCGGTCTACTATCTGATGGGAGAAGGAGCGACCGATAACAAGTGGAAAGCGCCGCAGGACGGCTACTATACGGTTGCGCTCGACATGGCCGCCATGACCGTAACATTCACTCGCGACGGCGACGGCTGGTTCGCGATCGGCAATGCCACGCCCGGCGGCTGGACTCCGAGCAATGCTGTGCCGCTGCTCGAAAGCAAGGAGCAGCCGGGCGTTTTCGAGGCCGAAATGCAGCTCAGCGCCGGCGAACTCAAATTCATCAGCGGCCACCACTTCGAAGGACCGTCGGTGCAGGCTCCGACTGCCGATACGCCTTTTGCCGTCGGCGAAGCTCTCCCGACCGTTACCACCGAGAGCGCCGACAACAAGTGGATCGTCTCCGACGAGCAGGGCGGCAAGCGCTACCGGCTGACCCTCGACATGAACAACCGCTCCCTGACAGCCGTAGAGACAGAGTAATCCATTCCTGCTATGCGTAAACTGTTTATCGCTTTTTGGGCCCTCTGCAGCGCCGGTACGTTGGCGGCGCAGACGCTCGCATCGCCCGACGGACAACTCGTTCTGACGTTCGGCATAGCCGAGGGCGGCGTTCCGCACTATGCGCTCGCCTACAAAGGTTCGGAGGTCATACGGCCGAGCCGCTTAGGGCTCGAACTCCGGGGGTCTGGGGTTTCGGAATACGATCCGGCCGATCCGGCCCGCATCCCTGCGGACCGCACGACGTCGCTTTACAACGGCTTCGAGCTCGAATCGGCCGCTACGTCGGCTTTCGACGAAGCGTGGCATCCCGTTTGGGGCGAGGAGGAGACGATCCGCAACCATTACAACGAATTGGCCGTTACGCTCC
>CAZIUJ010000144.1:0-2655 GCA_964542345.1 uncultured Alistipes sp.
TAAGGTAGAACTTCAGTGTCTCCAGCACGTTGGACTTCACGTTGATGAAGTTCGTAATGCCCTGCGCTTCCAGCTCGGGGGTGCAGGCCGGAGCTCCGGCGACAACCAGGATGGCCTTGCCGCCCAGCAGCTCCTTGACACGGGGCGCTGCCTCGGCGTAGTCGTCGTCCGAGGCGCAGACGACTACGATCTCGGCTTTCGACTCCAGGGCGGCCGCTACGCCCTCTTCGATCGTCTGGAAGAAGGTGTTGTCTTGCACGCGGATGCCGGCGCAGGCGAAGAAGTTGCACGAGAACTGCGCACGGGCGCGGGCCATGGCCAGATTGCCGCACGTGAGCATGAACGCCTTGGGCTGCTTGCCCGAGCGGTCGACATGGAGACGCATCTCCTCGAACGCCATGGCGCCGCGGTAGGGCGTCAGCACGTTGCCCTCGGCAGCGGTGCGCGTCACGGTGTCGGCCGCGATCTCGACCGGCGCCACCTCCGTGAAGTTGGGGTATTGGTTGGCACCCAGCAGAATCTGACGGCGCGTGGCGATGTTCTTGTCCTTGCCGGCGGCCGAGGCCTTGACCTTTTCGACGATCGTGCCGGCCTTGTAAGCCGCGGTGTAGCCGCCCTGCTCCTCGATTTCGAGGAAGAGCTTCCACGCCTCGGCCGCGATCGACTGCGTGAGGTTCTCGATGTAGTACGAGCCGCCGGCGGGGTCTACCACCTGATCGAAGTGCGATTCATGCTTGAGCAGCAGCTCCACGTTGCGGGCAATTCGCTTGGCAAACTCCGTCGGGGCTTCGAACGCCCGGTCGAACGGCGTTACTTCCAGCGAGTGTACGCCGCCGATGGCCGCCGACATCGCTTCCGTCGTGCCGCGCAGCATGTTCACATAGGGGTCGTAGACCGTCTGGTTCCAGCGCGAGGTCTCGGCGTGAATCATCATCTTGCCCGAGCACTCTTTTTCCGGATTGTAGCCTTTGACAATGTTGGCCCACAGCATGCGGGCCGCGCGCAGCTTGGCGATTTCGAGGAAGTAGTTCGACGATACGCTCAGCGAGAAGCGCAGCTTGCACGCTACGTCGTCGACGCTCAGGCCGGCTTCCGTCAGACGGACTAAGTAGTCGTGTCCGGCCGAGAGGGCGAATGCCAGCTCCTCGACGATCGTCGATCCCGAGTTGCCGAAAATCTGGGCCGAGACGTTGACTACGCGGATGTGCTTGTAGCTTTTCGTCTTGCCGATCAGCTCGGCAATGCGGGCGAAGCACTTCTCGCCGTCGGGCGAGCAGAAGTCGCCTTTCGACGAGAGCCCCTTGACCAGCGGGTCGATGACGAAAGCGATGTGCGCATCTTCCGGGGCGAGGCCTTCCTTTTCGATCTTGGCCAGCACCAGGTCGGCGAAGCGGCCCATCTGCTCGCCGCAGAAGACCAGGTCGACGGCCGGCAGGTGGATGTCGCGCAGCAGCACGTCAAGTTCGGCTGCCGTGAAGTCGCTCTTGGCGATGTGGAAGCCGAGCGAGTCTACGCCCGAGTCGAGCAGCTGCAGGGCTTCGGCGTTGGCCGCCGCGGCTTCGGCGACCGTAACGGTCTGGTGGATGCGCCAGCGGTTGTGGGCGTGCGTGCCGCGTACGTAGGGAAATTCGCCTGCCTGCGAACCTAAGAAGCGGAGCCTTTCGAGGTTCTCGGCGCGGTAGTAGGGCCGGACGTTGAAGCCCTCGCCCGTGCGCCATACCAGTTTGCGCTCGTAGTCAGCCCCTTTCAGGTCGGCTGCGATCACCTCTTCCCATTGCTCGGTCTTGACCGGCGGAAATTCGGCGAACAGCTTTTCATGATTGGTATTTGCCATAACTATGTTGAGATTAGTTGAATGTCCGGGTATTTTGGCAAAGTCAAAGGTATAAAATAAATGGCAAATGCCGGCATAAAATGTTATGAAAATAACAGTGCGGACCCGACGGCCGCGGGGGCGCCGAACGGGGTAGTTTCGCTTGCGGCACGCGCCTTTTAGTTGAAAACTTTTCTGAATACCCTCAAATTTCGGGAATTTCGGAAAATCGGATTTTTCGGCGATCGGTCGAAAATTCGGGGTAGTTTTCCGAAAATCGCCTCAAAATTTCGGCAATCATCGGAAATTTTACCCTTGTTTTTCGGAAAACAGCTGAAAAATTCGGGTGTTTTGCGAAAAAGTACGATTTTCGAAAAACAACCGAAGCGAAAAATTTCTATCTTTGCAGTCGGACGGAAACCGTTCGCAAAACCCTCCTTCAAAAAGAGAAGATCATGTCGTTACTCAGATTCAAGATGGTCGATGCGGCCATCAACCATTCGGCCGTCGAGGTGCCTGCGCCCGCAGGCCGGCCCTCGGATTATTTCGGCGCCCGGGTCTTCGGGCGCGATGCTATGCGCAAGTATCTCAACAAGAAGACGTTCGACGCCCTTATCAACACAATGGAGAACGGCACGCCGCTGCCGCTCGAAATCGCCGACGGCGTCGCAGCCGGCATGCGGCAGTGGGCGCTGGAGCACGGCGCCGACCACTATACCCACTGGTTCCAGCCCCTGACGGGCGGTACGGCCGAGAAGCACGATGCCTTCGCCGAGCCGGACGGCCGCGGCGGCGTGCTGGAGGAGTTCTCCGGCAAGCTGCTCGTGCAGCAGGAGCCCGAC
>CAZIUJ010000145.1:0-2639 GCA_964542345.1 uncultured Alistipes sp.
TGAACTAACGCACCGTTTGCTGATTGCGAATGCAAAGGTAGTACAAATTTCGGTAACTCCAAACAAATTCCTCACTTTTTGAAGAAAGAAAATTGCACGCTCCCGTAACTTCTTAATTGCCAGAACTCGCTATGGGCCGAAAAGTCCATCTTCTTGGAATGCTCGAAGACGAACAGCCCCTCCGGGCGCAACAGTCCTCCGCCGAGCACCAGGTCGACGACCTGCTCGCTGCCCTCCAAGTCGTAGGGGGCGTCCGAGAAGATCACGTCGAACTGCTTGCCGCAGCTTTTCAGGTAGAGGAAGACGTTCGCCTTGACCGGGTAGAAATTCTCGATCCCCAACTGTGCCGCCGTCTGCCGGATGAAGCTATGATGCACCGGATTAATCTCCACGGAAGTTACGCTCCGGGCACCCCGCGAAGCGAACTCGTAACTGATCGATCCCGTACCGGCAAAAAGATCGAGGACGTCGCAAGCCTCGAAATCCACCAGATTGCCCAGCACGTTGAACAGGTTCTCCTTTGCGAAATCCGTCGTCGGCCGGGCCCGCAGGTTGCGGGGCGGGTTGATCGCCCGACCCTTGTATTTGCCGCTTACGATGCGCATACGACATCCCGGAATCGGTGGCCGAGCAACTTGCGCAGGGCTTTCGCCTGACGTCCCACGGTGCGCAGCAACATGTCGCCTAACGGAAATGCCCGGCTCAGGCGGTCGATGAAGTAGAGGAGGTCGGCGTCGCTCGTTGCCGGAATCGCTTCGGCCATGCGGAGCGTCCGGTCGAATACCTTTATATATAGAATGCCGGCCCGAAGATGGAGCCAGACCGTCGGACGTCCTGCTGTCGGCCCCGACAGCAGGGGAGTCGTGAAAGTCGCCCGGTAACCCAAGCGTTCGCGCACCGCCTGCAAGGCAGACATGCTGACGGCCATCACCGCCACGACCTCCGTTTCGCGCCCGAGCGACGTCGGGAGGCTGCGCACCGCCTGCTGATGCTCCGTGCAAGCCATGCCGGCCGCCGCCAGTAGCTCGGCCGGCGTCAGGGTCTGCAGAAAACCCGAGGGCACCAGCAGCGTCTGCGGCGTCAGCACCTCCACCTCGACGGTCTCTTCGCCCGGGAAGTCGCCGTCGAGGCCCGCTGCCGAAAAAGAGTGTCCATCCAACGACTGCTGAATGGACACCCGATCTGCAGCATGCGGAGCCTTACTCCCAGTTGCCTGCTTCATTGTTGCCTGCCTCCATCGAACCGAACTTGACACCGGGGTAGCGGTTGAAGTTGTTGACTTCGTCGTCGACCAGGTTGATGAACTCCTGACGGTAGGTGTCGATGTCGAGGAAGAGCTTGTAAGGTGCGCGGCACTCCACGACGGGAATCGAGACTTTCGATTCGGTGGTGATGATGCCGGCCTCCAGGTAGAACTCCTTGTTATCGGAGTAGGGGATGTAGCGCAGCTGCGCTATGTCAGCCTCGGTCAGCACTTTGGGAGCGAAGATCGTGTCGATGACGGCGACCTTGAACTTCTCGACGTTCTTCTTGCCGGCTTTCTTGAGCTGCGCCATCGCCACGGAGTCGTCCTCGTCGACGATCTTGCGTTCGAGCTCCAGCGTGTCGGTCAGGATGAAGGCGGCCAGCGAATCGAAGTCGCCCGTGAAGTGCTGGTACTTCGACTTGAAAGCGCGCTGGGCGGTGCGGATGTCCTTGATGCGCTCGATGACCTGCGCCTTGCGGGTCTTCAGTTCGTTGTCGAAGCGGATCGGGGTCGAGATTTGGTCGTAGATGACATAGACCAGCGCCACGATGACCAGCGCAAGAACGATTTGGATGATCTTTTTCATTTTTTAATTCAAGTATTTGTTACTAATTTTGTCCGAGCAATAAAACAATGATGTTCAGCACACGTATCGCGTCCCAAATTTACGCTAAAATTTGTTTCGAAACAACTTCCGGGCAAAAAAAAATCGTAGAAAGTTTATCCGAATATCTTGCCGACGAGGATTTTTCGCGCATTTTCGTGCTGAACGGCTACGCCGGAACGGGCAAAACCACGCTCATTGCCGGACTCGTTGCGGCGCTTAAGGAGCTGGGTATCAAGCCGGTTTTGCTGGCCCCTACGGGACGGGCCGCCAAAGTGCTGGCCCGCTACTCGCACGAAAAGGCCCTGACGATCCACAAACGCATCTACCGCCAGCGCACGGGCAGCGACTACGAATCGAAATATTCGCTCGATTTCAACCCCGAGCGCGACGCCGTATTCATCGTCGACGAGGCTTCGATGCTGCCCGACCGCCCGGCCGACGGGGCACAGTTCGGCAGCGGCTCGCTCCTCGAAGACCTGGTGCAGTACGTCCGCAGCGGGCGGGCCTGCCGCCTGATTCTGGTCGGCGACAACGCGCAGCTGCCGCCCGTAGGCAGCGACTTCAGTCCAGCGCTCGACCCCGCGTCGCTGCGGCCCTACGGCAGCGTCGACTATCATACGCTGGACGAGGTCGTGCGTCAGCAGGCGTCGTCGGGCATCCTCTTCAACGCCACTTTGGTGCGGTGCATGCTCGAACGCGGCATCCACGAAATTCCCCGCTTCCGGCTCGACTTTCCCGACATCGAGGCGGTCGAGGGCGGCGAGTTTCTCGAAAAACTGCAGGACT
>CAZIUJ010000146.1:0-2602 GCA_964542345.1 uncultured Alistipes sp.
CGGCCGCAAAATCATTGTCGACACCTACGGAGGCCGCGGCGCCCACGGCGGCGGTGCTTTCTCGGGCAAGGACCCCTCGAAGGTGGACCGCTCGGCGGCCTATGCGGCGCGCCACATCGCCAAGAACCTGGTGGCGGCAGGCGTCGCCGACGAAGTGCTGGTCGAGCTCTCCTACGCCATCGGCATCGCCGAGCCCCTCTCGATCTATGTGGACACCTGCCGCTCGCCCCGCCCCGAAGCGCTGAAAGGGATGACCGACGGCGAAATCGCCCGCCGCATCGGCAAGCTCTTCGACCTGCGGCCCGCGGCCATCGTGCGCCGCTTCGGCCTGAAGAATCCGATTTTCGAAGCGACGGCCTCCTACGGCCACTTCGGCAACCGTCCCTACACGAAGAAAGTCCGGGTGTGGGAAAACGGCCGCGAGACGGAGCGCGAAATCGAATTCTTCGGCTGGGAGAAGCTCGACGCCGTGGAGGCGATCCGCAAGGAGTTCGGGCTCTGAACCTGAAGACGACCGACATGAATAGTTGGCGGCCGCAGGGCCGCCGGCTATTCGTTTTTATGCTTCAAGCACCATTTGCCCGACCCCGGCATACTAATTCGACGGTGCGGGCCGTTTATCCTGCAAACGAACGACGAGAAAAAAGAAAACAGCCTATGGGAAACATTGCCTCCGAATAAATCAAACCAACTATTCGATTATGAAAAAGGCATTTTTGTTTATGGGTATTCTGGCCGCAGCGGCTTTGGCCGGCGGCATGGCGGCCTGGGCGGTCGCCGGACGCGGCACCGTCGCGGACGTACGATATGTCGAGCGCGAGGTGGAACGCACACCGGGCCTCGGCACGCACTTCACGAACTACGACGCGGGGCAGTACCCCGACCTGACCTATGCGGCCGAAAATGCGGTCAAGGCGGTCGTCAACATCGAAGCGGTCCAGCAGGTGGAGGTTCCCCAGCGCGGCCAGTTCGGCGGCGATCCCTTTCTGGAGTTCTTCGGCATTCCGCAGGAGCGGCAGCGCGGCGGCGGCGAACCCCGCTACCAGGAACGCCGGGCCGGCGGCTCGGGCGTCATCATCTCGGCCGACGGCTACATCGTAACCAACAACCATGTGGTGGACGGAGCGTCGCGCCTGCGGGTAAAGCTCAACGACGGCCGTGCCTTCGATGCGCAGCTTGTGGGCAAGGACTCGGCGACCGACATCGCCCTGCTGAAGATCGACGCGGCGGAGCTTCCGACGCTGGCCTTCGGCTCCTCCGACGCCCTGCGCTTAGGCGAATGGGTGCTGGCCATCGGCTCGCCCTTCGACCTGCAGTCGACGATCACGGCGGGCATCGTGAGTGCCAAAGCCCGCAACCTGGGAGCCATTCCCAACGACTTCTCGATCGAGTCGTTCATCCAGACCGATGCGGCCGTCAACCCGGGCAACTCGGGCGGTGCGCTGGTCAACACCCACGGCGAGCTGGTGGGCATCAACACGCTCATCAAGTCGCAGACGGGCAGCTACGTAGGCTACTCGTTCGCCGTGCCCGAAGCGATCGTCCGCAAAGTGGTGGTCGACCTCAAGGAATACGGACTGGTGCAGCGGGCCCTCTTAGGTGTCATGTTCCGCCCGATCGACCAAGACTTTCTGGATGCTGACGGCAAAGATTTGGGCATCACGGAGATCGGCGGCGTCTATGTAGCCGGCGTAACGGAAAACGGCGCGGCCTCCGAAGCGGGCATCCGCAAAGGAGACGTCATCCTCTCGATCGACGGAGTGGCCCTGAACTCCTCGGCGACGCTGCAGGAGCAGATCGCCCGCCGCCGTCCGAACGACAAAGTGGTCCTGACGGTAAAAAGAGCGGGCAAAGTGAAACAATTCGAGGTGCTTCTGCGTAATAAGGCAGACAAACCCGAACTGCTGAGCCGCGAGTCGGTCGACGTAGTCGATGCACTGGGCGGCAAGCTGCAGGATGCCGGCGAGAAGCTGTGCCGCCAGCTGGACATCAAAGGCGGCGTACAGGTTGTGAGCGTCAGGTCCGAAGGCATCCTGGCCCGGGCGCGCGTGAAGCAAGGATTCGTCATCACGCACATCAACGACAAGCCGGTGCGCTCGCTCGCCGACATGCGCCGCCTGAGCGACAAAGTCCGCTCCATCGACGGCATCTACCCCGACGGCCGGGCTGCGAGCTACGTGCTGGTGGAGTAAGGGGCCGAAGAACGGGGCCGGGAAGAACGGACGGGGGCTCTCGGACGAGCGTTGCCGGAAGCCCCCGGGGCCGCCCCGGCGAAGACGAGCCGCGACCGACTGAAGAAGAAACAATATTCGAAATAACATGCGCCAATTAAAAATTACGAAATCCATCACCAACCGCGAAAGCGCCTCGCTGGACAAGTACCTGCAGGAAATCGGCAAGGAGGAGCTCATCACGGTGGAAGAGGAAGTGGAACTCGCCCAGCGAATCAAGAAAGGAGATCAGGAAGCCCTCGAAAAACTGACGAAAGCCAACCTGCGCTTCGTGGTTTCGGTGGCCAAGCAATACCAGAATCAAGGACTGAGCCTCCCCGACCTGATCAACGAAGGCAACCTCGGTCTGATCAAGGCGGCCGAGAAGTTCG
>CAZIUJ010000147.1:0-2589 GCA_964542345.1 uncultured Alistipes sp.
TCATCGTCGCCAACTGCCCGGGCTGCGCGATGTTCCTCGACAAGTGGCCGTATGCCATTGCCGAAATGGAGGGCACCACCTACGGCGAACACGGCCACGGCATCCCCGTACTGACCTACGAGGAGATGGCGGGGCTGGTTCTCGGCTACGACCCGTGGGCGCTGGGCATGCAGATGCACCAGGTCGACGTCGAACCTCTGTTGGACAAGATGGGCATCGACTACGACCCGGCGGCCAAATACCTGGGCATTCACGGAAAATACATCGGCAAACCGGCGTCGGCGGTGGTCAACGGCTGCCCGCCGGCCACGCTTTACGACATGCGCGAATAGAAACAAGAAGAGACCGAGACATGAAAAAGGCAATCATCATAGGCGGCGGTGTCGCCGGCATGCAGACGGCCCTGCGCCTCTCCGAGTTGGGCATCGAGCCGCTCATCCTCGAAAAGGAGGCCGAAGCGGGCGGCAAGCTCCGGGGCTGGCACGTCCTGTTTCCGACTTTCACGCCCGCCGAGGAGGTGCTCTCCGAGCTGCGGCGCCGCATCCGGGAGCGCAACATCGAAATCCGCACGCAGACCGTGGCCCGGGAGATCGCGCCAACAAGTGTAACCCTTTCGAACGGCGAACGCCTTACCTGCGACGCTGTGGTCGTAGCCTCGGGATTCACGCTTTTCGACGCCGCGATCAAGGAGGAATACGGCTACGGGCTCTACGACAATGTCCTCACCTCGGCGGACCTCGAACGCTTGTTCAACGAGGGGCGCGTGGCCCGGGCCGACGGATCGGCGCCGCGGCGCATCGCCTTCCTGCACTGCGTCGGTTCGCGCGACGAGAAGGTCTGCCAGCAGCACTGCTCGCGCGTCTGCTGCGTAACGGGCGTCAAGCAGGCGATGGAGATGAAGCGCCTCTACCCCGAAGCCGACGTCTTCAACTTCTACATGGACATCCGCATGTTCGGCCCCGGCTACGAGGAGATGTACCGCGAGGCGCAGCAGAAATACAACGTCCACTTCGTCCGCGGCCGCATTTCGGAGGCGGCCCCGACGATCGACGGCCGCATTCAGATCAAGGCCGAAGATACGCTCACGGGACGCCCCCTGCGCATGAGCGTCGACATGCTGGTGCTGCTCGTCGGCATGCGGGCCAACGACGACAACGCCGCGCTGGCCGAGCATGCGGGGCTGCTTCGCACGCCGAGCGGCTTTCTGGCCCCGCGCGACCCTTTCTTGGGCAACATCCGCAGCAACGTCGACGGCATCTTCTACGCCGGAACGATCACGGCGCCCAAGAACGTGGGCGAAACGCTCAACGAAGCCTCCGCAGCGGCCGACGCCGTGGCGGAATACCTGAAACGATAGGCACCTATGGCGACGATTCAATTCGGTTACGGCATTTCCCGCCCGCGGAGCATCGACATCGACCGCAACAACCTGCGCCGCAGCGACGAAATTCTGCGCGAAATGCCCGAGCTGCAGACCTGCATCGGCTGCGGCAGCTGTACGGCAGTCTGCACGGCCGGCAATCTCACGGAGTTCAACTTCCGCAAGGTCCATACCCTCGTGCGGCGCGGCGAATATCAAGGGGCCTACGAGGAGATGGACAAGTGCATGCTCTGCGGCAAGTGCCGCCTCGTCTGCCCGCGCGGCATCAACACGCGCGCCGTGGTGATGCTCATCAAACGTAAACTGGGAGATTTCCGGCCATGACTTTCTACGCACCTTTCTGCCTGCCGTTCATCCTCGGCGCCGCATTCATGTTCGCTGTCGTGGCGGCCAAATGGCTGGTCTGGCTCGGACGGCTGCCGCGCGCCGACAAGCTGACGATCCTGCGGGGAATCCCCACGCGGGCGACCCTCGGTGCGATCGGCGAAACGGTGAGCGAATCGCTCCTGCACCGCCGCATCTTCCGCATCGACCCGCTGCTGGGCTACATGCACATGTCGCTGGCGTTCGGCTGGTTCCTGCTGATCGCCGTGGGGTGGATCGAGACCGTCGCGCACTTGGGATTCCGCTACGTGCCGCTGCAGGGACACGTCTTTTTCAAGTACTTCGCCACGGGACTTCCGCACAAGCCGTTTTTCGACTTCACGATGGACCTGCTGCTACTCTTCGTTCTCTCGGGCGTGGCACTGGCATGGCTGAAGCGTTTCCGCTCGCGGACGATGGGCCTGCGCCGCACAACGAAGCATGTCTTGGGCGACCGCATCGCTCTGTCGGCCCTGTGGTGCATCTTCCCGGCGCGCTTGGTGGCCGAAAGCGCCACGTGCGCCCTCTACGGCGGAGGCGGCTTCCTGACCGGCACGCTCGGCGGCTGGATGCACGAGCGGATCGGCGTGCTGGCCTTAGTCGACATCGAAAGTGCGGCCTGGTGGTTCTACGCCTCCTGCCTGGGAATCTTCTTCGTGGCGATGCCTTTTTCGCGCTACATGCACATCTTCACGGAGATACCCCTCATCTTCCTGCGCCGCTACGGCGTGCGGTCCGGCGAAAAGGCGACCTCTTTCGACCGGTTCCAGCTGGAAGCCTGCTCGCGCTGCGGCATCTGCATCGACCCCTGCCAGCTGCAGAGCGTGCTTGGGGTGAACGACGTG
>CAZIUJ010000148.1:0-2585 GCA_964542345.1 uncultured Alistipes sp.
ACTACCACGAGCTCAACGAGATGGAGCAGATGTGCCCGCGCGTGAAGAACTACCACGTGGCTGTCAAGGAGATGGGCAACCAGATCGTCTTCCTGCGGCGCCTCGAACGGGGCGGCACCGAGCATTCGTTCGGCATCCATGTCGCCCGCATGGCCGGCATGCCGATGTCGGTCGTTGCGCGGGCCGACGAGATTCTGCGCAACCTCGAACTTGTTTACGGCAACAACGAGATCGTGCCGAGCCGCACGCTCAAAGAGCGGGGGAGCCGCAAGCCCTCGGCACAGAGCGTGCGCAAAGCTGCGGAGAATCCCTCGCAGAACATGCAGCTCTCGATGTTCCAGCTGGAGGACCCCGTGCTGGTGCAGATCCGCGACCAAATCAAGGGGCTCGATCTCGATTCGCTCACGCCGCTCGAAGCGCTCAACAAGCTCAACGACATCAAGAAAATAGCCGGCATCTAAAGTAATGCTTCCTATGAAAAAGTCCGCTCTCGCTGCCGCACTTGCCGGGGTACTTCTGACCCTCGTTCCGGCCGGCGCTCAGTCGCCGCAGACGATGCAGCGCCTGAAAAACCGCTATGGCTACGTCGGCAAGACAAGCGACGGCCGCATCGCCGTTTCGACCGAGAAATACAGCGGCAGCAAGGTCGGGAAATCCGTCCTCGACGTGCACTTCGGCTACGTCGATACGCTCGGCCGGCCGGTCATCCCCGTCCGCTTCGACTATGCGTCGGATTTCTCGCAGGGGCTGGCGCTCGTGGGGATCGGACCGCACGGCACCCGCAAGTTCGGCTTCATCGACACGGAGGGCCGTGAGGTCGTACCGATCGAGTACGACGATGCGGAGCCGCCGCGCAAAGGATTGCTGAAAGTCATGCGCCGCAACGGGGACGACGACCCGCTGTGGGGCTACCTGTCGACCGCGGGCGAGATTGTCGTGCCGCTCGAATACGGCGACCTGCTCAAGCCGGCCGAGGGTCGCATCGCCGCAGCCCGGGGCGAGTGGAAAGCGCCGGAGGGTTCGGACAAGCGGGTTTTCATGGGCCGCTACGGCTTCCTCGACTACGAGGGCCGCGAGGCGATTCCGTTCCGCTACGTCGACGCCCATTCGTTCCAGGAGGGACTGGCCTCCGTGGCGGTCGCCAGCAAGTACTATCCGAAGTGGGGATTCATCGACCACGAGGGGCACGAGGTCATCGCACCGAAATATTACGAAGTCGGAAACTTCTGCGAGGGGCGGGCTTCGGTGGCCCGCGTCGTCGACGGGAAGCTGCACTACGGCTATATCGATCCCTCGGGCAATGAGGTCGTCGCGCCGCAGTACGCCTCGGCCACGAACTTCAAGAATGGGATAGCGCTCGTAAGTACTTTCAGCTCCTCGAACTACGCCCCTTACTACCTGATCGACAAGAATGGCACCTCCAAGTTGCCCTACGCGATCTACGACGTGAACGACAGCGGCCGCTACGGCCACATGACGGCGGCGGTTCCTGATTCGACCGGCCTCCTGCGCTACGGATTGCTCGACCGCCACGGCCGGCAGGTGCTTCCGTTCGCCTACGACCGGATCACGATCTTCTCCGAGTGGAACGCCGGGACGCAGAGCTGGAACGAACGGGGCATCGCCGTGCAGAAGGGTGTCGAGGCTACGTTCAGCATCTCCCGAAACCGGAAATAGTCGCAAGCAGCGCGCAGGAGAGCGCTCCGCCCTCAAGAACAAATCCCGGATGCGGAATGCGTCCGGGATTTTCTTTTTCGTAAAGACAACTGTTCTCTGCCTCTCCTCTGTTGCCCCCCCCTGGGGATAAGCCCCTCAGCCTTTGATGAGCGAGCGGATATTCTGAATCAGCATCTCCACGGCCACCGAGTTGAAGCCGCCCTCGGGGATGATGACATCGGCGTATTTTTTCGAGGGTTCGACGAACTCCTCGTGCATGGGCTTCACGGTCGACGTGTACTGCGTGATGACCGACTGCATGGTGCGGCCGCGCTCGCAGACGTCGCGCAGGATGCGGCGAGCCAGGCGGATGTCGGCGTCGGTGTCGACGAAGACCTTGATGTCCATCAGGTCGCGCAGCTCCTTGTTCTCGAAGATGAGGATGCCGTCGACGATGATGACTTTCGAGGGCTTGACGCTCACGGTCTCGGGCTGGCGGTTGTGGTCGACGAACGAATAGACCGGATGTTCGATCGGCACGTTCTCCTTCAGGGCCTTGATGTGGTCGACGAGCATCTGCGTGTCGAACGCCTGCGGATGGTCGTAGTTGAGCTTCGTGCGCTCCTCGTAGGTGAGTTCGGGGTGGGCCTTGTAGTAGTAGTCGTGGCAGAGCGTTACCACGTCGTCGCCCACGAAAGCCTCCTGCAGACGCTTGACGAGCGTCGATTTTCCCGAGCCGGTGCCGCCGGCCACTCCGATTACCGTAACTTGCATGGCGTTAATAGTTTTTGATGGATTATCTAAAGCAAAGGATCACCCCGTAGGGCGATCCTTTCGCTGTTTTACGCATCGATGTTGGCGTAATGGGCATTCTGCTCGATGAACTCGCGGCGGGGCGGCACGTCGTCGCCCATGAGCATCGAGAAGAT
>CAZIUJ010000149.1:0-2542 GCA_964542345.1 uncultured Alistipes sp.
GCCTTTCTGAGGACGTGTGGGTGCAACTCTTTTGGGGAGGCTTTGGGGGAGGGGTTGCACGAGGGTGCGGCCCTTTTTTGTCGGAGCGGCTCTCTTTTTTTGGGGGGCCTTTCTGAGGACGTGTGGGTGCAACTCTTTTGGGACGCGATGCGGCTCCCTGTTCGGGGGGGCTGCCCGGCTCGGAGAGTAGAATCGGATTATGCGGGTCGGGATTATTTCTTCTGTTGCCACTCCGCCTTGATGCGGTCGACGGTGCGGCCGCCGATGCCGAAGCTGGAATCGGGCAGTTCCTTGATCGTGACCATGAAAAACTGGCGGGGAATGCCGGTGGTTTCGGCGGCGACGTCGGTGATGCGCTCGATGAGCGTGCGTTTCTGGGTGTCGGAGAGCGGACCGCTCTCGATGGAGATGTAGGGCATGGCGGGACGATTGATGCGTAAAGATAGGAATTTTCCGTATATTTGCAATAAAGATGTGCCTTGCAATTGGTGAAAGCATGAAAAAGTATCTTGCAATAGCGGCGGTGGCGCTCGGAGCGTTGACGTCGTGCGTCCGCAATCAGGCGGTGCTCGATCCGGTCGATCGGTGCGACTCGCTGACGAATGTCGTAATGGAGAAAGATTCGCTGATAAACCGCGTATTCGAAGAGATCAACACGGTGGTGGGGAATTTGTCGCAGATCAAGATGCGGGAGAATCTGATCGCCGTACCGGAGAATGCGGAGGGAGGATTCCGGCCGATCGAACAGATGAAGAGCGACATGGAGGCGATCGACCGGCTGCTGCAGGAGAATCGGTCGAAGATCGCCTCGCTGCAGAACATTGCGCGTCGACTGCGCAAGGCGAACGTACAGATAGAAGCCTTGGAAAAGACGATCGTCGGCCTGAATGAACATTTGGCGGAGAAGACGGCCGAGGCGGAAACGCTGCGCGAAGAACTGGCCCGGCGCGAAGAGGAGGTGGCGTACTTAGAGACGCAGGTGGCGGAGCGCGATGCCGAAGTGGAGACGCTCAACGAGGAGAACGTCGAGTTGGAAAATCGTCTGAACACGGTATATTACATAGTCGGATCGGAGAAAGAGCTGCGCGATGCGCAGATAATCAACAAGGAAGGCTTTATCGGCCGCACGCTGACCGTAGGGCGGGGCGGAGCGATCGACAGCTTTACGAAAGTCGACGTGCGGCTGCTGACGGAGGTGCCCGTGGGGCGGAAGCGGGCGACGGTGGTGACGCCGCACCCGCAGGGAAGCTACGATTGGGTAATCGGCGAGGACAAACGGATGGAAAAGCTGGTGATAACCGATCCGACGAGGTTTTGGGAGTCGTCGAAGATATTGATCGTCAGCTATAAGTAGCCGTCCGACGAAATTAGAAAGCCCCTGCTTCGGCGGGGGCTTTCGTATTGCAGGCGTGTCGGTCGGGCTATTTTTCGGAAATGTAGACATTGAGGTCGATCGGTTCGCCGGAGGAGAGTTGTTCGGCCCGGGGTTCGAGGCGGTCGAGGTGCATGCCGAGTCGCTGGGGAATGCGGTTGCTGGGGAGGTTGCCCGTGGCGCAGCGGATTTCGAGGCGTCGCATGCCGAGCTCTTCGAATGCGACCCGCCGAAGAGCCCGAACGGCGGCGGTCATGAGTCCCCGGTGCTGGAACTCCTCGCGCAGCCAGTAACCGAGTTCGATGGAGCCGGAAGCCGGGTCGGCCGACTTGAAACTGATCAGTCCGGCGAAGAGGCCGTCGGCGCGGAGCGTGAAGACGGGATTGGCCGGGTCGGCCAAGGCGGCGGAGACGAAAGCCCGGCTGTCCTCTTCGCAGCGGGTAAGAGCGACGAACGGCAACCACTTGCCAAGGTAGGCGCGTTGGGAGTCGATGGCACGGAAGATGTCGCGGGCGTCGTCGGCCTGCAGAGGCCGGAGCGCGAATGTGTCGAAGAGAGGAAAGGCTTTCATGTCGTAAATGTAATGAATCCGTCCGGATGCGCCAAATATACCCCATATATATTAAGGTGCGGATGCGTGGCCGGGCCCGACGAACGACGGTATGGAAACTTGGGACGGCCAGGTGCGATATTTTTTGCACGAGCTGTTGCGGTATTCGAAAAAATTCCTATCTTTGCACCCGATTTCCCCTCCGGAAAGAGAGCGGAATCGGGTTCTTTGAGAATGTCGGAAAGCAGAAAAAATATCGCGGAAATATTTGCGCGATAAAAAAAATATATCTACTTTTGCAATCCAAAACGGTTGATTCTGCCGATGTAGCTCAGTTGGCCAGAGCAGCTGATTTGTAATCAGCTGGTCGGGGGTTCGAATCCCTCCATCGGCTCCGAAAGCCGATGCGAGAGACCGGGCCGGAAACGGCGACGGGAGCGCGGAAAACGGATGCGGACGAAAGACGAGGGGGGGGGTGAGCACGATTCGAAACGGATCGGAGAACGACCTCGGAAGTCCGGGAATCCTCGGCGGAACGACGACCTCCCCCGGAGGGAGGAAAATACGGGAAGTTACCAGAGCGGTCAAATGGGGCAGACTGTAAATCTGCTGGCGTACGC
>CAZIUJ010000150.1:0-2526 GCA_964542345.1 uncultured Alistipes sp.
TCGGCGTGCTCGACGTCACCGTCTCCTCCGACCTCATCCTGCGCGACATCCTCGGCATCACCGACCTGCGCAGCGACAAGCGCATCGACTTCGTCGGCGGCATCCGCGGCCTCGGCGAGCTCAAGCGTCGCGTCGACAGCGGCGAGATGAAGATGGCCCTGGCTCTCTATCCCGTGACCATGGACCAGCTCATCAACATCGCCGACACGGGCAACATCATGCCCCCGAAGACCACTTGGTTCGAGCCCAAGCTCCGCTCGGGCGTCGTCATCCACTCGTTCGGGGAGTAGGCCCCGCCGTTTCGTCCGAATACCCGGAGTGCCGCCGCGCGGCCTCCGGGTATTTTCGTTCCGCGGGGTCCCGATCGAAAGATTTCCCGCCGATCGTTGCCGTTATGTCGAAAAAATTCCTATATTTGTTCCGAATAATAAGTTTCGGCATTATGGCTAAAATCCAGGGAACGATCGTCGTCGACAGGGAGCGGTGCAAGGGATGCGGGGTCTGCGTGGCTTCGTGTCCGTGCGCAGTGCTCGAATTGTCGGCCGAAGTCAATAGCAAGGGGTACCCCGTCGTCCGCATGGCGAATCCCGACGCCTGCACGGGGTGCGCTTCGTGCGCGGTCATCTGCCCCGACAGCGTCATTGCGGTTTATCGTCAAAAATTCGAGTAGGCTATGGCAGAGAAGGAAGTTAAATTGATGAAGGGCAACGAGGTGATCGCCCATGCCGCGATCCGCTACGGTTGCGACGGTTATTTCGGCTACCCCATCACGCCGCAGTCCGAGGTGATGGAGACCCTCATGGAGCTCAAGCCGTGGGAGACTACGGGCATGGTCGTCCTGCAGGCCGAATCCGAAATCTCGTCGATCAACATGGTCTACGGCGGCGCCGCCACCGGCAAGCGGGTCATGACTTCGTCGTCGAGCCCCGGCATCTCGCTCATGGCCGAGGGCATCAGCTATCTGGCCGGCGCCGAGCTGCCGTGCCTGATCATCAACTGCCAGCGCGGCGGGCCCGGTCTGGGTACGATCCAGCCTTCGCAGGGCGATTATTTCCAGGCCGTCAAGGGGGGCGGCCACGGCGACTACCACCTCATCGTCTTCGCGCCCAACTCCGTGCAGGAGATGCACGACCACGTCGCCGAGGCGTTCGACCTCGCGTTCAAATACCGCAATCCGGCCATGATCCTCGCCGACGGCGCCATCGGTCAGATGATGGAGAAGGTCGTGCTGGCGCCCCAGCGCCCCCGCAAGACCGACGCCGAGCTTCGGGCCGAGTGCGACGCCTGGGCCGCTATGGGCAAGCCCGCCGGCCGGGGCCGCAACGTCGTTACGTCGCTCGAACTGCAGTCCGAGAAGATGGAGCTCATCAACCGGCGGCTGCAGGAAAAATACCGGACATTGGAGGAGAACGAGGTGCGCTACGAGGCCGTCGCCTGCGACGATGCCGACTACGTGATCGTCGCGTTCGGGTCTTCGGCCCGCATCTGCTCCGCTACCGTCGAAATGGCACGCGCCGAGGGGCTCAGGGTGGGACTTTTGCGGCCCATCACCCTCTATCCGTTCCCGTCGAAGCAGATCGCCGAGCTGGCCGCGCGCGGCGTCAGGGGTTTCCTGTCCGCCGAGCTCAACGCCGGACAGATGGTCGAGGACGTGCGGCTGGCCGTCGGCGGCAAGGCTCTTGTCGAGCACTACGGACGTCAGGGCGGCATGCTCTTCACCCCCGACGAGGTGTTGGCGGCGCTCAAGGATAAACTGATTAAAATGTAGTCCGAATATGGCAGAGGTTGAAATCAAGCAGGAAAATCTGGTTTACGCCAAACCGGAGCTCATCACCGACAATGTCATGCACTACTGCCCCGGCTGCAGCCACGGCACCGTGCATAAGCTCGTCGCCGAGGTCATCGCCGAACTGGGGCTGGCCGACCGTTGCGTGGGTGTCTCGCCCGTGGGGTGTTCGGTCTTCGCCTATAATTATATCGACATCGACTGGATCGAGGCGGCCCACGGACGGGCACTGGCCGTCGCCACGGCTGCCAAGCGGCTGAATCCCTCGACGATGGTCTTCACCTACCAGGGCGACGGCGACCTTTCGGCTATCGGCACCGCCGAGTCGATCCACGCCGCGGGCCGCGGCGAGAACGTCGTGGCGATCTACATCAACAACGCGATCTACGGCATGACGGGCGGTCAGATGGCCCCCACTACCCTCCTGGGCATGAAGACCGCCACGACGCCTTACGGCCGCGACCCGCGGCTCAACGGCTATCCCTATAAGATCGCCGAGATGATGGCCCACTTGGACGGGGCCACCTACATCACGCGGCAGAGCGTCCACAGGCCCGCCAACGTGCGCAAGTGCAAGGCGGCGATCAAAAAGGCGTTCCAGCGTTCGATGGAGGGCCTGGGCTTCTCGCTCGTCGAGGTCGTTTCGACCTGCAACAGCGGGTGGAAGCTCTCGCCCGTGGCTTCGAACGAGTGGCTCGAGCAGAACATGTTGCCTTTCTATCCGTTGGGCGACATCAAGG
>CAZIUJ010000151.1:0-2470 GCA_964542345.1 uncultured Alistipes sp.
CGTCGGCCGAAATGTGCCTCTCGACCGTCAAGAAAGCCTCGGCCGGCTACCTCGATGAGCTGCCCACATCGGGCAACGAGGGCGGCCGCTGCTTCCGCGACCTGGAATGGGAGGAGAAGGTTCTCAAAATCTGCCGCGAGTCGGGCATCGGCGCCCAGTTCGGCGGCAAATACTTCGTGCACGACGTTCGCGTGATCCGCGCGCCGCGCCACGCCGCCTCGTGCCCCGTGGCGATCGGCGTCAGCTGCTCGGCCGACCGCAACATCAAGGCGAAGATCACCCCCGAGGGCATCTTCCTCGAAGAACTGGAGAAGAACCCGGCCCGTTTCCTGCCCGCCGAAGCGCCGGCCATGTCGCCCGCCGTGGACATCGACCTCGACGAGGGGATGGAGAAAGTCCGCGCGATCCTGACGAAATACCCGATCAAGACGCGCCTGAACCTCAAGGGCACGCTGATCGTCGCCCGCGACATCGCCCACGCCCGCATCAAGCGGATGCTCGACGAGGGCAAGCCCATGCCGGAGTACTTCAAGAAACACCCGGTCTACTACGCCGGCCCGGCCAAGACGCCGCAGGGCATGGCTTCGGGGTCGTTCGGCCCCACGACGGCCGGTCGCATGGACCCCTACGTCGACCTGTTCCAGAAACACGGAGGCTCGATGGTCATGGTGGCCAAAGGCAACCGCTCGCAGGAGGTAACCGACGCCTGCAAGGCCAACGGCGGCTTCTACTTGGGCTCGATCGGCGGTCCCGCCGCCATTCTGGCCAAGAACTCGATCAAGTCGGTCGAGGTCGTCGACTTCCCCGAACTGGGCATGGAGGCCGTGCGGAAGATCTACGTCGAGAACTTCCCGGCGTTCATCATCGTCGACGACAAGGGCAACGACTTCTTCGCGGATTTCAAACACTGACCGACCCCTTCGCTTTTCGACCGATGAAAGGTTTCCTTGCGAAAATCGCTCTGACGCTCCTCGCCGCAGTCGCCGGGTTTCCGGCCGCCGGCGCCGGGAAGGTCTCGTTCGAGGCCTCCTCGCCGCTGATGGTCGCCACGGGCGAAACCTTCCGCGTGGAGTTCGCGCTCAACGCCAACCCCGACGAGGATTCGTTCGTCGCACCCTCGTTCGAGGGCTTCGACGTGCTGGCCGGCCCGACCGTCTCGAAAGGATCGTCGATCCGCATCGTCAACGGCTCCATGTCGCGGAGCGTCAACTACGTCATCACCTACGTCCTGCTGGCGCAGGAGGCCGGCAACGCCACGATCGGTGCGGCCGAAATCGCGGTCGACGGCACGGTTTACCGCACCAGGCCGCTGCCCATAGAGATCATTGCCGAAGCGGCGGGCGGCACCGCGGCGCAGGGCGGCCCGTCCGGCACCCGGCAGCCCGATGCCGAAAGCGCGGCACAGGGGCAGATCGCCAAAGACGACATCCTGCTGCGGGCCGTCATCTCGCGCACGTCGGTCTTCAAGGGCGAGCCGCTGCGGGTAACGTTCAAGCTCTACGAGCGGGTCAACGTGGCCGGCTATCAGGATGTCCGCTTCCCGTCGTTCAACGGATTCTGGGCCCAGGAGCTCAACACCGACAACGCCCGGCGCCAGCGCGAGACCCTCAACGGCAAGGTCTACGAAACGCTCGTCGCCCGCGAATTTCTGCTCTACCCCCAGCAGGCCGGAACCCTCACGATCGATCCGGCCGAGCTGACCGCCGTGGCGCAGGTCGTCGTGCAGAGCCAGCGCACGATCGATCCTTTCTTCGGCGGCGGACACGAAGTCTACAACGTGCCCCGCAAGGTGCAGAGCCAGCGCCTCAACATCACGGTCAAGCCGCTGCCGGCCGGGGCTCCCGCCGGCTTCAACGGCGCCGTGGGCCGCTTCGACATGGAGACGACGCTGCCGGCCGAGGAGCTGGCCGCCAACTCGGCGGCGACCTACACGGTGCGCATCTCGGGCACGGGCAACCTGACGTTCGTGCAGGCCCCCAAGCTGACGCTGCCCGGCTCGTTCGAGCAGTACAACGTCAAGACCACCGAGTCGATCAACACGTCGGCCG
Organism: uncultured Alistipes sp.; assembly: GCA_964542345.1. GTDB lineage: Bacteria > Bacteroidota > Bacteroidia > Bacteroidales > Rikenellaceae > Alistipes. The sequence continues at coordinate 2,049 of CAZIUJ010000151.1, forward strand.
CCGGCATCAGCGGCTACCGGCAGTTCGAATACCCCTTCATCGCGCGGGCCGAGGGCAGCTACGCCATCGAGCCGGTCGAGTTCTCCTACTTCGACCCCTCGCGCATGGAGTACCGCACGCTGCGGTCGAAACCCCTGCAGCTGGAAATCACGCCCGACGCCAAAGGGAGCGGCGACGCCGTGGTCATGCAAGGCCGCGGCATGTCGAAAGAAGAAGTGCGCCTCCTGGGGCAGGACATCCGCTTCATCAAGTTGGGCGGCGCGCAGCTGCGGCCCCGCCGGCAGCCGTTCCATTTCAGCGGGGCCTACTGGGCCGTGCTGGGCGGGATTCTGCCCGGCTTCGGCGCCCTCTACGCAGCCCTGCGCAAGCGCATCCGCGAGTCGCAGAACGTCGCCTTCGTGCGCGGCAAACGGGCCAACAAA
>CAZIUJ010000152.1:0-2439 GCA_964542345.1 uncultured Alistipes sp.
CATACTGCGAAGCCACGAGCGGCGCCCCCTCCTTGAAGTGGCGCATGGCGATGATGTCGGCGAAGCAGCGGATGACGCGCACGGTGTCGGCGACGGTCTCGCCTTTGGAGACGGACGACGAGGCGGCGTCGGAGAAGCCGATGACCTCGCCGCCCAATTCGAGCATGGCCGCCGTGAAGCTCAGTCGTGTACGGGTCGAAGGCTCGTAGAAAAGCGTGGCGAGTTTCTTGCCCTTGCAGGCCTGGCTGAAGCCGGCCCGGTCGGCGATGATCGCCTCGGCCAGCGCGATGATCTGCCCGGTCTCCTCGACCGTGAGGTCCATAGGGTCTATCAGATGACGCATGTTTCTGGAAATTAAAAATGAAGAATGAAAAATTAAAAATCAAAAGTATTTGGCTACATGGCAGAACGACGAGAATAATTTTTAATTCTTAATTTTTCATTTTTAATTCGGTTACTTCATCCAGCTTTCGTCGGCGGGGTTGTCGCGGAACGCAAGGAGGCGCGCCCGGTCCTCGGGACGGATGTAACCCTCGGCGGCGGCGACCTCGACGAGCGCATCGAGGTTCGAGAGGCTGTAGTTCACGACCCCGGCCTCGCGCAGGCGCTCGATCCCCCGCTGCATGCCGTAGGTGAAGATCGATGCGACGCCCAAGACCTCGGCACCCGCCTCGCGCAGCGCCTCGACGACCTCGATGCATGAACCGGCGGTCGAAATCAGATCCTCGATGACGACGACCTTCTGCCCCTTTTCGAGGCGGCCCTCGATGCGGTTGCCGCGCCCGTGGTCCTTCGCGCCGGAGCGGACATAGCCCATCGGCAGGTCGAGCAGCGCGGCCGTGATGGCGGCGTGGGCGATGCCGGCCGTCGATGTGCCCATCAACACCTCGGCGTCGGGGAATTTCGTGCGCACGACCTCAGCCAAAGCGGCCTCGACCCGCTTGCGCACCCCGACAGCCGTCAGCGTCAGCCGGTTGTCGCAATAGATGGGGCTCTTGATGCCGCTGGCCCACGTGAACGGCTGCCCGGGGCGCAGGAAGACCGCGCCGATCGAGAGCAAATCCTTAGCGATCGATTTCTCCATGATTCTTCTTTTCGTTATTCGCTTTTTACAAATTCTTCGACGCAACGCCGGTAAGCGGCCACGGGATCGGGAGCGCCCGTAACGGGACGCCCGACGACAATGAAGTCCGAGCCGATCTCGCGGGCCCGGGCGGGCGTCGTTACGCGCACCTGGTCGGCGACGTCGCCGTCGGCGAAGCGCACGCCGGGCGTTACGGTCAGGAAGTCGGCGCCGCATGCCCGGTGCACCATGCCGGCCTCCAGCGGCGAGCAGACCACGCCGTCCAATCCCGCCTCGCGGGCGTTGCGGGCATACTGCACGATCGTATCGTCGATCGAGGCCCTGATCAACAGCTCGCGCCGCATGCGCTCCTCGCTCGTGGAGGTGAGCTGCGTAACGGCGATCAGCAGGGGCCGCGAACCGTCCTCGCGCGTGAGGCCCTCGCGGGCGGCGCGCATCATCTCAATGGTGCCGGCGGCGTGGACGTTGCACATGTCGATGTCCAGGCGCGACAGCACGGCCATCGCCTTGCGGACGGTGTTGGGGATGTCGTGGAGCTTCAGGTCGAGGAAAATGCGGTGGCCCCGGCGCTTGATTTCGCGCACGACGGCCGGTCCCTCGGCGTAGAACAGCTCCATGCCGATCTTCAGAAAGGGTTTTCTCGTTTCGTCTGCGAAGAGGTCGAGGAAGCGGAACGTCTCCCCGGCCGAGGCGAAGTCGCAGGCGATGATTACGTCATTCGTGCAATTCATCATTCACCATTCAAAATTCACAATTATTTACCGCGCCGATAATATCGCTCAGCCGTTCGATGCCGAGCCGTTCCATTTCGGCGGGCAGGGCCTCGATGATCTCCTTCGAGGCGTAGGGATTCACCAGATTGGCGGCGCCGACCTCCACGGCCGTGGCTCCGGCCATCATCATCTCGATGACGTCGCGGGCCGACTGCACGCCCCCGCATCCGATGACGGGCACGCGGCAGGCCCGGGCGACCTGGCAAACCATGCGCACGGCGACGGGGAAGACCGCAGGGCCGGAAAAGCCGCCCATCGTGTTGGCGATGACGGGCCGGCGGCGGGCGATGTCGATCCGCATGCCCAACAAGGTGTTGATGAGGCACAGGCCGTCGGCCCCCGCCTCCTCGCAAGCCCGGGCGATCGCGACGATGTCGGTAACGTTGGGGCTCAGCTTGATATAGACCGGCTTGGTCGTTACGGCCTTGACGGCGCGCGTTATCTCGGCGGCCGCCTCGGGCGAGGTGCCGAACGACATGCCCCCGTGCCGCACGTTGGGACACGAGACGTTGACCTCGATCAGGCCGACCTGCTCCTCGCGGTCGATGCGCTCGCAGCAGTAGGCGTACTCCTCGACCGAGA
>CAZIUJ010000153.1:0-2397 GCA_964542345.1 uncultured Alistipes sp.
GCGGCGACTGGGGCAGGGCGTAGAACTGGTTGGGGTTCATGCGGCTCGGCACCACAAAGTCGCGCGCCCCTTCGGGCGTGGAGCCGACTAAGTAGGGCGTCTCGATTTCCAGGAATCCTTCGCTGTCCAGGAAGCGGCGGATTTCTTGCGCCATTTTGTGGCGCAGGATCATGTTGCGTTGCAGGGGCGGACGCCGCAGGTCTAAGTAGCGGTACTTCATCCGCAGGTCGTCGCCGCCGTCCGACTGTTCTTCGATCGTGAACGGGGGCGTCTGCGCTTCGTTGAGCACCTCGATCCGTTCGGCCGACACTTCGATGTCGCCCGTGGGCATCTTCGGATTCTTCGATTCGCGTTCGACGACGCGGCCCGTAACTCGCAGCACCCATTCGCGGCCGATGCGGGCGGCCGTTTCGCGGGCTTCGGCCGGCGAGTGTTCTTCGACGACGATCTGCGTCAGGCCGTAGCGGTCCCGCAGGTCGATGAAAGTCATGGCGCCGAGGTTTCGCACTTTCTGCACCCACCCGGCCAGGGTAACGGTTTCGTGGACGTTTTCGGCCCTCAGGGCACCGCACGTATGGGTTCTGTACATAGACGTTATGTGGTTTTTCGTTTTTTTTCTTGCAACTTACAAAGGTATACAAAATTCATCATTTTCACAATTTTTCGGATCGGCCGCGGCCGGCATGCCGATTTTTCGTAATTTTGGGGCCGGAGATCATCCGATAAACTTATGGACGAACAGCAGTCGACCGACGAAAAATTCATGCGGCAGGCCCTTGCCGAGGCCCGCAAGGCGTTCGACGAGGAGGAGGTGCCCGTCGGCGCCGTCGTCGTGGCCGAGGGGCGTATCGTCGGCCGCGGGCACAATCTGGTCGAGACCCTCGCCGACCCCACGGCCCATGCCGAGATGCAGGCCCTCACGGCCGCCGCTTCGACACTCGGGGGCAAGTACCTGCAGCAGTGCACGTTGTATGTTACCGTCGAGCCTTGCATCATGTGCGCCGGGGCTATCGGCTGGGCGCAGGTCGGGCGCGTGGTGTGGGGGGCCGACGACCCGAAGAAAGGCTACCGCCGCTTCTCCGGGGAGGTTTTCCACCCCAGAACGACCGTCGCGCGGGGCGTCTTGCGCGAGGCGTGCGAGGAGTTGATGGCGCGCTTTTTCGCTTCGCTTCGCGAATAGCGGGGCGCGGTGTTTGATTAAAAGGAAATTATTTGTTACTTTTGTCTCCTGCGTATCTCCGCAAAGACTCGGATGTGCGCCGGATAACGACAACTCTAAAAAATCGCATAAGATGAAAAAATGGTTTGTATCGGCGATCGCGCTGCTGGCTTCCGCGACGCTTTGGGCACAGGACGTGAACGTCATCTACAACGAGGCGGCCGCCGCCTACGGGGCGAAGGATTTCGCTACGGCCGCCGCCAAGTTCGAGCAGGTGATCGACTTGGGCATGGACAACGACGAGGCCGCTTCGCTCGTCGCCACGGCACAGAGCGTGCTTCCGAAATGTTACTTCCAGTTGGGCGGCGCGGCGCTCCGCACGAAGAATTTCGACGCGGCACTGGCCAACTTCGCCAAGTCGGCCGATCTGGCCGAGCTCTACGGCGACACGGCACAGCAGAGCCGGGCCAACAAGTTCGTCGCCACCGTCTACCAGGCACAGGGCGGCGAGGCTTTCAACAACAAGGACTACGCCACGGCCGCCGAGATCTTCGCCAAGGGTTATAAGGCCGATCCCAACAACACGTCGATGGCCTTGAACCTCGCCATGAGTTATTGCGAAATGGGCAGCTACGCCGAGGGTATGGAGATTTACGAGGCCGTCGCCGCCAAGACCAACCCCAAGTACGTCGACGACGCGGCCAAAGCTAAGGAGATGATGGCCCTCTATACCAACAACAAGGTGGCCGCCATGCAGCAGGCCGGCGACTTCGACGGCATCATCGCAATGGCCGACGCTCAGTTGGAGAAGAATCCCGAAAGCGCTTTGTTCCAGAACGTCCGCTTGCAGGCGTATGCCAACAAGAAGGACTACGCGAAGGTCATCGAGTTGGGCGAGGCCGCTGCCGCCGCACAGACCGGGGAGGCCGACAAGTCGTTGATGTACTATCTGTTGGGTGCCGCTTACAACGCCCGCGACATGAAGCCGCAGGCCATCGCCGCGTTCCAGCAGGTAACCGCCGGCGCTGCGGCTCAGAACGCCGCCGCCGCATTGGCCGAGTTGACCAAATAGCCGTACCGCCTCGGCTTCAGGAGCTGCAGTCCCGGCCACAAGGCCGGGACTGCACATTTCATGGCAGCTTCAATATTTTAGGTGAAAAGTTAAAGGTTAAAGGTGAAAAGTAGAAAATCAATTTTTGCATCTTACTTTCTGCAACTATCTTATTCCTCACTCGACG
>CAZIUJ010000154.1:0-2373 GCA_964542345.1 uncultured Alistipes sp.
CCGCCAATGGTACAAGGCTCTTGCCAAGTGGGACACCGGATCAACAATGTGCGCAGGCGCGTCGAGTCGAGGGCCGCGAGGGTCGAAACCTGCGAGGGGTGCAGCCCGCCGTGGATCAGCGTTACGAGCCCCGTGATGTCGGCCGGGTTGAAGATGATGACCACATGCTTGACATCGGGGCAGTAGGTGCGGATGTCCTTGCCTAATTGTGCGGCGATCTCGGCGTTGCCTTTCAGGAGGTCTTCGCGCGTCATGCCGGCCTTGCGGGCGGCACCGCCCGACGAGACGACGTAGGAGGCACCCGTCAGGGCGTCGCCGATGTCGGAGGTCCACGTGAGGTTCACGCCCTCGAAAGCGCAGTGGCGTAGCTCCTCGATCACGCCTTCGAGCGCCGGCGCGAAGGGGTCGTAGAGGCAGATGTTGGGGGTCAGGTGCATCATCAGGGCCGTCTGGGCCATGTTGGAGCCGATCATGCCGGCTGCGCCGACGATCGTCAGCTTCTCTTGGGTAACGAATTCCATCTTTCTTTTATATTGCTTGGATAGGATTTTCGGCCGGTCTTCCTGGCGGCGGTTTCCCGTCCGCCGCTTTGAACCTCTCTCCCTCACTCCACTTCCCGGCGGTTCATCAGCGCGTGGGTGATGGTCAGTTCGTCGACATATTCCAGTTCGTCGCCGAAGCCGATGCCGCGGGCGATCGAGGTGATCTTCACCCCCGGATAGTGGCGCAGGCGGCTCATCAGGTAGAAGAGCGTCGTTTCGCCTTCGACCGAGGTCGAGATCGCAAGGATCACCTCCCGGATTTCGCCCTCAGCGATGCGGTCGCACAGCAGGTCGATCTTCAGGTCGGAGGGGGCGATGCCCTGCATGGGCGAGATGACGCCGCCCAGCACATGATAGAGCCCCTTGTACTGGTGCGTATTTTCGATCGAGAGGACGTCGGCGACCTGCTCGACGACGCAGATCGTCGAGCGGTCGCGCTCGCTGTCGGTGCAGATCGGGCAGACCTCCTCGTCGGAGAGGTTGTTGCAGCGCGCGCAGTGCTTGATCTCGTTGCGGAAGCGGTCGATGCTGCGCGTCATTTCGCCGACCGAGTCGGGCTCCATGCGCAGGAGGTGCATGGCCAGCCGCAGGGCGGTGCGCCGTCCCACGCCGGGCAGCTTCGACAGCTCGCCGACCACATCCTGTAAGAGCTTCGACATTAGATCGTCTCGATTTTACGGCTTTCCAGCCAGCCTTTCTTGCCGTCTTCCAGGACGATTTCGCACCAGTCGCCGAGGCGGTCGACGATCCGCACGAGGGTCCCTTCGTGTAGCATGAAAAGGTCGGTGGACGACTTGTCGGGCGAGCTCTTTACGGCCACCGAGGCCGGCATCACCACGGCGCGCGTGTCGTCGAGCTGCTCGCGGCGTTCGGCCGCCGCGAACCACGTGGCGCATACGAAGAGCAGCGTCGCGGCAAGCGTGCCGTAGAATCCCGCCTTGCGGAGCGGGAGGCGCCGCGCCAGCAGGTAGAGCAGCATCAGCGCCAGCGCGCAGCTTAACAGTACGAGCGACAGGATGCTCCAGGCCGTGCCGCTCATCGTGCGGCGGATGCCGCGCAGCCAGCCGGTGAGGAAAAATTCGGGAATCCGCTCGATGGTGTCTTTCGTGCGGGCTTCGGCGACGCTCAGGTTGTAGCGGATGTCTTCGCTGCCGGGGGCCAGCCGCAGGGCCCGCCGGTAGTAGAGGATCGCCTCCGAGAGACGGTCTTGCTTGAAGCAGGCGTTGGCTAAGTTGTAGTAGAGCTTCGCGGAGACCGCTCCTTGTGCCAGCAGCCGTTCGTAGGCGTCGGCCGCGGCGCGGAAGTCGCCGTTGATGTAGGCCGTGTTGGCCTGGTCCCACAGCGCCTCGGGGGTCGCCGGCGTCTCGGCCGCGACGGCTTCGGGGGCCGCTTGCTCCTCCTGCGCCGCCAGAACCCCGCATCCGAGGACGAGGGCGAACAGGGCTATGATCAGTCGTTTCATGGGCTTTGCTATCGTTTGATCGTCGATTCGATGCGCGACACCAGATCGACGCCGGCCGCATAGACTTCGTGCATCTGCGTCTCTGCGGCGGGTGCATACTGCGCTTCGTCGCACTGGGCGATGATCGCGGTGAAGCGCTGCGACTCCTCGGTCGCGACGCCGCGGCGCTGCAGCTCCTCGCGGACGTTCTCTTTGGTCAGGTTGGCCACGGGGATGTTGAACTTGTCGCTCACATAGCCCCACAGGGCCCGCAGCATCTCTTCGTAAAAGGCGTGGCGATCTCCCTGCTCCATGAATTTGCGGGCTGCGCGGAATCGCTGCACGGCCACCTTGTTGGCCCGCCGTCCGCGGACGAGCGCCACGTTCTGC
>CAZIUJ010000155.1:0-2362 GCA_964542345.1 uncultured Alistipes sp.
GGATTTGAAAATAAGGGCCGAGAAACGCTGGTACATTAAAGTATATAATTGGGTTCACTTTAATCCCCCGCGGGGGGGCTTGACTTCGCTTGTGCTCGGCATATTACTTTTAACCTTTCACTTTTTACCTTATTTTCGTATCTTTAACTTCGTTTTAGATGGGCGGCGCTTCGGCAATGCTCGAACAAGTTCGGCATTGCTCTCGGCTTGCACCATCTTTAACTTCACTTTAGATACTCCCGCTCGGCAAAAAGCAAGCTCACTTGCTTTTGCCCTCGCTTATTCGTATCTTCGTCCCTATGAAAAATATCGTTTTCGATCTCGGAGGCGTGCTCTTTGCGCGCGATGCGGCGAAATGCACGCAGGAATTCATCGACTTTTTCGCATTCGTGCGCTCGGACCCGATGCCGCGTTTCTGGGAGGAGTACGACCGCGGCACCTCGACGCTCGACGACGTGACGGAGACGCTGTGCGCCATGCACGCTTGCTCGCGCCCCAAATGCGAGGAGTTTCTGCGCCGTTCGATCGAGATACAGGAACCGGTGAAGCCGACCGAGGCGTTGATCCGTGATCTCAAGGCAGCCGGTTACAAGCTCTATGTCTTGTCGAACATGTCGCGCGAGTTCATCGCTTTCCTGCGCCGCTTCCCGGTCTACCGGCTTTTCGACGGCGAGGTCGTTTCGTGTGAGGAGGGTAGTGTGAAGCCTGAGCCGCGGATTTATGAAATCCTGCTCGAACGTTACGGCCTCGATCCTGCGGAGACGCTCTTCGTCGACGACCGCCGTTCGAACATCGCGGCGGCCGAGGCGCTCGGCATTCGCGGCAAGCTGTTCGATGCCCGGCATCCCGAGGTCACCTGCGGAGAGTTGCGGGAAGAACTTTTGGAAAGGTAATTCGCGGGCAGGCGAGTCGTTCGTCCGGCCCGGCACAAAAAAAGACCTGCCCCTATGGGCAGGTCTCTCTGTTTGCGGACCCCGGAGGATCAGTTGAACGTGTAACGGATGCTCAGCAGCGCCGACCACGTGGAAACCGTGCTGGCCTTGACCGACCAGGTAGGATTGTGGAACGTGTAGACATTGCTTTTCGTATCGTACTGGAGAATCTGGCTGGAGCTGATCTGACGAACGTTGCCCCAGTTGCGGTTGATGAGGTTGGCGATATTGTTCACGTCGACGCCTACGGTCAGGGCGTTGCGCTTGCCCTTGACGTTGAAATAGAAGTCGTGGGCGAACTTGAAGCTCAGTTCGTGGTGCCACGGCATCACGGCACCGCCGCGCTTCGAGTACTCGCCGATGTGTTTCGAGAGGTACTCGTCGTGGTTGATGAATGCCCAGAACTCCTCCTTGTTGTCGGCCGAGGTGAACTCCATGCCGTCGAGCTGCTCGCGGGTGGGGATGTAGATCAGGTTTACGGCACCGCCGTCGTTGGTGACGGGGTCCTGGTATTTACCGCTCTGTACGTACATCGTGTAGGAGTAGCGCGAGTAGGAGTAGTTGCCGATGTAACCTAAGCGCGAGGCTTCGTAGTAGAGACCGAAGCTGGTCGACGACTTGGGTGCCGAGAGGCGATAACCGATGTTCAACAGAACGCGGTGGGGCGATACGTAGGACGAATAGCCGAGCTCGGCAACGTTCGAACCGTTGCGGTTGAACGTGTTGGTGTTGTAGGCCGAGGTCACCTGGTCGCCGATGCCGTCGATGACGTTCTTCGACGAAGCGTAGGTATAAGCGGCGCTGATCGAGAGACCGAAGTTCCAGGTCTTGGAGAGCTGAGCCGTTACCGAGGCGTAGTAGCCGTCGACGTCGGCGTTGTGGATCAGGTAGGGAGTGACTTTGCGGCCGTCGCCGTTCAGGATGTTCGACGATTTCCACAGTTTGCGCGCTTCGGGTTCGCCCGGCAGCAGAATACCGCCCTCGACCTCTTCCTGACCGAGTTTGGAGACGGCCACCGAATTGATATCCTTGTTATAGATACCCTCGATATTGAGGTTGACGTCGCCCGGGAGTTTCAGGTCCAGAGCCAGCGACGATTTCCACGTCGACGGCATCTTCAGATGCTTGTCCATGATGGTGGCCGACTGCGGAGCCGCGAGGTCCTGCTGTTGGAATTCACCGCCGTAAAGATCGTTGAGGATGTCGCCGACGTTGTCGTGGAACTTGAGGTTGGCCAAGTCCTTGTCGCCGGCGTTGAGGATGGTCTGGGCCTGCATGCAGTTGCTGTTACCCACGGCCGAGACGATCCAGACGAAAGGCAGACGGCCCGTGAAGATGCCCGTACCGCCGCGCAGGATGTACTTGCGTTCGCCGGGAGGAGGCTCTCGAAGCAGACGCCATCGAGACGGATGCCATCGAAGCGGAGGATG
>CAZIUJ010000156.1:0-2351 GCA_964542345.1 uncultured Alistipes sp.
AATTGTGAAAATATCGGAAATTTTCGGAAATATATCGTGGTCCCAGCGGGTTCACTCCATTTCGAAAAACGTCCTCCTTTCGGGAGGACGTTTTTTCCGTTTCATTTTCTTACTCCTGCCTAAGGCTGACGCGCTTCCAGCGGAAGCGGGGAATGCCGGCGCGGACGCATGTAGTGTCGGAGGCCCGGATGTCGAGGTTCTCGAACGTGAAGTCGGAAAGGCGGTACTGCTCGTCGGCTTGCTTGACGTCGAAGAAGCGTTCGCAGCGCAAGTCGATGTTCCGCATGGTGACGAACGACGCGGTGGAGAGCGGAATATCTTCCCGTCCCTTGAGATCGAAAAACTGGGTCCACGGCTTGATGAAGAGGAACGAGCGGGCATTGCCCGAAACACCCTCGACAAGAATGTGCTCGTAGTTCTGCGGCGTGTCGGGCCGCATCTTGAGCCACAGCAGGCGGCTGGCCCGGTCGACGCGGCAGTTTCGCAGGACGATGTTGCGGCAGTGAATCGCCTCGCTGCCGCACGTAAGGCAGCTGTGGCAGAAACCGTAGGTACAATCTTCGATGATGATGTTGCAGTTGGCGCCGTTCGTGGGGTCGGTATCGGCCCACGGACCTTTGCCGCCCTTAAGGGCGACGGCGTCGTCGTTGACCGACATGTAACATCCCCGGATCAGGACGTTGGAGCAGGCGTCGAGGTCGACGGCATCGGAGCTGGGAGCCTTGACCGGCTCGAAAGGAGCCAGAATCCGCAGGTCGAGCAGCCGCACGAAGTCGCAGCGATAGAGGTGCGTGGTCCAGAACGGCGAATTGCGAAGCGTAACATCCTGCAGCTGCACGTCTTTCGAATGGGAAATGTAAACGAGCCGCGGCCGCAGTTCATCCATGTTGGTGCAGGCGGGATTGACCTTGCGCCGCAGCCAGAACGAGCGCCAGTAACGTTCTCCGTTGCCGTCGACGGCACCCTCGCCCGAGAGGGTGAAGCCGTCGGCATGGTCGGCGTTGACCAGCGCGGCGAAGTAGCGGAGCGACTGCCCCTCGATGCGGGTGTCGACGATCGGGAAGTCGGAGATGTCGTCGCTGCCTTTCAGCACTCCGCCCCGCTCGATATGCAGGTGCGTGCCGGGCCGGAAAAAGAGGGCCCCCGAAAGATAAACCCCCTCGGGAATGACCACTACCCCACCTTCGGCGGCTGCCCGGTCGATGACGGCCTGCAAGGCCGCAGTCTGTACGAGGGTGCTGTCCTGCACGACGCCGTAGTCGGTAACGACAAAGCGGGGGCCCAGCGTGGCAGGATCGATCTTCCGGGAGGCGTCGAACCAGGGGTCGATGGGCGTGCCGTCAGGGAAAGTGGCGGCAGCGAAAGTCCCTCCGCAGCAGCAGAGGGCGCAAAAGAGAGCGATGAACGGTTTCATATCCGGGTTGTTTTCTTTTTATTCATTTTGCCGAGGCGAAGTATCTAAGTTCGAAATCAAAGATACGATTAAGCCGAGCGCAAAGCAAATTTATTTGCCTTTTGCCGCGGCGAAGTATCTAAAACGAAGTTAAAGATACGATTTTCTCACAAAAAAAGCAAGCCGTTACTTCAAATTCTCCGCAAAAAACGTCTCCAGCTTGTCGAACGGAATGACGGCAAGGTTGTCGTACAGGTCCGTATGGCTGGCGCCGGGGATGATCAGCAGCTCCTTGTTGTCGCCCTGCAGCTTGCGGAACGCATCCTCGCCAAAATAGCGCGAGTGGGCTTTCTCGCCGTGGAGGACAAGAACAGCGCTGCGGATTTCGTCGCTGTAGGCCAGAATCGGCATGTTGATGAACGAGAGGGCCGACGTGCGGTTCCAGCCGCCGTTGGAGTTGAGCGAACGGGGATGATAGCCGCGCGGCGTCTTGTAATAGGCATAGTAGTCCTTGACGAACTGCGGAGCACCGTCGGGCAGCGGATCGACGACCCCGCCGCCGAGGGCATACGATCCGTTTCGGGCATCCTCCGTGCGTTGGGCATTGAGCTGCCGCCGCAGTTCGTAGCGGGCGTCGGCATCCATCGAATCGAAGTAGCCGCGGGCGTTGACACGCGACATGTCGTACATGGTCGAGGCGACCGTCGCCCGGATGCGCGTGTCGATCGCCGCCGCATTGAGCGCCAGACCGCCCCAGCCGCAAATACCGATGATGCCGATCCGTGCGGGGTCAGCATCCTCGCAGATCGAAAGGAAGTCGACAGCGGCGCAGAAGTCCTCAGTATTGATGTCGGGCGAGGCGACATAGCGGGGCGTGCCGCCGCTCTCGCCGGTAAACGAGGGATGGTCTTTTGCACTTCCGCGCACGTATCCCATCGGTTTGTCGAGAATCCACGCG
>CAZIUJ010000157.1:0-2334 GCA_964542345.1 uncultured Alistipes sp.
AGCGGCTGTGCGAACTGCAGGTTCTTGACCGACTTGGTCTTGTCGACGACCTCTTTGTAGCCGATTTGCTTGGTGATGTAGTCCCAGTTCTCGGCCTGCTTCATCTGCGACTCGAGCGGCTTCATGACGAGGGCCTTCTCCTTGGCGGGGCAGACGTCGACGCAGTTGTTGCAGCCCGTACAGTCGAGCGGCGACACCTGGATGCGGAACTTGTACTCCTTGGTCTCGCCCAAGCCTTGCTTCCACTCGGCACCCGAAGCGGCAGCCTCGGCCTCGGTGGCGAGGAACGGCCGGATGGCGGCGTGGGGGCAGACATAGGCGCACTGGTTGCACTGGATACAGTTGTCGATCTGCCACTCGGGTACGTTGACGGCGATGCCGCGCTTCTCGTAGGCAGCGGTGCCGTTGTCCCACGTACCGTCCTCGCGGCCGTTGAATGCCGAGACGGGCAGGTCGTCGCCCTTAAGCGCGTTGATCGGGTCGACGATGTTGCGGACGAACTCGGGACGCGACATATCGACGTCGTGGGCCGCAGCCTTGACCTCGATCGAAGCCCACTCGGCGGGCACGTCGATCTTGACGACGGCGTTGCCGCCGGCATCGACCGCAGCGTAGTTCATGTTGACGATATCCTCGCCCTTCTTGCCGTAGGACTTGAGAATGGCGTGTTTCATCTCCTCGACGGCCTTCTCGAACGGGATCACGTTGGCGATCTTGAAGAATGCCGACTGCATGATGGTGTTCGTACGCGAACCCAGACCGAGTTCGGCGGCGATCTTCGTGGCGTTGATGATGTAGAAGTTGATGTTGTTCTTCGCCAGATAGACCTTCATGTGGTCGGGCAGCGTCTTGCAGGTGGTCTCGGCGTCGTGCACCGAGTTCAGCAGGAACGAACCGCCTTTCTTGAGGCCTTTCAGCACGTCGTACTTGTCGACGTACGACGGCACGTGGCAGGCCACGAAGTCGGGCGTCGTAACGAGGTAGGGCGACGTGATGGGCAGATCGCCGAAGCGCAGGTGCGACGAGGTGTAGCCGCCCGACTTCTTGGAGTCGTAGGAGAAGTAGGCCTGGCAGTACTTGTTGGTCGTGCCGCCGATGATCTTGATCGAGTTCTTGTTGGCACCCACCGTACCGTCGGCGCCCAGACCGAAGAACAGGGCTTCGAACGTACCGGGCTTGGCAAGCGAAATCTCCTCGCCGACGGGCAGCGAGAGGTTCGTAACGTCGTCGTTGATACCCACCGTGAAGTGCTCCTTCGGAGCGGCGGCGGCCAGGTTCTCGAAGACGGCGAGCATCTGCGCCGGCGTGGTGTCCTTCGACGAGAGGCCGTAGCGGCCGCCGAGGATCATGGGCTGGAGCTTCTTGCCGTAGAACATCGACTTCACGTCAAGGTACAGGGGTTCACCCTCGGCGCCGGGCTCCTTCGTGCGGTCGAGCACGCAGACGCGCTTCACGGTAGCGGGCACGACGTCGAAGAAGTACTTCTCCGAGAAAGGACGGTAGAGGTGCACGGTGATCAGACCGACCTTCTTGCCCTGCTTCTGCAGGTAGTCGATCGTCTCCTTGATGGTCTCCGTAACGGAACCCATCGCGACGATGATGTGCTCGGCGTCGGCGGCACCGTAGTAGGTGAAAGGCTTGTACTCGCGGCCCGTGATCTTCGAAATCTCCTTCATGGCGTCGTTGACCATGTCGGGCACGGCCTGGTAGAACTTGTTGGCCGCCTCGCGGGTCTGGAAGTAGATGTCGGGGTTCTGCGCCGTACCGCGCGTAACGGGGTGCTCGGGATTCAGGGCCTGTGCGCGGAACTTCTTCAGCGCGTCGCGGTCGAGCATGGCCGTGAGGGCGGCCTCGTCGATGAGCTCGATCTTCTGAATCTCATGCGAGGTGCGGAAGCCGTCGAAGAAGTGCAGGAACGGCACGCGCGCTTTCAGCGAGACGATATGCGCGATGCCGGCGAGGTCCATGACCTCCTGCACCGACGAGGTGGCCAGCATGGCGAAGCCCGTCTGGCGGGTAGCCATGACATCCTGATGGTCGCCGAAGATCGACAGCGACTGTGCGGCCAGCGCACGCGCCGAAACGTGGAAGACACCGGGGAGCAGCTCGCCCGAAATCTTGTACATATTGGGGATCATCAGCAGCAGGCCCTGCGACGCGGTGAACGTCGAGGTCAGGGCGCCGCTCTGCAGCGACCCGTGCACGGCGCCGGCGGCACCGGCCTCGGACTGCATCTCCACGACCTTCACCGTCTCGCCGAAGATGTTCTTGCGGCCCTGCGCCGCCCACTCGTCGACGAGTTCGGCCATCGTCGACGAAGGCGTGATGGGATAG
>CAZIUJ010000158.1:0-2333 GCA_964542345.1 uncultured Alistipes sp.
GGCATGATCGCCTGGAAGTTGCGGTCGCGGCCCGACTTGGCCGTGCCGCCTGCCGAGTCGCCCTCGACGAAGAAGATTTCGGCGATCGAGCGGTCGCGGCTCGAACAATCGGCCAGCTTGCCGGGAAGTCCCACGCCCGAGAGGGGCGTCTTGCGCTGCACGGCTTCGCGGGCCTTGCGGGCGGCATGGCGGGCCGTCGCGGCCAGCACGACTTTCTGAACGATGGCCTTTGCGTCTTTGGGGTTCTCCTCCAGATAGTGGCCCAGCGCCACGGTCATGGCCTGATCCACGGCAGCCGAAACTTCGTCGTTGCCCAACTTGGTCTTAGTCTGTCCCTCGAACTGGGGCTCGGCGACCTTGACCGAGACGACGGCCGTGAGGCCCTCGCGGAAGTCGTCGCCGCTGATGTCGAACTTGACCTTCGCGAGCATGCCCGAATCCTCGGCGTACTTCTTGAGCGTGCGAGTCAGCGCGCGACGGAAACCCGTGAGGTGCGTACCGCCCTCGATGGTGTTGATGTTGTTGACGTAGGAGTGTACGTTCTCCGAGTAGGAGTCGTTATACTGCATGGCCACCTCCACGGGCACGCCGTTCTTCTCGGTATCCAGGTAGATGATCGAGTCGATGATCGGCTCGCCGCGCGTGGCGTCGAGGTACTTGACGAACTCCTTGAGGCCCTCCTCCGAGTAGAAGTGGTCCTCGCGCGTCTTGCCCTCGTCATTGGGACGCAGGTCGTAGAGGTTGAGCCGGATGCCCTTGTTCAGGAAAGCCAGCTCGCGCAGGCGGTTGGCCAGGATGTCGTACTTGTAAACGGTCGTCTGGGTGAAGATTTCGCCGTCGGGCTTGAACGTTACGATCGTACCGCGGTCCTCGCACGTGCCTACGACGTCGACTTTCGAAGTGGGGACGCCCTTGCTGTAGGTCTGCTTGAAGATTTTGCCGTCGCGGTGAATCTCAGCGACGAGCAGCGTCGACAGGGCGTTCACGCACGAGACGCCGACGCCGTGCAGACCGCCCGAGACCTTGTAGGAGCCCTTGTCGAACTTGCCGCCGGCGTGCAGCACGGTGAGGACGACTTCGAGCGCCGACTTGCCCTCCTTTTCGTGGAAGTCGGTCGGAATACCGCGGCCGTTGTCCTTGACCGTGATGGAGTTATCTTCGTTGATCGTTACGTCTATATCGGTACAGTAACCGGCCAGCGCTTCGTCGATCGAGTTGTCCACGACCTCGTAGACCAGATGGTGGAGACCCTTTTCGCCGATGTCGCCGATGTACATGGCAGGGCGCTTGCGCACGGCCTCCAAGCCTTCGAGAACCTGGATATTCGACGCGGAATAGGCCTCCTCCTGTTTCTTAACGTTTTCTTGTTCGGTGCTCATTTGCTGAATTTGAAATATCGTACAAATATAGGGATAATTTCCGAGAAAAACAAGCCCCCGCAAGCCGCTGGAAAGGCACCTACGACAGCTCCGCTTCGAGGTCGATTTCGCGGATGCGGCCCTGCGCGAAGAGGACGGCACGGGCGGGGTAGTTCTCGATGAGCGAGGTGTTGTGCGTGGACATGACCACGGCGCAGCCCCGGCGGGCGATGTCGAGAAAGAGCTTCATGATGCCGTCGGCCGTTACGGGATCGAGGTTGCCCGTCGGCTCGTCGGCCAGCAGGACCTTCGGCCGGTTGAGCAGGGCGCGGGCGATGACCAGGCGCTGCTGCTCGCCGCCCGAGAGCTCGAACGGCATCTTGTAGCTTTTGTTCTGCAGATCGACGACCTGCAGAACCTGATCGATGCGTGCGCGAATCTCCGAGCTGCGCTTCCAGCCGGTGGCTTTCATGACGTAGTGGAGGTTCATGAAGACGTTGCGGTCCGTGAGCAGCTGGTAGTCCTGAAAGACGATGCCGATGCGCCGCCGCAGGTAGGGGATGTCGCGGCGCCGCAGCCGCCGCAGGTCGAAGCCGGCGATTTCGCCCTCGCCCGTGAGCAGGGGCACCTCGGCGTAGAGGGTTTTCAGCAGAGTACTCTTGCCGCTGCCCACGCGCCCGATCAGGTAAACGAACTCGCCCGGGGCGACCTCCAGATCGACGTCCGAGAGGACCATTTCGCTCTCGCGCAACAGGCGTTCGGCCGAGCGGCCGAACGTATCGCTGGCGTGGCAGATGGAGGCGTTGCGCAGGCGGACGACCGGATTCTGACTCATGGGCTCTTGCGGAATTAGAGTGAGTAAAGGTAGTAAAAAATGCGGAAAATCCGAAATAAAGTATTATTTTTGCACGGTTATCGATTCGGCTTTGTCGAAAGCGAAATTTCGGGGGTGCCCGGTTTTGACAGCAGGCAGAG
>CAZIUJ010000159.1:0-2331 GCA_964542345.1 uncultured Alistipes sp.
ACCGTGCAGCCGATGTCGCCGGCCGAGAGCTCCGTTACCTTGATGCGGTTCTTGCCTGCCACGGCGAAGAGCTGCGAAAGTTTCTCCTTGTTGCCCGTGCGGGTGTTGATCAGTTCGGTGCCCTCGGCGATCTTGCCGCGGATGACACGGAAGTAGGTGATCTCGCCGATGTGCTGTTCGATCTGGCTCTTGAAGACGAACGCCACGGCGGGAGCTTCGGCGTCGGCCGCAATCTCCTCGCCCTCGACGGAGAGGAACGCCGGAGCCTTGAGCGGACCCGGAGCGACATTGATGATGAACTCCATGAGGCGCTTGGTGCCGATGTCGCGCTTGCCGCTGGTGCAGAAGATCGGCATGACCTCGCGGCGCGAGACGCCGATCTTGAGTCCCGAGCGGATGTCGTCCTGCGTGAGGGTGCCCCGGTCGAAGTAGAGTTCCATGAGGGCTTCGTCGTGCTCGGCGGCCATTTCGACCAGCTCCTTGTTGAGGGCCTGTGCCTTTTCGAGCTCCTCGGCCGGGATGTCGAGCTCCTCGCGGTGGCCGTCGGTGTCCTTGAAGCGGTACATCTTCATCATCAGCACGTCGATGAAAGCGTCGAAGCCGGGACCCTGGTTGATGGGGTACTGCACGATGACGGGTTTCACGCGCGAGGCGGCTTTGATCGATTCGAACGCTGCTTCGAAATTGGCCTTGTCGTGGTCGAGCTGGTTGATGACGCCGATGACGGGCTTCTTCAGGATGCGGGCGTAGCGGGCCTGAATCTCGCTGCCGACCTCCCAGCCGTTGACGGCGCTGTAGAGGAAGACGCCCACGTCGCCGACCTTGAAGGCCGAGAAAAGGTTGCCGCAGAAGTCGTCCGACCCCGGGCAGTCGATGATGTTGAGCTTGCGCTCCATGAACTCCGTGAAGAGGATCGTGGAGTAGATCGAACGCTTGTATTCGTGCTCGATGTCGGTGTTGTCCGAGAGGGTGTTGCAGCTCTCGATCGAACCCCGGCGGTCGATGACCTTGCCTTCGTAGGCCATCGCTTCGGCCAGGGTGGTTTTGCCGGTACCCGGAGCGCCGATCAGCACGACGTTCTTGATCTCTTTGGCAGCGTAGTTTTTCATATGGCGGATAGTTTTAAGGTTTTGCGGTTTGTCGAATATACGAAAAATTCGGGAAGAAACAAAAAAATCGCCCCCGAAAGGAGCGATTTTTATCCGAAAGGAAAGAGGACGCCGCGGCGCAGCTACGCTTTCGAGCAGCGTCCGTAACGGCCTATAAGCCACCCCGCGATGAAAACGGCGAGGTAGATCAGCGCCTCGATCAGTACGTTTTTGCTCCACGTCAGGATTTCTTCCGAGAAGAAAACGCAAAGCAGGAGCGCGATCAGAACGATCGAAATAACGAGGATTCGGCCCACCTTGATTTCCGGTTATTTTCCGACGACGGCTTCGAGTTCGTCGACCGTGATGGGGATCTTCTTGTCGCCGAGCATCCGGCAGCCGGTTTCGGTAACGAGCAGGTCGTCCTCGATGCGGATGCCGCCGAAGTCGCGGTAGGAGTCGAGGGCGTCGTAGTCGATGATCCCCTTGTAGAGCCCCTCAGCGCGGCATTTGTCGATGAGCGCCGGGATGAAGTAGATGCCCGGTTCGTCGGAGAGGACCGTGCCGGTGCGCAGGCGCCAGGCGGCGCGGTAGATGCAGGTGCCCGAGGCGGCGGCCCGGCCGGCGATCGACGAGAAGTCGAACGACCGTTCGCCGAAAGCCTCGCAGTCGTGGACGTCCATGCCGATGCCGTGGCCCAGTCCGTGGGGCATGAAGAGGGTCATGGCGCCCGAAGCGACGGCGTCGGCGGCCGAACCCCGGACCAGCCCTGCGCCGATGAGTCCCTCGGCCAGCGTGAGGTAGGAGGCGTTGTGGACGTCGGAGTACATCATGTCCGGGTGGACGATTTCGGCGACGCGGTCGTGCGCCGCAAGGACGATTTCGTAGATTTCGCGCTGCTTCGGCGTGAACTTTCCGCTCACGGGGTAGGTGCGCGTGTGGTCGGAGCAGTAGTTGTCGACCGTCTCGCCGCCCGCGTCGCACAAGAGCAGGCGCCCCGCTTCGAGCACGCCGTCGGCGCAGACGTTGTGGAGCGTCTCGCCGTGCTGCGAAACGATCGAGGGGAACGATACGCCGGCGCCGTACGATTTGGCGACGCCCTCAATAGCTCCGGCGATTTCGCGCTCGACGACGCCCGGACGGCACATCTTCATGGCCAGCGTGTGCATCTTGTAGCCGATTCGGAACGCACGTTCCATCTCCTCGATCTCCTCCAGGCTCTTTGTTTCGCGCATCTCAGCGA
>CAZIUJ010000160.1:0-2304 GCA_964542345.1 uncultured Alistipes sp.
CTCGCCGTCGACGAACTCGCCGCGGTTCATCGCCGCGATCTGCCGCACGAGCTCCGCCGCATGGGCATGTCCCTGCGGGTGGGGCGCGAAGCGCGCTTCGGTCTGCGACTTGTCGCCGCGCAGGGCCAGCACGTTGTGCAGCCCCAGAAAGTCCATGTCGATGAGCGCATCCTCGATGTCGTAGCGCGAAAGGCCGCCGCAGATGAGGTGCGGAACGGTCTCCACGCCGTATTTTTTCTGAATGGCCGCTGAGATGCCCACCGTGCCGGGCCGGCGGCGCGCGACGTGCCGCTCCACGGTGCCGTCGGGCCGCAGCGTCTGTTTGAGGGTTTCGCGGTGGAACGTTACGTTGATGTAGGCCGGGTCGAACTCCATGAGCGGGTCGATCGCCGCGAACGTGCCGCCCATGCCGTCGCCCTTGAGCGGGGGTAGCAGCTCGAAGGCGAAGCGGGTCTTGCCCTGCGCCAGGGCGCCGTGGATGATGTCGGTTACGTTCATAGGTTGCGGGGTATGATCTTGCGGACCGTCTCGGGCTCCAGTCCGCGGCGCCGGGCGTAGTCGAGGAGCTGCTCCTCGTCGATCGGCCCGACCGAAAAGTAGTCGGCGTCGGCCAGAAAGAGACCGCAGAGCGCTTCGCCCGGGTCGATCATCCAGTTTTCGGTGAGCCGCATGTCGGTGGTGATCTCCGCGGAGAGCAGGTCGAAGACCTCGCGCTTGAGCGTGTGGTCGGGCGTCGCCGGGTAGCCGAAAGCCATGCGGCGGCCGCGGTAGTCGCCGCGGATCACCTGCGCCGGGGTCGGCATGTCGCCCGTTTCGTAGCCCCACATCCGCCGCCGCACGAAAAGGTGCACCGCCTCGGCGAAAGCTTCGGTCAAGCGGTCGGCCAGCAGCTTGGCCATGATCGCCGAGTAGTCGTCGCCCGCCTCGCGGAAGCGGGCCGTGAGCTCTTTCAGCCCCACGCCGGCCGTTACGGCGAAGCAGCTGATCCAGTCGCCGGCCGGTGCTATGAAGTCGGCGAGCGAACGGTTTTCAGCGCCGCGCGTCTGGTTGCGCAGCATTGCCAGCCGGTGTTCGCGTCCTTTGGGATCGGTAACGACGATGTCGTCGCCCTCCGCCCGGGCCGGGAAGAGACCCGCCACGGCCTGCAGCTTCAGCAGCCGCTCATCGCGGATGCGGGCCAGCAGCGCCTGCGCGTCGGCGAAGAGCTTGCGCGCCTCGGCTCCCTTTTCGGGGTGGTCGAGGAGCTCGGGATAATGGCCCGGCAGCTCCCAGGCCGGGAAAAAGAAGTTCCAGTCGATGTAGGGCTCCGCATCGGCGATGTCGAAGTCGGGGAAGACCATGCGCCCCGGGTGCTGCGGCACGACGGGCGTGTGCACGGCGGCCGGCCGGTTCTTGCGCGCCTCGGCGAGCGGCAGCAGCGAGCGCCGCTGTTCGGCCGTGCGGTATTGTTCGCGCAGCGCTTCCTGCTGTGCGCGGACCTTTTCTTCGAAAGCGTCCCGTCCGGGTCCTAAGAGCTCGGCGAGCAGCTGCGTGTTGCGGCTGGCGTCGGCCGAGCGGACGACGAGCCCCGAGTAAACCGGGGCGATCTTCACCGCCGTGTGCATTTCGGAGGTCGTGGCGCCGCCGACGATGACCGGGATGCGCAGCCCGCGCCGTTCGAGCTCCTCGCAGACGCGGATCATCTCGTCGAGCGACGGTGTGATGAGTCCGCTCAGGCAGATGCAGTCGACCGCGGCGGCGACCGCTTCGTCGACGATGCGCTGCGGCTCGACCAGAACCCCGAGGTCGCGGATCGTGTAGCCGTTGCAGGCCATGACGACCGCGACGATGTTCTTACCGATGTCGTGCACGTCGCCTTTTACGGTGGCGATCAGCACTTTGCCGGCCGAGCGTCCGGTGCCGGCCTCCGGCCCGATGAGGGGCGTGAGCGCCGCCACGGCCCGTTTCATGACGCGGGCCGTCTTGACGACCTGCGGCAGGAACATCTTGCCGGCGCCGAAAAGCGTGCCGACCTCCTCCATCGCGGGCATCAGCAGGCGGTCGATCACCGCCATCGGCGAGCCTAAGGTGCGGCAGCCCTCCAGTGCGTCTTCTTCGATGAAGTCGGCCACGCCCTTGTGCATCGCATGGCCGATCCGCTCTTCGAGCGAGCCGGAGCGCCAGGCGTCGGCCTCCTGCGGCTGCGCGTCGGCCGTCTGCCGCACCTGCTGGGCATAGTCGGCCAGCCGCTCGGCGGCATCGGTCCGGCGGCAGAGGATCACGTCCTCGACCCGCTCCAGGAGCTCGGGTTCGATGTCGCTGTAG
>CAZIUJ010000161.1:0-2226 GCA_964542345.1 uncultured Alistipes sp.
TTTCCGTCATTCATTCGAGCGATTGCTTTTGCGCTTCGGGCTACCGCAACCGTGAGACGGGAGCCCTGACGGCTGTCGGCGAGCGCGGCTATGCTTGGTCTTCGTCTCCTGCGGCGAGCAGTGCCAGCACAAGCTATATGGGCTTCCGAGATACGTACGTACAGCCGTTCCTCGAAGACAGCAGGACTTACGGCCTCTCCGTGCGCTGCGTCCAGCATCTGCAAGCTGCTTTTTATCAAGTTGAACTTTGCAAGTAAGCTCTGCTGGGGCAACTATAACTTGGACCGCGCCGGCCTCTCCCAACAAAAAGGCACCCCGCTGCGGGGTGCCTTTTCTTTTGCAATAGAATGGAATCGCTATCGGACGATCTTCACTTCCAGCGGTTCCGCCAGCGCGGCGGCCGCTTCGGCTGCGAGTGCCGTCCACTGTTCCATGTTTTCGATGCCTCCCTTGCTCCAGCCCGAGCCCGCATAGTAGACCAGCGTCTCGCCGTCTGCCGTCGACTTCACGGCCAGCGCATGGCCCAGCGTGTCGGGCAGGATTTCGGCTCCCGGCAGCAGGATCGCCAGGTAGATGTCGCCGTCGGCGGCAGGGTCGGCCGAGTCGGAGGCCGCTTCGCGCAGGGCCAGCCAGCCGTCGCCCTCGGCGAATGCCTTGACGTCGTGGCGTACCACGCCCGCCGCGATCGGCAGCTCGGCGATCCCCGCATAGCGGTTCTCCATGCGCGAGAAGTGCGAGCCCGCATCGATCGAAATGCGCTTCACCAGCGTTACTTCCTTGCCGTCCACCTCGAACGGCGCATAGGTCAGTTCGAACGTCGTGCGCAAGGGGCCGTTGTCTAACGTCCGCTGCGTCGCGTAGTTGTGGCCCATCATCCAGAAGCGGCCGTCGACAAAGGGCAGCGAAGCCCCCGAGCCCAGCGTTACGCCCACTTTGTAGCAGTCCATGCCGTCGCCGTAGTCGTGGTGGTACTGGCCGCGGGCATAGCGTTCGTCGATCACCAGCCGGTCCGTCGACTTCACCCACACGTCGATGCCCGGCGTGATCAGTTTCTCGGGCGAGGTCTCCAGCGCCGGGCCGTAGAGACGGTAGGCCACCTTGTCGTTTTCCCACGCATAGTCGTCGTAGCGCTCCGGCACCTGACGGCCGTAGGTCCTGGCTGCGTACGTCTCCCGCTCGCCGGCCGTTACCGTGAAGCGGTTCGTCGCGCCTGCCGCCACGGACGTCTGGAAAAGCAGCGCCTGCGGCTCCGCTTCGCCCGCATAGATTACCTGCGAGGGCACCTGCGTCCCCGCAGCGTCGAGGACGACCGCCGTTTCGGGCGTTACGCCCCGGAGCTCCTGCCACGCGATCTCCACCGTCGCGGCTTCGCGGTCGTGCGACGAGGGGTTGCTCACCTCCACCTGCACGCTCCGCGCACACGAGGCCAGCGCCAGCGCCGCCGCCGAAAGAAGGATTTTCTGCATCATGTCGTTCGAAATTTTTTGCTTGTTCGTGCGGCAAAATTACGGACTTTTCCCAAAAAGGTCAATCGAAACGGCAAATATTATACTTAATTTGGTAAATTTTCGTATTGCCGATTCATAAGATTTTGTTAATTTTACGTTCGGAAAAAATTACCTATCGATATGAAACAGTTCAACGACGACAATTTCCTGCTGCAGACTCCTGCCGCGGAGCGTCTCTATCACGAGCATGCGGCCAAGATGCCGATCATCGACTACCACTGCCACCTCATTCCCGAGTACGTGGCCTCGAACCACCGCTTCGACAACCTCTCGAAAATCTGGCTGGAGGGCGACCACTACAAGTGGCGCGCGATGCGTACCAACGGCGTCGACGAGCGTTACTGCACGGGCAAGGACACCTCCGACTGGGAGAAGTTCGAGAAGTGGGCCGAGACGGTGCCCTATACCATGCGCAACCCCCTGTACCACTGGACGCACCTCGAGCTCAAGACCGCATTCGGCGTTACGAAGCTCCTGAATCCGACCACCGCGCGCGAGATTTACGACCAGTGTACCGAGCAGCTGCAGAAGCCCGAGCGCTACGCCCGCGGCCTGATGCAGCACTATAACGTCGAGGTCGTCTGCACGACCGACGACCCCGTCGATTCGCTGGAGCACCACCTCAAGGTCGCCCGGGACGGCTTCGCCGTGCGCATGCTGCCTACGTGGCGTCCCGACAAGGCGATGGCCGTCGAGGTGCCGGCCAACTTCCGCGCCT
>CAZIUJ010000162.1:0-2196 GCA_964542345.1 uncultured Alistipes sp.
TAAGGCAGACGCTCTGAACCAGCTGAGCTAAGCTCCCCTAAAAATGGCTCGGGACAGCAAAGGTACTTTCAAAATCCGCGAACTCCAAATTTCCGGAGAAATTTTTCGTCCGCCACCTTCGGAACGTTTGCCGGTCTGCTTTCGTTCCCGGCTCTCCGTTCCTTTCACCCCTTCTTTCTTGAAAGAACCTCGTGCAACCCTCGCACATCTGCGCCTGAACAAGGACTTGAACCTAGGACCCCATGATTAACAGTCATGTGCTCTAACCAACTGAGCTATTCAGGCATTCGAAGCGGCCGCGGAGGACCGTTTCGGAGTGCAAATATATAGCAAAATTTTATTCCCGCAAAATTATTGTGCGAATTTTTCGCAAAAAATGTACCTTTGCATGTCCGATCGCGATCTTCCCGATGGCTTGGAAAAAACATACGGCGTTCATTATCATGTTCCTGTGCGGCTGCCTCGCAGCACAGGCTCAGCTCTCGTTTCCGCAGGACGACTGGGACTTCGGAGAGATCCGGGAGTCCGACGGGCGTGTGAGCCATACCTTTACGGGCATCAACCGGGGCTCCGTCCCGGAGGTCGTCGTCGACGTCGTTACGTCGTGCGGCTGCACCGTTCCCGAGTTTTCGCGCAAGCCCGTCTTGCCCGGCGACTCCGTGCGCATCACCGTTACCTACGATCCGATGAACCGGCCGGGCGCCTTTTCCCGCGAGTTGGGGGTCTACACTTCCGGGCGGAAGCGGAGCGCGTCGCTCACGATCCGCGGCAGCGTCATTCCCCGGGAGAAGAGCATCGGGGAGCTCTATCCCGTCGATGCCGGCGGCGGCTTGCGGCTCGACGGCACGCTTTGCGCCTTTACCTATATCTATCAGGGCGGTACGCGGCAAATGGCCCTCGGCTATGCGAATACCTCCGACCGGATCTTGCACCTCGAACTGCGGCCCGAATACGCCAGCGGCCTGCTCACGGTCGACTATCCCCGGACGATCGGACCCGGCGAGCGGGGCGAGATCAATTTCCGCTACGCGATTCCCGCCGGGAAGCCGCACTACGGAACGTTGCGCGACGCCTTTACCGTCCATGTCGACGGCCGTACGAACGAAACGGCCCTCGTGGCGCACGGCATCGGCGCCGACGACCCCGCGACCCTCGACCGGGGGGCCGCACCGCAGGCACAGCCGAGTACGTTGATCGTCAAGTTCGGCTCCGTGAAGCGGTCGGCACCTTTGCAGCGGCAGAGCTTCACCCTCTCGAATGCGGGCACCGGCGAATTGGTCGTCCGCGCCGTGGAGCATCGGGGACTCGTCGCCGTGTCGTTGGCCCCGGGCGATAGGATCGCTCCCGGCCGATCGCAGACGGTCGAGGTGGTGCTCGATCCTTCGAAGCAGGAGTACGGTTTTCTGACCGACCACCTGCTGTTCGTTACCAACGATCCCGCGCGACCCATGCGGCGCGTGCGCATAACGGCGATCATCGAAGAATAAACCCAAACAAAATAGCATGTATCCCATTCTCGAAAAACGATGCCTGGCCGAGGGCATCTGGCTGATGCGGGTCCGCGCACCCCGCGTGGCCGCTTCGGCTTTGCCCGGGCAGTTCGTCATCGTGCGGGCCGACGAGGCGGGCGAGCGCATTCCGCTCACCATCGCCGACTTCGACCCGCAGGCCGGCAGCGTAACGATCGTTACGCAGGCCATCGGCGTCTCGACGCGCAAGATCTGCGCCCTGGAGGTCGGCGACGCACTGGCCGACTTCGCCGGGCCGCTGGGCCGTCCTTCGGAGTTCGTCGGCCTTCGGCCCGAGGAGCTGCGCGGGCGGCGCTACCTCTTCATCGGGGGCGGCGTCGGCACGGCTCCGGTCTATCCGCAGGTCAAGTGGCTGCACGAGCACGGCATCGAAGCCGACGTCATCATCGGGGCCAAGAGCCGGGAGATGCTGATCTATGTCGACGAAATGCGGGCCGTGGCCCGAAACCTCTACATCGCTACGGACGACGGCTCGGCGGGTTTCAAGGGGCTCGTTACGCAGCTCTTCGAGCAGCTGGTCGCCGAGGGCCGCCGTTACGACGAGTGCGTGGCGATCGGTCCCATGATCATGATGAAGTTCGTGGCCCTCACCACGAAGAAGTACGGCTTGAAAACCACCGTCTCGCTCAACGCCCTGATGGTCGACGGCACCGGGATGTGCGGTGCC
>CAZIUJ010000163.1:0-2122 GCA_964542345.1 uncultured Alistipes sp.
GAATCTGGAGGAGAAGCTGGCCGTGCAGTTCGCCAAGAAGCCGGCCCTCTACTGGATCGCTATCGGCGACAAGGACTTCCTCTACAAGGCCAACTGCGAATACCGCGAGATGCTCGACAAGAAAGGTTATCCCTATACCTATTATGAAACGGGCGAGGGCCATATCTGGAAGAACTGGCGCATCTACCTGACCGAGTTCGTACCCAAGCTGTTCAAATAATCCGACAACCGCAACCGAAATGAACAAACCTATCGTATTTCTTCTGCTGGCCGCAGCTCTGACTGCCTGCGGAGAGCGGGTGCCGCAGTTAGGCAAAGCTCCGGTCGACAAGGTCGTGGGCGCCATGACGCTCGAAGAGAAAGCCCGTCTGGTCGTAGGAACCGGCATGGCCGGATTCTCGGGCGAGAACGCCGTGGTCGGCGAAACCCGCAAGTTAGTGCCGGGAGCCGCCGGAACGACCTATCCGATCGAACGTCTGGGCATCCCCTCGGTCGTCTTGGCCGACGGCCCTGCCGGCCTGCGCATCAACCCCACGCGCGAGGGCGAGGAGCAGACCTACTACTGCACCCACTTCCCCATCGGCACGCTGCTGGCCTCGACCTGGGATCAGCAGCTGGTCGAGACGGTGGGCCAGGCTATCGGCAACGAGGTGCTGGAATACGGCACCGACGTGCTGCTCGCTCCGGCGCTCAACATCCACCGCAATCCGCTCTGCGGCCGCAACTTCGAGTATTATTCGGAAGACCCTGTCGTGGCGGGCAAGATCGCGGCGGCCTACGTGCGCGGCGTGCAGAGCAACGGCGTCGGCACCTCTGTGAAGCACTTCGCGCTCAACAACCAGGAGACCAACCGCATGGCCAACGATGCCCGCGTCTCGCAGCGGGTCCTGCGCGAAATCTACCTGAAAGGCTTCGAGATTGCGGTCAAGGAATCCGATCCGTGGACGGTGATGTCCTCCTACAACTACCTGAACGGGGTCTATACCTCCGAAAATCCCGAATTGCAGAGCACGATCCTGCGCGACGAGTGGGGATTCCGCGGCATGGTCATGACCGACTGGTTCGGCGGCAAGGATGCCGTGGCGCAGATGATCGCCGGCAACGACATGCTGCAGCCGGGTACGGAGAAGCAGTACGAGATGATCGTCCGCGGAGTGGCGGAGGGCCGGCTGGACGAAGTCGTGCTCGACCGCAACGTGAAGCGGATTCTTGAAATGATCCTGCGCACGCCTCGCTTCCGGGGCTACCGTTTCTCGAACAAACCCGATCTGGAGGCCCACGCTGCCGTAACGCGCCGATGCGCTGCGGACGGGATGGTGCTGCTGAAGAACGAGGGCGCGACGCTCCCGTTCTCGGGAGAGGTGAAGCGCGTCGCCTTGCTGGGCTGCACTTCGTACGACTTCATCGCCGGAGGTACGGGTTCGGGCAACGTTAACCGTGCCTATACGGTCTCGCTGCTCGACGGTCTGCAGCAGGCCGGCTATGCGCTCGACGCCCGGCTGAAGAGCGACTACGAGCAGCATATCGCGGCCGAGAACGAACGCAACCGGCCCGATCCGAAGGACCGCTTCGCGATCTTCATGCCGCTTCCGCGTCCGGCCGAGATGACGATTCCGGCGGCCCGCATGCGGTCGCTGGCTGCCGCCAACGACGTCGCGCTCATTACGCTGGGCCGCACGTCCGGCGAATTTCTCGACCGCAAGAAGGCCGACTTCGAGCTTGCGGGCCGGGAGCGGGCTTTGATCGAGGAGACATGCCGCGCATTCCATGCGGCCGGCAAGAAGGTGGTCGTCGTGCTCAACATCGGCGGCGTGATCGAGACGGCTTCGTGGAAAGAGCGGCCGGATGCCATTCTGTGCGCCTGGCAGGCCGGACAGGAGGGCGGCAACAGCGTGGCCGACGTGCTGAGCGGCAAGGCTTCGCCCGGCGGTCGTCTGACGATGACTTTCCCCGTACGCTTTGCGGATGCGGCCTCCTCGGCCAACTTCCCCGTCGACATGGCGGCCAATGTGGATATTACCAACAGCGGCGAAAAGAAGAACAGCGTGCGAAATGTCGACTTCACCGACTACGAGGAGGACATCTACGTGGGCTACCGCTATTTCGACACGTTCGGCAAGGA
>CAZIUJ010000164.1:0-2105 GCA_964542345.1 uncultured Alistipes sp.
CGTTCCATCGCTTTCGACACCTCCTCGTCTTCGAGCGGCATCATGCGCGGCAGGTATTCGACTACGGTTACTTTCACTCCGAGCGTCGCATAGAAGCAGGCGAACTCGCTGCCGATAGCCCCCGACCCCACGACGATCATCGATTCGGGCAGCTCGGCGAGCGTCAGCGCCTCGCGCGAGGAGATGACCCGCTTGCCGTCTATGGGCATGAAAGGCATTTCGCGCGGCCGTGCTCCCGTCGCCAGAATGATGTGGTCGGCTTCGTAGTCGGTGCCCTCTACATCGAGATGCCCCGGGGCCGTCAGTCGCCCGAAGCCCGCGATCAGGTCGATGCCGTTCTTCTGCAGCAGAAACTGCACCCCTTTGTTCATCGTCTCGGCTACGCCGCGCGAGCGGGCCACCATCTTGTCGAGCGCCGGACGTACCTCGCCCGCTATCTCCACGCCGTATTGCTCGGCCGCCTTGCAGTGGGCATAGATCTGTGCACTCTTGAGCAGCGCCTTGGTCGGGATGCAGCCCCAGTTGAGGCATACGCCGCCCGCTTCGGCCCGCTCTACGAGCCCTGTTTTCTTGCCTTGCTGCGCTGCGCGGATCGCCGCCACATAGCCGCCGGGGCCGCTGCCCACCACGAGGATGTCGTATTTCATAAGGCGTTATTTTATGACTTTCAGTATCTCTCCGTTGTCGGCCGCCACGGCGCGCTTCCACTTCTCGTTGTAGCCCGGGAACTGGATTTCGTCCGGAATCTCGCGGCCGTTGCCGTTATCCACGAAGTGGGCCGCCGTGCCCGCGCCGTCGAGGTATTCCACTACGTCGGCATGTTCGCTCTTCACGTTGCCGTCCACGTATTTGATCAAAAGGTACTTGTCCAACTTCTCCCAGCGGTCGAACAGCGCCTGCGCCGTCCGCACGGAGTAGTCGGTCAGGTAGCGGGCGCGTTTTTTGGCCGGAAGTTTCGCCGCCGCCAGGTCGACCAGCGGAATGGCCGTGTTCAGCTCGTTGTTTTCCCAGGCGTCCGTCGCCTTGCGGATGTCGGCCGCGATCAGGTCGTAGCGCATGTATGCAAAATTCGTGACACGATTGAACAGCCAGAACGCCGACGTCGGCGAGTAGCTCAGCATCGAGCCGTTGTCCTCGCGGAAACACTCCGGCACCCGGGTCGCCGAGCAGTAAATCGGCGTCAGACACGACGTCGCCGCATCGTCGACACCGAACCACAGAATGCCCATGTCGCGCGGCACGTTCGGCCGGGCCTGCGCCACGAACCAGAATCCCGTCTGCTGCGTCGCCGTCGCCCGTTCGTTGCAGTACTCCGCCCCGTCGACCTCGAAATACATCGGGCGCCAGCGGTAGGGGCAGGCGTGCGGGCCGGCGCCGAGGTCGCGGGTCATGTCCATCGGCGTTCCCTCGTAGTGGTCGCGCATGCAGTCGAAAAGGGTCTTGGGGCTCACTTTCTCGCGGGGCTCGACCCACAGCGGCATCTTGTTCGCCGGGTTGCGGCCCAGTGCATAGTCTACGTAGGCATCCATGCCGTCGGCCACCGTGCGGAAGAACGCCCACACGCGGGCTTCGCAGGCGCGCAGCGCCCCGAAGTCGGCCGGAGCATAGGCATCCGCGAAGCTGAAATCCTCGTCCGGACCCTCGTAGTAGCCCATTTCGCGGGCGAAGTCCACCACATCGGGGGCATAGAGGCAGTTCGCGGGGTCGTCTTTCGGGAAAGTCGTGATGCGGGCTTGGTTGGCATGGGCGCATACATAGCCGTCCGGAATGCGGCGCGCCACCCATACGATGCCTTTGCGGGCGTTGCCGCCCTGGCCGTCGTCCTTGTAGCCTTTGCCTATCAGCTCCATGATCCACGCTTCGTCGGGGTCGGCGATCGAGAACGACTCGCCCTCCGAGGCGTAGCCGTAGGCGTTCGCCAGTTCGGCGATCGTGGCGATCGCTTCGCGGGCCGTCTTGGCGCGCTGCAGCGTGATGTAGATCAGCGAGCCGTAGTCGATCCGGCCCGTCGGGTCTTCCAGTTCATGGCGTCCGCCGTAGGTCGTCTCGCCGATGATGAGCGAGTGGCAGTTCATGTTGCCCACCGTCGACCACGTCTCGGCCGG
>CAZIUJ010000165.1:0-2072 GCA_964542345.1 uncultured Alistipes sp.
CAAGGGATAGAACGAGGGTTTCCTAAACCCTAAATTCGCGTTCGAGTCGCGGTGGAGCTACCACAGAGGGCGTTATGCGCCCCTTTTTCGTATCGCAGAGAGACAGGCATGGAATCGCTCAGAGAACTTTTCAAGATCGGCAACGGACCGTCGAGCAGCCACACGATGGGGCCCAAGCGGGCGGCGGAACTTTTCCTGCAGCGCACGCCCGGAGCCACGGCCTACCGCGTAACGCTCTACGGATCGCTCGCGGCGACGGGCAAGGGCCACCTGACCGACGCGGCGATTCTGGCGTCGATGACGCCCCATGCCCCCACCGAAATCATTTGGCGCCCCGACGAGGTGCCGGCGTTCCATCCCAACGGCATGCTTTTCGAAGCGCTGCAGGGCGAGGAGGTCGCCGACCGCTGGAAAGTCTACAGCATCGGCGGCGGCGCGCTGGCCGACGAGACTACGAAGCGCGAAGTGCCGCCGAGCCTCTACCCCATGACCACCATCGCCGAGATCAAGGCGTGGTGCTACCGCGAAGGCAAAACCTACTGGGAGTATGTCAACGACTGCGAAGGGCCCGGCATCTGGGAGTACCTCGACACGGTCTGGGAGACCATGTGCGAAACGATCCGGCAAGGGCTCAACAACGACGGCGTGCTGCCCGGCGGGCTCAAGGTGGCGCGCAAGGCCGCGACCTACTTCGTGAAGTCGAAAAGCTACTCGGGGTCGCTCGCCTCGCGGGCCAAGATCTACGCCTACGCGCTGGCGACCTCCGAGGAGAACGCCTCGGGCGGCGTGGTCGTAACGGCTCCGACCTGCGGGTCGAGCGGCGTGGTGCCGGCCGTGCTCTACCACTTGGCCACCTCGCGCGACTTCCTGCGCATCCGCATCCTGCGCGCCTTGGCGACGGCGGGGCTCTTCGGCAATGTCGCCAAGACCCACTCCTCGATCTCGGGCGCCGAAG
Source organism: uncultured Alistipes sp. (assembly GCA_964542345.1). GTDB lineage: Bacteria > Bacteroidota > Bacteroidia > Bacteroidales > Rikenellaceae > Alistipes. Next base: position 956 of record CAZIUJ010000165.1, read on the forward strand.
TAGGCTGTCAGGGCGAAGTCGGCGTGGCCTGCGCAATGGCTGCCGCGGCGGCCTGCCAGCTCTTCGGCGGCACGCCCTCGCAGATCGAATATGCCGCCGAAATGGGACTGGAGCACCATTTGGGTCTCACGTGCGACCCGGTCTGCGGGCTGGTGCAGGTGCCCTGCATCGAGCGCAACGCCATAGCCGCCGCCCGGGCCCTCGACGCCAACATCTACGCCACGCTCTCCGACGGCTCGCACCTGGTGTCGTACGACAAGGTGGTCGAAGTGATGAACGAGACGGGCCACAACCTCCCCTCCCTTTACCGCGAAACCGCCGAAGGAGGTTTGGCCAAGCGCTACGAGCGGAAGTAGCCGCCGCCGACCGCATCGGATTGTCGCCGACATCCGGCAAACACCGTCAAACATCGGCCGCATCGGTGCCGCCGGCAGAATACGCACCTTTCACTTCTGCTTTTTACTTTTCACCTAAAAAAGGCCGCCCCTCCCGGGACGGCCTTTCTCTATGCGCCGGCGGCAGCTTACTGTGCCTGCCGGATCGTTTCCAGTTCGGCTTTCGAACCGACGACGAGGTTGTCGTAGTCGCGAAGACCCGTACCGCCGGGGATGAGGTGTCCACAGATGACGTTCTCCTTGAGGTTCTCCAGCGGGTCGACTTTCGCCTGAATGGCCGCCTCGTTGAGCACTTTGGTGGTCTCCTGGAACGAAGCCGCCGAAATGAAGCTCGACGTCTGCAGCGCGGCGCGGGTGATACCCTGCAGCACCTGCGTCGACGTGGCGGGCACGATGTCGCGCACCTGCACGGGGCGCAGATCGCGGCGCTTGAGGCTCGAATTTTCGTCGCGCAGCTTGCGCAGCGAGACGATCTGTCCGGGCTGGAGGTTCGTCGAGTCGCCGGCGTCGGTAACGACGACCTTGTCGTAGAGCTCGTCGTTGACGTCCATGAACTCCCACTTGTCGACGATCTGATCCTCGAAGAAGCGGGTGTCGCCCGGATCCTCGATCTTCACCTTCGACATCATCTGGCGCACGATCACCTCGAAATGCTTGTCGTTGATCTTCACGCCCTGCATGCGGTAGACCTCCTGCACCTCGTTGACGATGTACTCCTGCAC
>CAZIUJ010000166.1:0-2034 GCA_964542345.1 uncultured Alistipes sp.
TCGAGCCGTCCTCGCTGACGAATGCCAGCCGGTCGACGTCGGGATCGACGACGATGCCCAGGTCGGCCTTTTCGCGCACGACCGTCTCAGCGATCTGCGTCAGGTTCTCCGGTAGCGGCTCGGGGTTGTGAGCAAACTCACCCGTAGGTTCGCAGTTCAACTCGACGACTTCGCAGCCCAACTCGCGCAGCAGCTTCGGAATGACGACCCCGCCCACGGAATTGACAGCATCGACGACGACCTTGAAGCGGCGCGCACGCACCGCCCCGACATCGACCAGCGGCAACGCCAGCACGCGGCGGATATGCTCGTCGTTGAAATCCTCGCGGGCAAGGACGTGTCCGATGGCGTCGATATCCGGATAGGCGTAGCCGTACTCTTCGGACATAGCCAGCACGCGGCGACCCTCGGCGTCGGAGAGGAACTCGCCCTCGGCGTTGAGTAGCTTCAGAGCGTTCCACTGACGCGGGTTGTGCGACGCCGTGATGATGATGCCGCCGTCGGCCTGCTTCGCGATGACGGCCATCTCGGTGCCGGGCGTCGTGCACATCCCCACGTCGACGACATCGACCCCGCAGGCCAGCAGTGTACCCTCGACCAGGTCGGCGACCAGCCGTCCCGAAAGACGGGCGTCGCGGCCCACGACTATGGTAAGTTTTTTGCCCGGACGGCGCTCGGCGATCAGACGGGCGTAGGCCGTGGTGAACTTCACGACGTCGGGCGGCGTCAGGTTCTCGCCGGCAGCGCCTCCGACGGTGCCGCGGATGCCCGAGATGGATTTGATCAGTGTCATACCTATATAAATGAATTTTTTCGCTCGAAGTTTTTGTTATTCGAGGTAAATATATTACTTTTATGCCAACTATGAAAATCAAAAATCAGACAGACATGCGCACCATCCCCGCTTCCGAACTGATAATCAACGACGACGGATCGATTTTCCACCTCCACCTGCGGCCCGAGCAGCTGGCCGACATCGTCATTCTGGTGGGCGATCCGGGCCGGGTGGCCCTCGTCGCCGAGCACTTCGATGAGATCGAGTGCCGCGTCTCGAACCGCGAGTTCAACACCGTAACGGGTTCCTACAAGGGCAAGCGCATGTCGGTCCTCTCGACCGGCATCGGCATCGGCAACATCGACATCTCGGTAACGGAGCTGGATGCGCTGGCCAACGTGGACTTCACCACGCGGCAGGAAAAGGCCGAAAAGAAGCAGCTTACGCTGGTGCGCTTGGGCACCTCGGGCGCCATACAGCCCGACATCAAGGTGGGCGACTTCCTCTTTTCGCGCACATCGGTCGGCTTCGACGGCCTGCTGAGCTACTACAAGGGCCGCGACGCCGTCTGCGACCTCGAACTGGAAGAAGCCTTCGTGAAGCACACGGGCTGGTACGAGAAGATGCCGCGTCCCTACTTCATCGATGCGGACAAAGGTCTTTTCGAGCTCTTCAAGGATACGACGGTCGAGGGCATGACCATCGCCGCACCGGGCTTCTATGCGCCGCAGGGCCGCTGGGTGCGTCTGGAGCCCCACGATGCGCATCTGAACGAAAAGATCGAGTCGTTCGCGTTCCGCGGCCGCCGCATCACCAACTTCGAAATGGAAGGTTCGGCGCTGGCCGGACTGGCGGCCCTCATGGGGCACCGCGCGGCGACGATCTGCACGATCATCGCCCAGCGCATCGCGCTGGATGCCTGCACCGACTACAAACCGTTCGTGCGCAAGATGATCGCGATGGCGCTCGACAAGCTGGCAACATTGTAAATTCATTCCTAACGAAAATAAACAGAAAGACAAGACTATGAAATTCTCCGTATCAAGCTCCGCACTGCTCTCGCTGCTGGCCACGACCGGCAAGGTCATCAGCAACAAAAATACGCTGCCCATCCTCGACTACTTCCTGCTGGAACTGAGCGGCAACGAACTCAAAGTGGCGACCTCGGACCTCGAAACCACGCTCATCGGCTCCATCACGGTGGACAACGTCGAGAGCGAAGGCACCATCGCCGCGCCGAAGCTGATGCTCGAATCGCT
>CAZIUJ010000167.1:0-2031 GCA_964542345.1 uncultured Alistipes sp.
AGAACGGCTGGGACACCGACCAGTTCCCGATCGACCTCTACGAAATGGTGCAGGCGATGATGGTCATCGTACGCGGCGGCGGCCTGCAGGGCGGCGGCACGAACTTCGACGCCAAGACCCGCCGCAACTCGACCGACCCCGAAGACCTCTTCATCGCCCACATCGCCGCGATGGACGTCATGGCCCGTGCGCTGCTGATCGCCGCCGACCTCCTGGAAAACTCGCCCTACGAGAAGATGCTCCAGGAGCGCTACGCCTCCTACGACAAGGGCGAAGGCAAGGCCTTCGAGGAGGGCAAGCTGACGCTGGAGCAGGTGGCCGAATACGCCCGCACGCATGAACCCGTGCAGCACAGCGGCAAGCAGGAGCTCTACGAAGCGATCGTGAACATGTACCTCTAAAAACTTCGACCGCATGACCAACCAAGAACAAGGCAGCCGCCTCTACCTGCTCTCGATCGTCCTGGTGGCGATCATCGGGGGACTGCTCTTTGGCTACGACACCGCCGTGGTGTCGGGCGCCGAAAAAGCCCTCGAAAACTTCTTCCGCGCCGGCTTGGGCGACCTCTACACCTCGGGGTGGCACGGATTCACGGCATCGAGCGCCCTGCTGGGCTGCGTGCTCGGCGGTGCGATCTCGGGGCTGCTGGCCTCGCGCTTCGGCCGCAAACGCTCGCTGCTCATCGCCGCGGTGATGTTCTTCGTCTCGGCCTTAGGCTCGTGGTGCCCCGAAAGCGGGATCCTGCCCTACGGCGAGGCGTCGCAGACGCTGCTCGTGGTCTTCAACCTCTACCGCATCTTAGGCGGCGTGGGCGTCGGCCTCGCATCGGCCGTCTGCCCGATGTACATCGCCGAGATTTCGCCCGCGAAGATCCGCGGCACGCTCGTCTCGTGCAACCAGTTCGCCATCATCTTCGGCATGCTGGTCGTCTACTTCGTCAACTACATGATCCGCAACTCGCTGGGCGACACGGCCGACGCCATACAGAGCGCCATGGTCGACATCGGCTGGCGCCGCATGTTCCTCAGCGAGGCATTCCCCGCCGGGACGTTCGCCCTGCTGATCCTGCTCGTTCCCGAGACGCCGCGCTTCTTAGCCCTGAGCGGCCAGGACGAGCGCGCCTACGGCATCCTCGAGCGCATCAACGGCGCCTCGGAGGCCCGCAGCATCCTCGAGGAGATCAAGTCCACGGTCAACGAGAAGCGCGAAAAACTCTTCACCTACGGCGTGGCGGTCATCGTCATCGGCGTGCTGCTGTCGTTCTTCCAGCAGGCCGTGGGCATCAACGTGGTGCTCTACTATGCGCCCCGCATCTTCGAGAACATGGGTGCCTCGGGCGACGTCTCGATGATCCAGACCGTGGTGATGGGCATCGTGAACATCCTCTTCACGGTGGTAGCGATCTTCACGGTCGACAAGATGGGCCGCAAACCGCTGCTCATCATCGGCTCGACGGGCATGATGATCGGCATGATCGCGCTGGCGGCCCTCTCGTTCACCGACTCGATCGGCGTGGGAGCCCTGGTCTTCATCATCCTCTACACGGCGTCGTTCATGATGTCGTGGGGCCCGATCTGCTGGGTGCTGATCGCCGAAATCTTCCCCAACACGATCCGCTCGCAGGCCGTGGCCATCGCCGTGGCGGCACAGTGGATTTCGAACTTCCTCGTCTCGGCGACGTTCCCCTCGCTGAGCGCCTGGAGCATCGGCGGCACCTACTGCATCTATGCCCTGATGTCGCTGCTCTCGGCCCTCTTCGTCTGGCGCTGGGTACCCGAGACCAAAGGCAAGACCTTAGAGGAGATGTCCGACCTGTGGCGCAAGCGATAGCGCCGGACCACCCCGCAAACGAAAACCCCGGATCGAACGATCCGGGGTTTCTTGTCATGCGGCAAAAGTGGCTCACGCCTCGGCGCCGAACTCCATCAGAAAAGCCTTGATGAAAGCGTCGAGATCGCCGTCCATGACCGCCTCGACGGCCGAAGTCTGACAGCCCGTGCGGTGGTCCTTGACGCGGCGGTCGTCGAAGAC
>CAZIUJ010000168.1:0-2017 GCA_964542345.1 uncultured Alistipes sp.
GCGAGCTGCACGGACTGACGCGCGTGCGCGGCTTCACGCAGGACGACGCCCACCTGTTCGTACGGCCGGACCAGCTTTTAGAGGAGTTCGAGCGCGTGATCGACATCGTGCTCTACATCTTCCGGACGCTGAAGTTCGACGACTATACGGCACAGATTTCGCTGCGCGACCCCGACAATCGCGAGAAGTACATCGGTTCCGACGAGAACTGGGAGAAAGCCGAGTCGGCGATCATGCAGGCCGCGAAAGAAAAAGGCCTGAACACCGTCGTGGAGTATGGCGAGGCGGCTTTCTACGGCCCGAAGCTCGACTTCATGGTCAAGGACGCCATAGGCCGCAAATGGCAGTTAGGTACGATTCAGGTCGACTACAACCTGCCCGAGCGCTTCGATCTGACCTACAAGGGCGCCGACGACAAGCTCCACCGCCCGATCATGATCCACCGCGCGCCGTTCGGCTCGATGGAGCGTTTCGTGGCAGTATTGTTGGAGCATACGGGAGGTAAATTCCCGCTGTGGCTCTCGCCCGATCAGGCCGTCGTACTGCCCATCTCGGAGAAGTTCAACGACTACGCGCACAAGGTGGCCGACTACCTCAACCGCAACGACGTGCGCGCGCAGGTCGACGACCGCAACGAGAAGATCGGCCGCAAGATCCGCGACAACGAGCTCAAGCGCATCCCCTACCTGCTGATCGTCGGCGAGAAAGAAGCCGCCGAAGGGCTGGTATCGGTCCGTGCCCAGGGCGAAGGCGACCAGGGCCAGATGCCGATGGAGACTTTCCGCGACCGCATCACGGCGCAGGTAAAGGCCGAAATGGAAGCCAACCGACTGAAAAAAGAGTAACGGCCCCGGGCCTGCACCGAGACCGCGTACCCGACGTGTAACCATTAAATAACTTACAACTATCGCAGCACCGAAACCGTTCCCGCCGAGGCCGTTCAACCCCGGGAACAACCGGCCGAAACCGGCAGCCGGCAACCGCATCGCCGGGCGCAGACCGCCCGTGAAGGAGAATCCCCATCGCATCAACGCGGAGATCACCGCTCCCGAGGTGCGCGTGGTGGGCGAAAACATCGAACAACCGCAGGTTCTGCCGATCCGCGAAGCCCTGCGCCTGGCCGACGAAATGGAGTTGGACTTGATCGAAATCTCGCCCAAGGCCGAACCGCCCGTCTGCCGCATCGCCGACTATCAGAAGTTCCTCTACCAGCAGAAGAAGAAAGCCAAGGAGCTGAAAGCCAATCAGGTGAAAGTCACGATCAAGGAGATCCGCTTCGGACCCCAGACCGACGACCACGACTACAACTTCAAGCTCAAGCACGCCACGAACTTCCTCAAGGAGGGATCGAAAGTCAAGGCCTACGTCTTCTTCCGCGGCCGCTCGATCGTCTTCAAGGAGCAGGGCGAAATTCTGCTGCTGCGCTTTGCGACCGACCTCGAAGAGGTCGCCAAAGTGGAGATGATGCCCAAGCTCGACGGCAAGAAGATGAACATGATGCTTGCGCCCAAGAGCAAAAAATAGCCCTTTGCGGCAAGGCTGACAATTCATAATCGGAATCTGCGGGTTCCGATTATGAATTTTTCATGAAAATCGCACCCGCCCCCACGACCCTGATGATCTCCCCTAGCGACATATTCGGCATACGGACCGACGACGAGTTCGAGCGGACCGCCTTAAACATATTCCGGCGGCAGGCGGCGACGTGCCCGCCCTACCGGGAATACCTATCGCTCCTCGGAGTGAAGCCGGAAAACATCCGGCGATTCGACGAGATTCCGCACCTGCCGATCGAACTTTTCAAGACGCACGAAGTCTATTGCGGCGAGGGTGCGCCGGAAGCAGTCTTCACATCGAGCGCGACGACCGGCATGACTCCCTCGCACCACCCGATGCGGTCGCTGTCGCTCTACGAGGAGGCATTCCGGGCTTCATTCCGCACGTTCTACGGCGAAGCCTCGCGCTGGAGCCTCTATGCCCTGCTGCCCAACTATCTGCGCCGCAAAGGGTCGTCGCT
>CAZIUJ010000169.1:0-2005 GCA_964542345.1 uncultured Alistipes sp.
CTGGGCATCGCGTTCCATGCCAAGCCCAAAGTGAAAGCCGGAGCGCGCCAGTCGATCTCGACGATCGGGCTGGACGGCATTCTCTACTTCCTCGGACTCAAGGACTCCCGCATCGAGGGATAAGCGCATGCGGGGGCTGCTGGTAGGAATCGCCGCGCTGCTGGCGGGCTGCTATGATTCGTCGTTCGGCGAGAAAACGGAGCCGACGCCGGCAATACCCGCCACGACGACCCTCGGCGAGCTGCGCGAGCTTTTTGCCGGGCAACCGTTCGTCGTAGAGAACGACCTCACGGTCATGGGCCGCGTAACGACCAGCGACCGCGCCGAAAATTTCTACCGCTCGTTCTGCCTCGAAGCTGACGGTGCCGCTCTGGAGATCATGGCAGGGCTCGATCATCTGCACAACGACTATCCGCAAGGGTGCACGGTTACGGTCCGCCTGCAAGGCCGGGCCCTCGGCGAAAGCCGCGGCATTCTCCAACTGGGCCGCCCGTCTGTCATAGAGAGCGGCTATCCGACGGACTACCTCGCCTCGCGGGCGGCGCTCGAAGCCACGGTGATCCGCCACGACGAACCGCTGTGCCCCGCAGAACCGACGATCCGGACGATCGGAGAACTGACGCCCGCGATGTGCGGCACGCTGCTCCGCATCGAGGGGCTGCACTACGCCCCGGAAGAGCTGTCGGCCGCGAGCTGGGCTGGCTACTGCCGCTTCACGGACGACGACGGAGCCGAAATCTACACCTACGTCCGCACCTACGCCCGCTTCGCCGAAGCCGAAGTGCCGGCCGAACGCTGCACGCTGACAGGGATTTTGCAATACGACGGAAGCCGCTACCTGCTCAAACTCCGCGATGAAGACGACTGCCTTTTGCTGTAGCCTGCTGCTCGCCCTCTTGCCGGCGGCCTGCGACCGCACGGAGCGGATCGGCTACGAAGACGAGACCCGTCCGGAAGCGACCCTTACGATCGCGCATCTGAAAACCCGCTGCGAGGGGACGCACTACCCGATCGTCGACGAAACCATCATCCGCGGCACGATCACGGGCAACAACCGCTACGGGGAGTTCTCCCGCGAAATCATCATTCAGGATGCGACGGGCGGCATCGCCATCGAAGCGGACTACCCCGCTGCCGACAACGCCTATCCGCTCGGCGAAGAGCTGATCGTCTATTGCGACGGTCTGACGCTCTACGACTACGGCGGAAAGATCGAATTGGGAAAAATGGCGGACGGGAGCACCTGCATTCCGCGCGAAGAAACAGCCCTGCATCTGCGCCTCAGCGGCCGGCAGCCGGAACAGCTTGCTGCAAAGCCGGTGCGGATCGAGGAGCTGACGCCGGCGCATGTCGACACCTACGTCCGGATCGACGGGGTTCGGTTTCTGGAATCGGGCACGTGGTGCGACCGCGACCCGGAGACGGGGCACTACCGGACGACCGAACGGACCCTGACGGATGCCACGGGCCGCACGCTGGCAGTGCGGACCTCGGGGACGGCGCTCTATGCAGGCGAACCTTTGCCCGCAGGCAGCGGCTCGTTATGCGGCATCGTCGACTGTTTCGGCGGCCTCTACTCACTGCGCATCACCGGCTTCGAAACGGCTTTTATCACCCCTCCTGCAGCGCCTGCCACAACATATCCTTGAGCTGCGGGATGTTGAACCCCGAGACCGACGAGATGAAGACCGCGGGAATGCCGGCCGGCAAGTGGGGCTTCATCTGGGCAATCAGCTCGTCGTCGAGCATGTCGCACTTGGTAACGGCCAGCAGACGGCGCTTGTCCAGCAGCTCGGGATTGTACTGTGTGAGCTCGCCCAACAAAACCTCGTAATCGTGTGCGACGTCGTCGCTGTCGGCAGGAATCATGAACAAGAGGACCGAATTGCGCTCGATATGCCGCAGGAAGCGCGTGCCGAGGCCCCGCCCCTCATGCGCCCCCTCGATGATGCCGGGGATGTCGGCCATGACGAACGACTTGTGGTCGCGAACCTCGACGATGCCG
>CAZIUJ010000170.1:0-1992 GCA_964542345.1 uncultured Alistipes sp.
CGAAAAAGAGCATGTAGAACGGCGCGAAGAACGGCGTGAGGTCGAGCGTGCCGTAGCGCGGCCGGGCGTACATGTCGCCCACCAGCTCGAAGATGCGCGAGAACCAGCCGTTGCGCAGCTTCACGGGCGTGTTGTCCTCGGGCGTGGGGTCGCTCTTGATGTAGACCACGTTGGGATACTCCTCCAGGAGGGCGTCGACTTTCGCCGACGTAGCGGTCTCGGCCCACCCTTCGAGCACGACGAGCGTGCCGTCGGCAGCCTGCTGGGCCGTGGCCTCGACCTTGACTCCCTGCAGGCGCTCCCGAAGCGAAGCGACATACGCGGCAAGCGCCTCGTACGAAGCCGCCGCACGGGCGATCTCCGCGTCGTAGGCCGTCAGCTTCCGCCGCTCGGCCGCAAGCGCCTCCTCGGTCTGCCGGATGTCCATCTGCGGGGCTTTCATCTCCTGCGCATCAAGGTTGACCTCGGTGCCGGGAGCAGCCACAACGACGAACCACACGGCCGCGTCGGTGCGGGCGATCTCGGAGATCGTATGCTCCTCCGACCAAACGGGGAGCGACTTGTCGAAGGTGCCGCGCTGGGCGATGAAATAGCGCAGGACGATGCCCTCGTCGGCGAGCTTCCGGGCCCGGGCGGCGTCGAACTCGCCCCACGGCCGCAGCTCGTCGGCGCTCTTTTCGAGTCGGGCGATCTCGGCGCGCGAAGCGGCGATCTCCCGCTGCACGCTCAGGTAGCCTTCGAACGCTTCGCGGCCGGAAGCATAGGGTACGGCGCGCTGCGTGTGCCCGGCATCCTCGCGCCACCCTTTCAGGAAGTCGAGGGCCTTGTTGCCGGCCTCGATGTCGAGGAGCAGCTGCCGGTCCTCCTCCGAGGGCTCCCAGCCCACGGTGGTGATGTCGACGAGTCCCAGGTCGCGCAGCCGGTCGATGAAGTCGCCGCTCTGGGCCGCGAAGAGCACCAAGTCGTATTTCGACATTCTTGCTATCATAACATCGCGCCCTCCCCGGCGGTCTGCTGTTTGGTTTTGACGATCTTCTGGGCCGACTTGGAGAGGTTCTCCTCGTCCTCCATGAAGCGCTTGATCTTGCGGATGGCGTCCTCGTAGCCGGGAATCTGCACTTTCTCGTAGAGGTTGACCTTCTGCGTGGTCTTGCGGCGCGCGAAGTCCAGCAGCTCCATCTTGCGGTTGTAGACCTCGAACTCCAGCCCCAGGCGTGCGAACCGCTTCAGGAGGTCGATGCCGTCGGCGAACCACACGGGCGACGAGAAGAGGTCGTAGGGCCGCTCCTCGAACCGGACCTCCTGCAGCACGGGCGTACGCACGCCGGCGATCTTCTGCGTGGAGAGCTCCACGTCGGCGATGCGCACGAGCCCCTCGTCGAACTCGCCCCACAGGGCCGCCATGTAGTCGTACTCGGAGCGCAGGGCGTCGAGCCGGCGGCGGAAGTCCGCGGCGGAGTCTTTCGCTTTCTTCACCTCGGAGCGCAGGGCCGACTCCTTGCTCTTGATGGTCGGCAGGGCTTTCTGCCGCATCTTGAGCTGCTTGCCGAGCTCGCCGAGCGAAGTTTTGTTGTATTGGAACTTGATGGCCATAGCTGTCCGACTATGCTTTCCAGTACTTCTTGATAAGCTCCTCCTTGATGGCCACCTCCTCGCGCGAGAAGTACTTGGCGAAGAGCGACCATGCCGTGTCGAGCATCTCCGTGATGTCGATGTTGACGTCGATGGCCAGCAGCTTCTCGGAGTAGTCGCGGGCGAACTTCAGGGTGCGCTCGTCGTAGTCCGAGAGGTCGAAGCCGTTTTCAAGCTTCGTCTTGGCGTTGGCGGCATCGGCGTAGAGACGCACGCAGGCGTTCATGACCTGCGGATGATCCTCGCGGGTCTTCTTGCCGATGACCAGCTGCTTCAGACGCGACAGCGACCGGAATGGGTCGACAATGACCTTGCCCGTATCGGAGTCGTTGCGCAGGAACAGCTGGCCCTCGGTGATGT
>CAZIUJ010000171.1:0-1968 GCA_964542345.1 uncultured Alistipes sp.
TCGATCATGCCGGCCAGCACGTAGGGAAACTCCGAGCCGCCGATGCCCGACTTGGGGAAGATTTTGGCGTAGTGGCAGCCGATATGTTCGACTGCGCGCAGCGGTTCGCCCGTGATGGTGTTCACCAGCTTGTGCTTGGCTTTGCGGGCGATCTCCTCGCGGAAGTGGAAGACGATGTCCGACGTATGGGCCAGGCTCGTGGGTTTGCGGAACTCGCGGCCCGTGGCTTTGAGCAGGTGCTCGCGGGTCTTCTCTTCCGTCTCGGGAAACTCTTCCCATGTGGCCAGTATCTCGGTATAGACGCCGAACGAGGTGATGCACGAGGCGACGAAGTGTTCGTAGCCCGCCTCGGTCATCAGGGCGAACTGGCGCGCTACGACGGTCATGATCGTTTCCAGCGGTACGATGTCCGAGTGGTAGCCAATGCCCGTGCACGACGAGTGCTTGGGATCGTCCAGGAGGTCGCGGCCCAGGTCATTCTGCAGGATGTCGATGAAAGCCTTCTCGCTTCCGGGGAAGAAGTTCTGACGGATGCAGCTGCGCGCATAGTAGTAGCGGTCGTCGGCGATCTGTTTCTGATATTCTTGCCAGCTGTTGCGTTTCATGACCTAATAGTGTTCGTTACTGTTGTTCGTGAAGACGTCCATCATGTACTCCTGGGTCGCACCGTCGGCATAGCCTAATTCGCGGGCTTTGCGGTCGGAGTGCGCTTCGATCGTGTCGAACATCGCCTTGCCGCCGCTCACCTCGAAAATGCGGTCGATTTCGGCCAGCGACTCCTCGTCCAGGCGGCGCAGGGCGCCGGCTCCGTGGCGCATGTAGACTGGCGTGAAGCGGGCGAAAATCTCCTTGTCATGGTCGAAAACCCACTTCCACACAGTCCCTTGCTCGGGGTGCAGCTCGGGTTTCACTAAGCGCGGGACGATGCAGTAGCCCGTGCGGAGGATGTTGTCGCCGATGATGCGTTTGAGAGCCAGTTGCTGGCGCCCTTTCTCGCTCTCGGTGAAGAAGCCTAATTTTTGGGAGAGGGTCCGCAGGGCCTGGATGACATAGCCCGGGGTGTTGCCGCGCGGGCAGCGGGGGCGGCACGACATGCACTCGCCGCAGTACCAGATCGTGTCGCTTTTCAGCAGCCGTTCGATGGCTTCCTCGTCGCGCGTCTGCACGATCGAGACGATCTGCCGCGGATCGTAGTTGTAGAACTCCGCCGCGGGGCATACGCCCGTGCAGACACCGCAGTTCATGCAGGCGTTCAGCCCCTCGCGGAACCGCACGTCTTCCATCAGCATGTCGAAATATTTTCCCATATCTGCGAAAACCTTTGCAGTCGCAAAGGTACTCGTTTCCGCCGGATTGCAGGGTGGTATAAATGCGTATTTCGCTGGGTGTTTACCGCCGTTCGTAGGTCTCGAACGTGAAAGGGTAGGGATAGTCGGCGCCGTGCTCGAAGCGTTCGGAGGCGACGAGCAGCCAGTCTGCGGGGTTCCACTCCGGAAAGTGGGTGTCGCCCTCGTAGGGCTGTTCCACGCGCGTGAAGTAGAACCGGTCGGCGCGGGGCAGCGCCTCGGCGTAAATCTGTGCGCCGCCGATGATGAAAACCTCCTCGTCGGGGCCGAACAAGGCCAGCGCCTCGTCCAAAGAGTGTACGGTTTCGCACCCGGCGATTTCGAATTCTTGCCTTGTAATGACCACGTTGCGGCGGTCGGGCAGCGGGCGACCCAGCGACTCGTAGGTCTTGCGGCCCATGACTACGGGGTGGCCCGTGGTCAGTGCCTTGAAGTGCTGCAGGTCCTCGCGGATGTGCCACAGCAACCGGTTCTTGTCGCCTATGACGCCGTTTTCAGCCACGGCTACGATGATCGAGATCATGGGATTCGCTATTTTTCAGAAGGACATGGGCGCCTTGATCGCCGGCCAGGGGTCGTAGCCGTCGAGGGTGAAATCCTCGTAGCGGAAGTCGAAGATCGA
>CAZIUJ010000172.1:0-1950 GCA_964542345.1 uncultured Alistipes sp.
AACACGTGGTGCTTAAAAGCGTCGATTTAGAGCTCAACGAGGGCGAGTTTGTCTGATCAGCTCCAGCGCGTTGCGGTAGGTGCGGTCGGTCGTGCCGAAGCCGGGCATCGTGATGCCGATGATGCCCGTCCGGCCGAGCTTCAGCGTGTCGAAAGCGCGGACCGTAACCAGGAGCGCCAGCGTCGAGTCGAGCCCGCCCGAGATGCCTACTACGGCTTTCGTGCAGCCCGTGTGCCGCAGGCGCTGGGCCAGTCCGTGGGCTTGAATGCGGAAAATCTCCTCGCAGCGTTCGTGGCGGTCGTCCTCGTCTTTGGGCACGAAAGGCCACGGGTCGATGTCGCGGTCGAGGGCCGCGGCGCGCAGCCCCTCGGGAATCTCCATTTCGATGACGGTGTTCTCCGTCGTGTCGTCGGGCTGCCGGAACGAGGTGTTGCGGCGCCGTCCGAAGTCGATGCGCTCGATGTCCACGTCAGCGACGACCAGCTGCTCTTCGGCTGAAAAGCGTTCCGCTTCGCGCAGGATCGTGCCGTTCTCGGCGATGAGGCCGTTGCCGGCGAATACCAGATCGGTCGACGACTCGCCCTGCCCGGCCGAGCAGTAGACGTAGGCTCCGAGCGTGCGGGCCGACTGCTGGGCGACCAGCTGCCGCAGGTAGGCATGCTTGCCCGCCGCTTCGGGCGAGGCCGAGAGGTTGAAAAGGACTTTGGCTCCGTGGAGCGCCAGATGCGACGAGGGGGGAATGGCCGCCCAGAGGTCTTCGCATATTTCCACGCCGAACTCCGTGCCGTTGACCTCGAACGTGAGGTCGGCGCCGAAGTCGGCTTGCTGTCCCGCCACGGCGATCCGCTCCTCCGTGATGCCGGCGCCCGAGGCGAACCAGCGGTTTTCGTAGAACTCCGAGTAGTCGGGGATGTAGCTCTTCGGGACGACGCCCAGGATGCGGCCCTGCGTGAGAACCGCGGCGCAGTTGTAGAGCGTCGTGCCGTGGCGCAGGGGTGCGCCGACCAGAATCGTGAGGGGCAGCTTGCGCGTGGCCCGCACGATCTCTTCGAGCGCTTCGTCCGCCGCATCGAGCAGCGTCGACTGCAGCAGCAGGTCGCCGCACGTGTAACCCGTAACGGCCAGTTCGGGAAAGGCGACGATCTCGACGCCCCGCCGGGCGGCCTCCTCGGCCAGCGCGACGATCCGCTCCGCGTTGTGGCCGCAGTCGGCGACCCGCACCTGCGGCACGGCGGCCGCGACTTTCAGAAAACCGAAATTATCCAATTTGATCGAAAGTGAAAGGTTAAAGGTGAAAAGTGAAAGATGTTTCGTCAGAAACTTATCACCTTTCACTTTTCAATTTTTACTTTTGCTGAGCCCACAGCTGCGCGAGGTTCAGAATCACCTGTTGGGCCTTGTGCATGGTCGTCAGCGAGCAGTATTCGAACTTGCCGTGGAAGTTCATGCCGCCCGTGAAAAGGTTGGGACAGGGCAGGCCCATGAACGAGAGGCGCGCGCCGTCCGTGCCGCCGCGAATGGGCCGCACGAGGGGTTTCACGCCGGCCATCTCCATCGCCTGCAGCGCCTTGTCGATCACCTGCGGGTGGGGTTCCACCATCTTGCGCATGTTGAAGTACTGGTCGCGGAGGGTCAGCGACAGCACGCCGTCGCCGTATTTCTTGTTCAGCAGGTCGACGGCCGACCAGAGGAAGACTTTCTTCTGCTCGAATTTTTCGGCGTCGTGGTCGCGGAGGATGTAGCTCACCGTCGCTTTCTCGACCGTGCCGTGGAAGCCTACGCAGTGGTAGAATCCCTCGTATCCCTCGGTGTGCTCGGGTTTTTCGGCTTCGGGCAGCATCCGCTGCAGGTCGCACGCCACTTCGATGGCGTTGATCATCTTGCCTTTGGCATAACCCGGGTGGACGTTGCGGCCCTGAATCTCGATCTTGGCGCTCGCGGCGTTGAAGT
>CAZIUJ010000173.1:0-1940 GCA_964542345.1 uncultured Alistipes sp.
GGGTCTGCCAGCCGGCACCCGTATTTTCGTAGGTCATGTTTCCGTCATGGCCGTACCCTAAGCAGTGGCCGAATTCGTGCCACATCGTGTGGCTTTCGGTCGAGTCGTCGGCATAGTGTTCGATGTAGCACCAGTTGGCCAGGCCGTACTCTCTACCCCCCCCCAAACCGTTGACGCCGGATACGCGGCCGAAGTTTAATCCGCTGAACTTCAGTACTTTTGCAAGCAGCGCATCCTTGTTGATTTCGCTCTTGTTGGCATTGCTGTGCAGGGGGCCGAACTCCTTGAGGGCTTTGGCGAAGTCTTCGGTCGAGTACATGTAGCTCATGTTCAGGGCGATGGCCACCGCTTCGCGGGCTTCGAAAACCCGCAGGGGCTGCCAGTAGCCGCTGGTGTAGGTAATGAAGCGGATATACCAGTGGCATTTGATCGACTGCAGGGTTTCGTAGTAGGGGTCGTCGCTTTCGATCTGCAGGGTCAGGCTGCCCGGCGCGAGGTGCGGGTTGGCCATGATCTGGATCGACTTGCCGCTGCGCGTTACGGCCATCATGTCTCGCTCGACGAACGGCAGCTTCATGCGGAATTGCTGGAACGGCTGGATTTTCTCGAAGACGAAAAGCAGGAATTCTTCGTCGTAGCCGTCGATTTTGGCCCATACGTGCACATTCTTCAGGGCCCGGGGGCTGTAGAAGCGTGCCTGGAAGACCAGGTCGTCGTCGAGGGTTATCTGCAGCGGCTGGTCGACATAGAAGCTCCGCTCCGAGGCGTTGCAGAAGACCTCTCTCGGCTCGTCGTCGTTGAGGATGTAGTAGGTGTTTTCGGCGTTGTAGTCCGTCGTCGCCAGCCGAATGGGAAGTCCGTCGGGAAAGCGTTCTTCCCAGTCGTCGAGCATCTCTTCCTTCGTACAGCCGCCCAGCAGAAGCAGCAGGCCGAGCGTCGCCGGAAGCAATGCGGTGAAAAATTTTTTCATTGTCGGTTCGGGTTTGGAAATATATGGTACAAAGATACACATTCGGCGGCTTAAAAGAGCGCGGACGTCCGTTTTTTTTATGCGTCGGCGCCGCCCGCTCTTTTCGGCCCGTTTTTCGGCGGCTCTTTTCGACCGGCGCAGAGATAAAATCCCGGCCGGGGAACCCAGCCGGGATTGCTTTTTTTGCGTCGGACCGCTCGCCGCCGTTACAGGTGAATGGCTGCTCCGGTCGCCGCTTCGGCCGCCTCCATGACGGCTTCGTTCATCGTGGGATGCGCATGAATGGCATGGGCGATCTGTTGGGCCGTCGCGCCGAGCGTGCGGGCCAGCGTCGGCTCGGCCAGCATCTCCGTTACGCCCGCGCCGACCAGGTGGGCGCCGACCAGTTTGTCGTGTTCGTCGAACAGGAGCTTTACGAATCCGTCGCGGTCGCCCCCCGCCGTCGCCTTGCCCGAGGCCGTAAAGGGGAACCGGCCGATCTTCACGGCGATGCCTCGTTCGGCCGCCTGCTGCTCGGTCAGCCCCACCGACGCCACTTCGGGCGTGGTGAAGATGCACGACGGAATGGTCGCATAGTCCACCGGCGCCGGATTGCGTCCGCAGAGGGCATCCACGCAGCAGATCGCTTCGGCCGAAGCCACGTGGGCCAGCGCCGGCCCAGGCACGATGTCGCCGATGGCGTAGATGCCCGGCACCGAGGTGCTGTAGTATTCGTCCACGACCACTTTGCCGCGTTCGACCTTGACGCCCGACTCTTCCAGACCGATGCCTTCGATGTTCGCCGCGATGCCCACGGCCGAGAGCACCACGTCGGCCGTCAGCGTCTCGGCCCCTTTCTTGCCCTCGATTTCCACTTCGCAGCGGTCGCCGACCACTCGTACGCCTTTGACTGTCGTCGAGGTCAGCACCGTCGCCCGCAGCTTGCGGAACGCCCGTTCCATCGCTTTCGACACCTCCTCGTCTTCGAGCG
>CAZIUJ010000174.1:0-1938 GCA_964542345.1 uncultured Alistipes sp.
AGGTAGTTTTTGTTGCGCTCGAACGTGCCCGAACAGATTTTCAGAAAGGCGATGCGGTCGCGGTGGTTGGGGTCCATGTTGGCATGGATCTTAAAGACGAAGCCCGTCATTTTGTTCTCCTGCGGCTCCACGGTGCGGCTCTCGGTGGGTGCCGGCCGCGGCGATGGGGCGATGCGGACGAAGCATTCCAGGAGCTCGCGCACGCCGAAGTTGTTGACCGCTGATCCGAAGAAGACGGGCGCCAGCTCGCCCCGCAGGTAGGCGTTGCGGTCGAACTCGTCGTAGACCCCCTCGACCAGCTCGACATCCTGCCGCAGCTGGTCGGCCAGCTTCTCGCCGATGTGCTGTGCGAGCAACGGCGAGGCGAGGTCCGTGATCTCGACGGTCGAGGCGTCGGCCGTCAGCTTCTCGTCCGACGTGAAGAGCGAGAGATGCTTCTCGTAGAGGTTGTAGACCCCCTTGAACGTCGGACCGTTGGAGATCGGAAAGGCCAGCGGCCGCACGCGGATGTGCAGCTCGCGCTCCACCTCGTCCAAGAGGTCGAACGGCTCCTTCGAGGGACGGTCGAGCTTGTTGATGAAGACGATGACGGGCGTCTTGCGCATGCGGCACACCTCCATGAGCTTGCGGGTCTGGGCCTCAACGCCTTTGGCGCCGTCGATGACAATGATGACCGAATCGACGGCCGTCAGCGTGCGGTAGGTATCCTCGGCGAAGTCTTCGTGGCCCGGGGTGTCGAGGATGTTGATCTTGCAGCCGGCATATTCGAAGCCCATGACGGCCGTCGCGACCGAAATGCCGCGCTGACGCTCGATCTCCATGAAGTCGGAGGTCGCGCCTTTCTTGATCTTGTTGCTCTTCACGGCGCCGGCCACATGGATCGCTCCGCCGAACAGAAGCAGCTTCTCGGTGAGCGTCGTCTTGCCGGCGTCCGGGTGGGCGATGACGGCAAAAGTCCGCCGCCGCGTTATTTCGTCTTGTAAAGCCATATTCTTTAAGGTTAAAAGTGAAAGGTTAAAAGTAAAAGGTGTAGGGTCGGAGGCGAAAAACGAATGACGGATAGGATTCCGTCGCGGTTTTCAGACTGAAAGGTCAAAAGTCGCGTGCAAAATATTCAGTCGTATACATTTCACCTTTCACTTCTCACTTTTCACCTTGTTTGTAGTCCGCGTTGTAGTGGCAGCCGACGGACTCCTTGAGGTCGCGGCCCTGCTTGATGACTAAGTAGGCCACGGCGATCATGTTGCGCAGTTCGCACAGCTCGCGGTTGGGCTTCGTCTTGCCGTAGAGCTCCTCGGTCTCCTCGTAGAGGGTCGAGAGCCGCCGCATGGCCCGCTTCAGCGAGAGGTTCGAGCGTACGATGCCCACGTAGTTGGACATGATGGTCTGCATCTCGCGCTTCGACTGGATGATCATCAGCATCTCTTCGGTGTGCTGCGTACCCTCGAAATCCCAGTCGGGAATCCCCTCCTGAAAATCCACCTTGTCCAAGAGCGCCGTGGCATGGCGGGCCGCCTGATCGCCGTAGACCACCGCCTCGATCAGCGAGTTGGAGGCCAGGCGGTTGGCGCCGTGCAGCCCCGTGCAGGAGGTTTCGCCCAGCGCATAGAGCCGCCGGACGGAGGTCTGCCCGTCGGTATCGACCTTCACGCCGCCGCAGCAGTAGTGCGCCGCGGGCGTTACGGGGATCAGGTCGCGCGTGATGTCGATGCCGATCGACTTGCACTTCTCGTAGATGTTCGGGAAGTGGCTGCGGATCGCATCGGGGTCCTTGTGCGTAACGTCCAGGTAGACGAAATCTTCGCCCCGGCGGGTCATTTCGCGGTAGATCGCCCGGGCCACCACGTCGCGCGGAGCCAGCGACTTCATGGGGTGGTACTTGGCTGAGGAAATAATGGCTTTCAGCTGCCAGCATGGGCTGAGTGCAGGAGCCGGTAT
>CAZIUJ010000175.1:0-1923 GCA_964542345.1 uncultured Alistipes sp.
CAGCACAACCGCTGCAAGATCACGGGCCGTCCGAAGGGCTACATCCGCCTGTTCGGCATCAGTCGTATTCAGTTCCGCGAGATGGCCTCGAAAGGCCTGATTCCGGGCGTTACGAAAGCCAGCTGGTAAGCACGTTCGCCGGGGGGGGATTTCCGCTCCCGGCGAACGGATTCATAATTCACAGTTCGAAATTCGGAATTGTGGATTTCCTGCCTCCTTTCGAGGACGGAGGGTCGGGTCTTGAAGGTGTCGAAGCCTTGGGAGACGGTCGATTCGGTTCATAATTCTGAGTGGTGAATGATGAACGTGGATTGCCGTCCCGGAGAGATCGGGCCAGATACGGGTGTCGAACCCGTGTAGAGAAGTTGCAAAGTCGGGGAAAGTGCCGCCGCAAGCGGTAACTTCCCGGCGGCGGAACCTCCTGAAGAGTTCGACATTGAGTTACGGATTGCTTGCATGGCCGAGGAATGCCGTACGGATTACATGTTGGCAACTTGACTGGGTGCTGACATGCTCCGTTTTCCGAGAGGGGGCGAGAGAAGGGGCCGGGGCCAGACGTTGGAACAGCGGCCCGGGATGGATAGATGCCTGAGGTGCATACGGGAAGGGCTGTCCGAGGCACCGGCTGGAAGTCGGACGGGATGCCGGCCGAAGAAGCGACCCCGGGGCCAGACCGAGGACCGAGCTGAGGGGGGGGCTGCTAAAAGTCTAAAAACAAGGCGACGAGTTGGCCGTTTGAGAAAAAAAACGTATATTTGCGCGCTTTATAGCCCTGCGCGCCCTGCGCACATGCGTGAGCGCGAGGCTGAAGCGAAGAAACAGAATCGACGACGGTGCCGGCATGGCGGCCGGAACCTCCGAGATAAAAACAACAAAACCAAAACATTAATTTTAACTTCTATTCGTTATGACTGATCCTATTGCGGACTTTCTGACCAGAATTAGAAACGCAGTGAAAGCCAACCACAAGGTGGTTGAAGCTCCTGGCTCCAAAATTAAGCAGGAAATCACGAAGATCCTCTATGAGCAGGGCTACATCCTTGCCTACAAATTCGACACCGACGAAAAGGGGCACCCCACGATCAAGATTGCCTTGAAGTGGGACGCTGCCACGAAGTCGAACGCCATCAAGAACCTCAAGCGTGTGAGCCGTCCGGGTCTGCGCCGCTACGCCTCCGTCTCGGAGATGCCCCGCGTGCTGAACGGACTGGGCATCGCGATCCTCTCGACCTCGAAAGGCATCATGACCGACGCCAACGCCCGCAAGGAAAACGTCGGCGGCGAGGTGCTGTGCTACATCTACTAATCGGAATCATTAAACAACAAACGCAATGTCAAGAATTGGTAAATTACCTGTAAACCTGCCCGCCGGCGTTACCGTAGAGGTTTCGGCCGACAATACGGTAAGCGTGAAAGGGCCACTCGGGACGCTGAGCCAGAAAGTAGACTCGGACATCAAGGTAGAGGTCGGCACGCACAAGGACGTCCACACGGAGAAGGAGATTCCTGCCGTGCTGGTGTCGCGCCCGACCAACCAGCCGCGTCATCGCTCGCTGCACGGTCTCTACCGTGCGCTGATCAACAACATGGTCATCGGCGTGTCGAAGGGTTATGAGATTCAGCAGGAATTGGTCGGCGTCGGCTTCAAGGCCGAAGTCAAGGGCCAGGTTCTCGAAATGAGTCTCGGCTATTCGCACGATACGCACTTCATGCTGCCCAAAGAAGTTACCGCCACGGCCGTAACCGAGAAGAAGGGCAACCCTATCGTTACGCTCAAGTCGATCGACAAGCAACTGGTCGGTCAGGTGGCTGCCAAGCTGCGCTCGCTGCGCAAGCCGGAGCCGTATAAGGGCAAGGGTATCAAGTTCGTCGGCGAACAGCTGCGTCGCAAGGCCGGCAAATCGGCAGGTGCTAAATAGTAAA
>CAZIUJ010000176.1:0-1904 GCA_964542345.1 uncultured Alistipes sp.
ACAAGGCCGTGCTCGAACAGGGCCGCTCGGCCCGCACGGTGGAGCTGGACAAGGAGGACCGCAAGCTGGTCGCCGACCTCAACCTGCTGACCGACAAGCCGGTGCTCTACGTCTGCAACGTCGACGAAAAGAGCGCCGCGACGGGCAACGCCTACACCGAAGCAGTGCGGGCGGCCATCGCCGACGAAAAAGCCGAGATGCTCATCATCGCGGCGGCGACCGAAGCCGACATCGCCGAGCTGGAGAGCTACGAGGAGCGCCAGCTCTTCCTCGAAGATCTCGGCCTCAAGGAGTCGGGCGTGGCGCGTCTGATCAAATCGGCCTACAAATTGCTGAACCTCGAGACGTTCTTCACGACGGGCGCCGACGAGACGCGGGCCTGGACCTACTCGCGCGGCATGAAAGCCCCGCAGACGGCCGGCATCATCCACACCGACTTCGAACGCGGATTCATCCGGGCCGAAGTCATCAAGTATGCCGACTACACGACGCTCGGCTCGGAAAAGGCCTGCCGCGATGCGGGCAAGATCGGCATCGAAGGCAAAGAATACATCGTGCAGGACGGAGACATCATGCACTTTCTGTTCAACGTATAAAAAACCGCATCCTCATGAAAAAGTACATCGTCGTGGCCGTGGCGGCCATCGCCTGCGCCTTCGTTCTGGCGCGCGCCTACACCTACAAATACCGGTCGCAGGACACGATCGTCGTAACGGGTCTGGGCGAAACGGAGTTCACCTCCGACCTGATCGTCTGGACGGGCGTGCTGACGGCCGAAGCCCCCAACGTAGCGGCAGGCTACGCCCAGATCGAAGCGAGCAAGGCCAAAGTACAGAAATACCTGGAGTCGAAAGGCGTGCCGGCCGACGCCGTGGTCTTCGCCTTCGTGAACGTCGACAAGCAGTACACCACGGTCTATCAGGACGGCAAATGGGCCGGCAACCGCTTCTCAGGCTACGAGCTGCGCCAGCGCTTCATCGTCGAATCCACCGAAGTGGAGA
The DNA here is from genome assembly GCA_964542345.1 of uncultured Alistipes sp. Lineage (GTDB taxonomy): Bacteria > Bacteroidota > Bacteroidia > Bacteroidales > Rikenellaceae > Alistipes. The sequence continues at coordinate 1,002 of CAZIUJ010000176.1, forward strand.
AGATCGAAACCGTGTCGCGCGAAATCTCGTCGCTCATCGCGCAGGGCGTCTCGATCGAAGCCTACGCCCCCGACTACTACTACACGAAGCTCGACGACGTGAAGATGGGCCTGATCGAAACCGCCTCGGCCGATGCCCGCACGCGCGCCGAGAAGATTGCCGCCAACGCCGGCACGAAGATCGGCCGCGTCGCCTCAGCCCGCATGGGCGTCTTCCAGATCACGGGCGCCAACTCCAACGAGGAATTCTCGGCCGGAGGCTCGTTCAACACCTCGTCGCGCAACAAGAAAGCCCGCATCACGATGCGGATCGAATACCGAATCAAATAAGATGGAAAGAGCTGTCAGAGTACGTTTCGCGCCCAGTCCCACGGGGCCGCTGCACATCGGCGGCGTCCGCACGGCGCTCTACAACTATCTGTTCGCCCGCCAGCACGGCGGCACGATGATCCTCCGCATCGAAGACACCGATTCGCAGCGCTTCGTGCCGGGGGCCGAGGCCTACATCATGGAGGCGCTCCAGTGGTGCGGCATCGAAATCGACGAGGGCGTCGGCGTCGGAGGCCCCCACGCCCCCTACCGCCAGAGCGAGCGGCGCGAAATCTACCTCAAATACGCCCTGCAGCTCGTCGAAGCAGGCTGGGCCTACTATGCGTTCGACACGGCCGAGGAGCTCGACGCCCTGCGCAAGGAAGCCGAAGCCCGCGGCGACGCTTTCGCCTACAACTACGTCGTGCGCGGGAAGCTGGCCACGTCGCTGGCCTTGCCGGCCGAGGAGGTGCAGCGGCGCATCGATCGCGGCGACCAGTGGGTCATCCGCTTCAAGATGCCTGAAAACGAGGTGGTGGCGATGGACGACCTGATCCGCGGCCACGTGGAGGTCAACACCTCGACGCTCGACGAC
>CAZIUJ010000177.1:0-1871 GCA_964542345.1 uncultured Alistipes sp.
TTTCTTCAGAAATTCGTAGCCGTAGTCGTCGGCATCGCGTTCCTGCTTCTGCGAGTAGGTGGCGTTGGCCAGCGCTTCGCCCAGGTCGCCCAACTGCGAGTCGGTCAGCCGCGCGACCTTGCCGCCGCTCGACGAAACGCCGTCGCGGAGTGCCGAGGCGAGCAGCGCCGTGCGGAATCCCCGCTTGGAGTCTCGGTGGGCGATGTGGCCGACTTCATGGCCGATGACCCCCAGGAGTTCGTCGTCGGTCATGATCTCCATGAGCGCCGAGAAGACGCGGATGCTGCCGTCGGCGCAGGCGAATGCGTTGACGTCGGAGACTTGGTAAACTTTGAAATTCAGGGCGATGCCGTCAGCGTCGGAGAGTCCTTCGGTCAGCCGGGCAAGCCGCAGCGTGCAGGGATCGTCGTTCGCGCAGACGGGGTTGTTGGCGTCCATCCAGTCGATGTACTCCTTGACGTAGGCGGCCATCTGTTCGTCGGTAACCGTAACGGCCTGCGCCGCTTTCGCAGCGCCGCCGAGCGCCTTTTTCAGGTCGAACTGCGCCGCAGCGGGCGTGGCGCCCAGCAGGAGGATCAGCGCTGCCAGCGAGGTTGTAAAGAGGTGTTTCATAGTAGGGTATGACGGGTTGTTTGATGTGTTTCGTGTGGTCGGGTCCGCCGCCGGCTACTCTTGTTTGGTGCGCACGAGCTCCCGGAAACAGTGGCGGCAGATCGGTTCGTAGGTGTCCTGCGCCCCGAGCATCACCTGCTTCTCGTCGTTGGTGAGGCGGTGGGAGTGGTGGGCCAGGTTACCGCAACGGACGCAGATGGCGTGGACTTTGGTAACGTACTCGGCCGTGGCCATGAGCGCCGGCATGGGGCCGAACGGCTTGCCGGTGTAGTCCATGTCGAGGCCCGCGACGATGACGCGCACGCCGTTGTCGGCCAGTGTGCGGCAGACGTCGAGGATGCTCTCGTCGAAGAACTGCGCTTCGTCGATGCCCACGACGTCGACCCCGGCCGACATCAGGAGGATGTTTTGCGGCGAGTCGACGGGTGTGGAGCGGATGGCGTTGGCGTCGTGCGAGACGACCTCCTCTTCGGAGTAGCGGACGTCGATGCGGGGTTTGAAGATTTCGACCCGCAGGTGAGCGAACTGCGCCCGTTTGAGGCGGCGGATCAGCTCCTCGGTCTTGCCCGAGAACATCGAGCCGCAGACCACTTCGATCCAGCCCTTGCGGCTGGCGTTTTCCAGAAACATTTCGGTAAGGTGAAAGTTAAGAGGTTTCTACTCCTCGATGCGCGTGATCCGGGCGCCGAGGGCGTTCAGGCGTTTGTCGATCTCCTTGTAGCCGCGGTCGATCTGGTCGATGTTCTGAATCGTCGAGACCCCTTCGGCCGACATGGCGGCGATGAGCAAGGCTACGCCGGCGCGGATGTCGGGCGAGGTCATGCGCGTGGCGCGCAGGCGGATGCGGTGGTCGTGGCCGATGACCGTGGCGCGGTGCGGGTCGCAGAGGATGATCTGCGCACCCATGTCGATGAGCTTGTCGACGAAGAAAAGGCGGCTTTCGAACATCTTCTGGTGGATGAGCACGGCTCCTTTGGCTTGCGTGGCCACGACGAGGAAGATCGACAGCAGGTCGGGCGTGAGGCCCGGCCACGGGGCGTCGGCGATCGTCATGATCGAGCCGTCGAGGAAAGTGTCGATGCTGTAGTGGTCCTGCTGGGGGATGTAGATGTCGTCGCCCCGCTGCTCGAAGCGGATGCCCATGCGGGCGAACTGCGCGGGGATGATGCCCAGATTCTCGTACGACACGTTCTTGATCGTCAGCTCCGAGCGGTTCATGGCGGCCATGCCGATGAAGCTGCCCACCTCGATCATGTCGG
>CAZIUJ010000178.1:0-1859 GCA_964542345.1 uncultured Alistipes sp.
CGACCTCAACCTTGGCAAGGTTGCGCTCTACCAACTGAGCTATTTCCGCGAAACATACCCGGCGACGAAGCCGCTTCGGGACTGCAAATATACGAGCAAAAAATCAGAAACCAAAATTTTCGGCGAAAAAAACAGCAATCCGATCGTCCGAAAGGCGGCCGAAAGACGGAAACCCCGGCGAAACACAAAGCAAAAAAATTGCCGACCCGAAAAACAAGCCGGCAATCGATCGAACGAAGAAGCGCCTATCGCACCGAGAAACCCTCGTCGGCACGCATCGGGATCGGCAACTTGGCGTAGTAGCCGCTTTCGAGCTTCTCGCGCACAGCCTTGAAGGCAGCGATCGTCTCCTTGACGTCGTCGAGCGTATGGGCCGCCGTGGGAATGACGCGCAGGATGATCTCGCCCTTCGGAATGACCGGATAGATGACGATCGAACAGAAGATGCCGTGGTTCTCGCGCAGATCGACAACGAGGTTCGTAGCCTCGGGTACGCCGCCCTTGAGAAAGACGGGCGTTACGGGCGAATTGGTTACACCGATGTCGAAGCCGTTCTCTTTGAGCGAGCTCTGCAGGGCGCGGACAATCTCCCACAGCTTCTGCTGGTACTCGGGGTGCTTGCGGATCAGGTCAAGACGCTTCAGGGCCCCGATGACCATCGGCATGGGCAGCGACTTGGCATAGAGCTGCGAACGCATGTTGTAACGGAAGAGGTTGATCAGCCAGCGCGGACCGCTCACGAAAGCGCCGATGCCGGCCATCGACTTGGCGAAGGTGTTGAACAGGACGTCTACGCCGTCGACCACGCCGAAGTGCGACGCCGTACCGCGGCCGCCCTCACCCATCGTACCGAAACCGTGGGCGTCGTCGACCAGCAGGCGGAACTGGAAATCCTTCTTCAGGGCCACGATCTCGTCCAGCTTGCCGAGGTCGCCCTTCATGCCGAAGACGCCCTCCGTGATGACGAGCACGCCGCCCTGCTGCTCCTCGGCCAGGTCGGTCGCGTGCTGCAGCTGCAGGCGCAGCGACTCCATGTCGTTGTGGCCGAAGACGAAGCGCTTGCCCTTGTGCATGCGCAGTCCGTCGATGATGCAGGCGTGGGCCTCGGCATCGTAGACCACCACGTCGCGCGGCGTGAGCAGGCAGTCGATAATCGAGATCATGCCCTGGTAGCCGAAGTTGAGCAGGAACGCATCCTCCTTGCCGACGAACGCGGCGAGCTCGCGCTCCAGCTGCTCGTGATAAACCGTCTGTCCGCTCATCATGCGGGCGCCCATCGGAGCGGCCATACCGAACTTGGCGGCACCCTCGGCGTCGGCCTGACGCACCTCGGGCAGGTTGGCCAGACCAAGGTAGTTGTTCAGGCTCCAGTTAAGCACTTTCTTGCCCCGGAACGTCATGCGGGGACCGATTTCGCCCTCTAATTTGGGAAAGGCATAGTAGCCGTGGGCATAACCCATGTACTGACCGATAGGTCCGCCCGCGTTCTTTTCGAGGCGTGCAAAAATATCAACCATAAACTATATATGAATATTAAGTTAAATTTCTTCCCGGACCGCACCGAAATATCGGCGGCACAAAAATAGAAATAAAAAAGCATTGGTCGATCAAAGGTAGCCGTTTTTTATTGCGCCGCGATACGCATTTATACTTATTTTAGCCGTTTCGGCGTATCGGGCCAGCGGAAAAACAGCCGGCCGTTTTTTCATTCTTCGCATTTAATTCCTACATTCGCACCATGACCTCGCTCTTCCATCAGATCATCTTCGGACCCGTGCGGTCGCGGCGCCTGGGGCTTTCGTTGGGCGTCAACCTGCTGCCCACCGAGTCGAAACTCTGCTCGTTCGACTGCATCTACT
>CAZIUJ010000179.1:0-1799 GCA_964542345.1 uncultured Alistipes sp.
GGAAGATCGTACCGCCGTCGGCCTCCTCGAAATAGCCCTTGCGGGCCTCGAAAGCCCCGGTGAAGGCACCTTTCTCGTGGCCGAAGAGCTCCGAGTCGATCGTCCCCTCGGGGATGGCGCCGCAGTTGACGGCGATATATTTATTGTGTTTGCGGGCCGAATAAGCGTGGATGACCTGCGGGAAGAACTCCTTGCCGACGCCGCTTTCGCCTGTAACGAGCACCGTGAGGTCGGTCGGAGCGACGCGCAAAGCGACATCGAGCGCCCGGTCCAGAAGCGGAGAGGTGCCGATGATGCCGAAGCGCTGCTTGACGGTGGTGATCTCGGTCATAGAGGGTTCGATAGGCTGTGTGAATGGGCCCCCGGGCTGCGAAGCCGCACGTGCGGTCCGCCCCGGCGGCGGGTCAGAAATCCGACGGCATGTAGTCGTCGCCCGAAGATGCGGGACGCTCGAAAAGCTCCACCTCGTCCTCGCGGCCGAACGAATCGACCCACCCGCCGAACGCGATGGCGGCCAGTGCGATGGCAGCGGCGATCAGGGCGATCCAGATGAAGTGGTCGGAACGCTTCTTCACGCGCACGGTCTGCTCGATGGCCGGCCGGCGCGGCAGGCGCCCGTAACAGGAATCCGCGAAGTCGTCGCGCTTCGAACGCTTGGAGGAACCCGAAAAGTCCGAACCGGTCTTCCAGACCGAATCCAGCTGCGGCATCTTGGGCAGCACGGGCCGCTCGGTCTCCGCAAAGTGTACGGGCTGCTCGGACTGCGAAGCGGCGGGACGGGCCGGCTGCACCGGCTGAGCGGGCTGCGAGAAAATCGTCGGCTCAGTTGGCTGTACGGGCCCGGCCGGTGCGGCCGGCGTTTCGGGGGTCGGTTCGCCGGAGAGCGTCCGCACGGCATCGGCGAACTTCTCGACCTGCCGGTTTGCCGGAACCTCGGCGGCGGCCGGAGCCCCCTGCGAAGCGGCGGCGACCGACGGAGCCCCCGTCTGCGGCGCATAGTCGAACGAAATGGTGCCGTTGGGACCGGCCTTCATCACGCCGAGCCCCGCGAGCGGGTACTCCCGGCCCTCCTGCACGGCATGCCGCACCTCGAAGACGAAGCGGTCGATAGCGCCCGCGGCCTCGATCTCGCCGGTGCCCGCCTCGACGAGCAATCCGCGCAAAACGCCGTCGTCGCGCTTGAGCAACTCCGAAAAAAGCACGCCGCGGCCCGGCTCCTTGACGATGAAAGCGCCCATCTGCGGAACGATCAGCCGCCGGTGCGATTCCAAATAACGCGCTATGATCCCAACCAACACGATTCGAAAAAAATTAAAGTTCAGGCTTCAAAATTACCTTTTTTCGCAGAAAAAACAAAATACGAAGCACTTTTTCGAAATAAGTGGTCCGAAATGTTGGCGGAACGAAAAATATTCGCCTACTTTGCATCCCGGTATTTCGGGAAATCCGAGCGAGCTACATCGGTCCGAAAATTGCGATGTAGCCGAGCCGGATTCCTCCGCCACCCACGAAGCGACCATGAAAGACAAGTACATCGATCTGATCGAACAGTCGTTCGACTTCCCGCAGGACGAGTTCTCCGTCGAAGACAACGAACTCCACTTCCATGACATTCCCCTCATGGAACTTATCAAGCAGTACGGCACGCCGCTCAAGACCACCTACCTGCCGAAGATCTCCCAGCAGATCAACCGCGCCAAGCGCATGTTCAACGTAGCGATGGCGAAAGTCGACTACAAGGGCTCGTACAACTACTGCTACTGCACCAAGTCGAGCCACTTCTCGTTCGTGCTGGAGGA
>CAZIUJ010000180.1:0-1762 GCA_964542345.1 uncultured Alistipes sp.
CAGCGCCGCGAGCAGCACCTTCTGCTTCTCGGTCGAGGGAAACGTCTGGCTCTCCTCGGACGACTGCGTGTCGTAGGAGACATATTTCAGAAAACGGTCTTTCAGGTCCATGTTTTATCGGGGTGAAAGGTTAAGGGTGAAAAGTGAAAGGTAAACAGGTCGCAAATGCTCTTTTGTCAGCAATTTTTCACCTTTCATTGGTCGATTTTCGCTTTGAGCGTGTGCCATGCGAAGTAGCCGATCAGCACGAGGTACATCACCAGTCCGACCCATTCGGCGGCATTCGAGGCGGCCCAGCCGGAGAGGAACCAGTCGACGTCGGCGAACTTGAGGATCGCGCTCACGACGCCCATCAGCGCGCCGCCGGCGATGAAGCCCGAGGCGATGAGCGTGCCGCGGTCGAAGCGGGCCTTGTTCAGGGCTTCGTCTTTCGAGCGCGTCGAGACGTACCACGCCACTAATCCGCCCGCCACCAACGGGGCGTTCAGCTCCATCGGGATGAACATGCCCAGCGCAAAGGCCAGCGCCGGAATGTCGAGGAGCGTGAGCAGCAGGGCCAGCATCGCGCCGCAGAAGTAGAGCATCCACGGGGTCTGACCGCCCGTCATCAGGGGTTGGATCACCGCCGCCATCGCATTGGCCTGCGGCGCCACGAGGGCTCCCTCGCCGACGAAGCCGTAGGATTTGTTCAGCACGATCATCACGCCGGCCACCGTCGCTGCGGCAACGAGCGTGCCGAGAAATTTCCAGGTCTCCTGCTTGCGGGGCGTCGTGCCGAGCCAGTAGCCGATCTTCAGGTCGGTGACGAAGCCGCCGGCCATCGAAAGGGCCGTGCAGACCACGCCGCCGATGACCAGCGCCGCCGTCATGCCCGTCGAGCCGCTCAGGCCCACGCTCACAAGGATCAGCGACGAGAGGATCAGCGTCATGAGCGTCATGCCCGACACGGGGTTCGTGCCCACGATCGCAATGGCGTTGGCCGCCACGGTGGTGAAAAGGAATGCGATGACGAAGACCACCAGGATCGCCGTTACGGACTGCACCCAGCCGTCCAGCAGGCCGACATGGAAGAAGACGAAGATCGAGAGGAGCGTGGCGACCAGGATCGTCAGGATGCGCTTCATCGTCAGATCGCGGTCGGTGCGGGCCGTAGCGGCCGGCTGCGACTTGCCGCCGCCTAACTCCGAGACGGCCAGCCCGACGGCCTGCCGGATGATCTTCGCCTGCTTGACGATGCCGATGATGCCGGCCATCGCGATGCCGCCGATGCCCAAGGGTTTGCCGATGAACTGGAAAAGGTTTTCGGCCGTCAGCAGCTGCTGCGGGTCGGCCAGCAGGTCGTCGCGCGTGATGCCCAGGAGCGACGCCAGGACGGCCGGATCGAGGGCTTCGCCTAACGAACCCACGAGCGGCACGATGATGAACCACACGAGGGCCGAGCCGGCGGTGATGATGAGCGCATATTTCAGGCCGATGATGTAGCCCAGGCCCAGCACGGCGGCCGAGGTGTTGACGCTGAAGACGACCTTGAACTTTTCGGCCGCCGCAGCGCCCCACGCACAGATGCGCGTCGAGACCGACTCGGTCCAAAGGCCGAACGTGCCGACCACGAAGTCGTAGAGACCGCCGACGAGCCCCGCCACGGCCAGCAGCTTGGCTTGGCTGCCGCCCTTTTCGCCCGAGACGAGCACTTCGGTCGTGGCCGTCGCTTCGGGGAAGGGGTATTTGCCGTGCATCTCCTTGACGAAGTATTTGCGGAACG
>CAZIUJ010000181.1:0-1722 GCA_964542345.1 uncultured Alistipes sp.
GGCCGTAGCCCACGGCGTCGCCCGCCGGCAGGTGCTTGATCTGCACGATGCGCGTGCGGAGCGTCGAGACGGGCCGCAGCTCCGGGTTATGTTCCCAGCCGAAGCCGTAGAGCCCCAGCCCCAAGCGGCACATGTCGAACTGCGCATCGGGAAAGCGGTCGATCGTCGCCGAGTTGGCCGTATGGCGGATGACCGGGTAGTCCAGCTGCGCCGCCAGCGCGCTGCTCATGCGGTCGTAGCGGGCGATCTGCTCGCGCGTGTAGGCATCTTCCTCGGGCATGTCGGCACAGTTGAGGTGCGAAAATACCGTCGCGACCTTCACTTCGGGCATCGCGGCCAGCGTCTCGCCCAACCCGGCGATCTCCTCCTCCAGGAAGCCTAAGCGGTGCATGCCGGTGTCCAGCTTCACATGGATCGGATAGCGGCTTTCGCCCGCATGGGCCGCGGCCGCCGCAAAGGCCCGCAGCGAATGGAGGCTGTAGATTTCGGGTTCCAGCCGGTTGGCGATCATCAGGTCGAAGCTGTCGGCATCGGCGTTGAGCACCACGATCGGCAGCGTGATGCCCCGTTCGCGCAGCAGGACCCCTTCGTCCGCAAAAGCCACGGCCAAGTAGTCGACTCCCTGATGTTGCAGCATCTGCGCCACTTCGAAGTCGCCCGTGCCGTACGAGCCGGCTTTGACCATCGCCACCAGCCGCGTGCCGAAGCGGAGCTTCGAGCGGAAATAGTTCAGGTTGCGGATCATGGCGTCGAGGTCGACTTCCAGCACCGTGGTGTGGCTTTGCCGCGCCAGCGCGTGGGCCAGTTTCTCGAAGCGGTATTCGCGGGCTCCTTTCAGCAGCACGGCCCGGCCGGCCACCGCCTCGCGGCCCAGCCGTTCGATGCACTCGTCGACCGAGGCATAGAAGCGCTTTTCGCCCCCGAACAGGGCGGCATGGCGCTTCAGCTTGGGGCCGATGCCTACCAGGAAGTCGACGCCCGTGCGGGCGACCATGCCGGCCACGCGGCCGTAGAGTTCGTCGTCCGAGAGGCCGCTTTGAGCGATGTCCGACAGCACCAGCGTCTGCCGGCGGCCGAGCGCCACCGTGTGGAGGTAGTCCAGCGCCAGCGCCAGCGAATTGAGGTCGAGGTTGTAGGCGTCGTTGATTAGGATCGAGTCGTTGATGCCGTCTTTCACTTCCAGGCGCATCGCCACATGGGGCGCCGTCGAGAAGGCGGGGGCTCCGTAGCCCATCGCGGCACAGAACGCTTCGACAATCTGCGCATTGCGGCGCGACGCGGCATTGCCGATCACCGCTTCGGAGACTTCGGGCATCGTCGCCGCGTCGAGCGGCTTGCGTCCGGCGTAGCGCGCCGCCACCATGCGGCCCAGCGGTTCATAATAACTGTGGTAGATGATCTTCGAAGCGCTGCGCGCCAGCATCATCTTCTCCTCGCACTTCTGTTCCAGACTGAGGAAATGTTCCTGATGCGCATCGCCGATCGAGGTGAAAACCGCCACGTCGGGCCGGATGATGCGTTCCAGGCGCTCCATTTCGCCCGGCTGCGAAATGCCGGCTTCGAAGATCGCCAGTTCCTCGTCGCCCTCCAGCATCAGCACCGAGAGCGGCACGCCCAGCTGCGAATTGTAGCTCTTCGGCGAGCGGTAGAACTTCATGCCGGCGGGCAGCTCCTCGGCGATCCACTCCTTGATGACGGTCTTGCCGTTCGAGCCCGTGATGC
>CAZIUJ010000182.1:0-1705 GCA_964542345.1 uncultured Alistipes sp.
CACGGCAGTAGTCGCCGTCGTGGATATAGCCGCCGCGCAGGAGAGAGTCGACCTCGCAGTGGGCGACGATGGGTCTGCCGACCGCCGCGGCCTGCCGCATGGCCCGCTCCATCAACTCGTCGGACTGCACGCCGCGTCCGTCGTCGGAGAAACCGACGACCTCGGGCGCCAGCGCCGCGAAGTCGACCAACTCGCCGCAGCCCCGCTGTCCGAGGGTGATCGAAGCATAAGGCAGAACCCGCACGAGGGCGTCGCGGCGGATCAACTCGGTCTCGACGTGCAAGTGCGCGGGCGTATCGGGCGCGGGGTCGAGGTTGGGCATGGAGCAGACGGCCGTGTAACCGCCCCGCGCAGCAGCGGCCGTACCCGAAGCGATGGTCTCCTTGTGCGGGAAACCGGGCTCGCGCAGGTGGACATGCACGTCGACGAGCCCCGGCACGACGCAGCGGCCGCCCAAGTCGACCGTACGGTCGACCGCCGCAGCGGACATATCCTCCGCGAAGCGCTCCCCGTCGACGAGGAGCATCCCCTCCTCGAAGCGGCCGCGGCGGAAGATGCGGGCATTGATATAGCGTGTTTTCATTCGGCGAAGCGCAAAAAAATAGGGCAACCGAGCCGGTTACCCTACTGAAACAACAATTCCCCCTTCGTCGGACCCGAAGCCCGTCCGACGGTCCCGCTGTCGGGACGAACGGCTCGGCGCTATGTGCAGGCTGCGGTTCATGGGGTTCGTAATCGGGGACAAAGGTACGACTTCGGGACGAGACGCGCAAACCTTTCGGCCGAAAAATTTTCGACAAACAATCCACAGGACCCACTATTTCGCAAACCCCGGCTCTCAGTCAGACGCTCCTGTTCCCGCCAACTCTTATAAAACCCGGCTCTTAGCCGGGCGGAAGCGCGCCGTAATGTCGGTCATCGTGCCGTCCGGCGCGACGCGGTAGAGCCGCTGGTTGGTCGCGGGCGACGTAAGGGGACCCAGCGCCTCGACCCACGGCCCCAACTTGATGTAGTCGAACGCCTGCGGCGCGACCTCCGCCGGCAGCTCCTGCCGCCCGGAGTACCACCCCACGCGCAGCCCGGGCATCGTGCGGCGCACGACGCCGGCGAGCCGCACGATCTCCGCAGGCTCGGCATCCCCGCCCATGAAGCAGAAGCACGTAACCGAGCGGCCGTAGCGGTCGAGCAGCATCCGCAGAGCTCCGTCGTCGAGCGGCTCGCCCGCCTCGGCCTGCAGGTGGGGGCTGTGGCAGCCGGGGCACCGGTTGGGGCACCCCGTGAGGTTGAGGGCCAGCGTGGTTTCGCCGGGAATCTCGGCGAAAACCACGTCAAAGTTGTGGAAGTGCACCATGATCCCCTTACTTCTGTCCGGCGTAGTAGAAGCGGCGCGCGGCCTCCTGCTGGCGGGCCGCCGAGAAGTTCGAGACGCGCTTCATGTAGCCGATCACGCGCGTAAGGTAGTCGAGGTTGTCGCTGTGGCACTCCGGGCACGTTTTCAGATAGCGTTTGTCGATATGGCCGCAGGCGTTGCAAACCGTGTTGGGGATGTTGAACGTAAAGTAGTTGCACCCCTCGGCCGCGGCGACGCGCAGCAGGTGGCGGTACTGCTCCTGCGAGAGGTGGTCCTCCAGATTCATGTGGAGGGCCGATCCGCCCGTGAGGTGCTCGATGTAGCGGCGGCCGTGGAGGCGGAACTTGTCGACGA
>CAZIUJ010000183.1:0-1670 GCA_964542345.1 uncultured Alistipes sp.
ACGTGCTGCACCGCCTGATGGACGTCAACTTCTGGGGTACGGTCAACTGCTGCAAGTACGCGCTGCCGTATCTGCAGGCGTCGAAAGGTTCCGTGGTGGGCGTCTCGTCGGTGGCGGGGCTCCACGGCTTGCCGGGCCGTACGGGCTACTCGGCGTCGAAGTACGCGATGACCGGGTTCTTGGAGACCCTGCGCATCGAGAACCTCAAGAAGGGATTGCACGTCATGATTGCCTGCCCCGGCTTCACGGCTTCGAACGTGCGCTTCGCAGCCCTCACGGCCGACGGTTCGCAGCAGGGCGAAACTCCGCGCAACGAGGCCAAGATGATGTCCGCCGCCGAGGTGGCACGCATCATCGCCCGGGGCGTCGCCCGCCGCAAGCGCCTCTGTCTGATGGAGGCCGAGGGGCGCGCCACGCACTTCGTCAAAAAGTTCGCCCCGGCGTTCCTCGACCGCATGTTCTACCTGGTCATGGCGCGCGAGCCGGACAGTCCGCTGAAGTAGGGCCTACTCCAGCGCTTGGACATACTCCTTTTCCGCGTCGGCGATGATGACTGCCCAGTCTCCGCCGACGCTGTTTTTGTCGACAGGTTCCTCGGCGGGCGCTTCGGCCGGCCGGATCGTCGCCTTGTCGCCGCGCAGCAGACCGATGGGGTAGAGCCGGCCCGTGCGGGGCGAGTACCACCAGGCCCGCTTCGTGCGGCCGTCGAGACGGCGCAGGTCGACGGTGAACGGCGCGTCGGTGCAGGCGTAGAACAATGCGTAGTCTTCGCCGCGCGTGGCGATCACACGGGCGTAGCGTTCGCCGTTTTTGCCGCACGAGAGTGCTTGATCTCCGCGGCGCTCGAAGTAGGGAAAGGCTTCGATCAGCCGCCGCAGGTGTTTCATCTGGTTGCGGCCTTCGGCTTGCAGGGCTTCGTACCAGGGGATCGTGGCTCCGTAAGCCGGTATGACGCCCGGTCGGAAGAACTGCATCACCGAGTTGTGGCCGTAGGTGTGGCCGCAGGCCCCGGCGAAGACCGACCAGTAGGCGTAGCGCCTTGCATCGTGGGCCTGCCACAGACCTTGCGCGGGGTCGTGCAGCCCCTGCGGAATCGCTTCGTAGGAGGGTTCGCCGTCCAAGACGGGTTTGTCGGGTGCCAGGGCCCGGCTGCGTTCCACATAGCGCCAGTTGTCCTCCTCCGTGTTGTCGGGAATGGGGTACTCCCTGTCGCCGTTGCGCTGTCCGTAGCGGCGGTGTCCGCTCTGGAACATGTGGAGGTCGAGCCACTCCGCCCCGGCAAACCACTCGGCCGAGCAGTGGCGGCCCCGGGGGTGGAACGTCATGAGGTGGCCAGGGTCTGCGGCGCGGATCGCCCGGGCGAGCGCCTCCCACACTTCGCGCTTGACGTTGCCGCGCGTGTCGCCGCCGATGATCCACACGATGTTTGGTCGGCTGCGGTAGCGCTCGCCGAGAAAGGTGCCGTAGGCTTGGGCCTCGGCTTCGTTCATGGCTCCGGCGTTGACCAGTCCGCCCCAGATGCAGACCATGCCGACGTAGATGCCGCGGCGGGCCGCTTCGTCGATGAGGAAATCCATGTGGTCCCAGTAGCCGTAACCGCCCTGTGCGTCGATGCCGGAGAAGTCGTAGCCGCAGGGCATGGAGCTGGCGCCGTAGCGGTTGTAGGCCGG
>CAZIUJ010000184.1:0-1611 GCA_964542345.1 uncultured Alistipes sp.
CCGGGGTTGTAGAGCGTCGTGGGGTGGAACTGGATGAACTCCATGTTCTCGGTCATGGCTTTCGCACGGTGGCACATGGCGATGCCGTCGCCCGTGGCGACTACGGGGTTCGAGGTCGTGGAGTAGATGTTGCCGCAGCCGCCCGTCGCCACGATCGTGAACTTCGCGAGCATGGTCTCGATTTCGTTGGTCGCTTCGTTGAGGACATAGGCCCCGAAGCAGGCCAGCCCGCGGGTGTGGCGCGTTACGAACTCGCCCAAATGGTGCTGCGTCAGCAGGTCGACGGCAAAATGGTGCTCCAGCACGGTGATGTTCGGGTGCCGGCGGACCGACTCGACGAGGGCCCGTTCGATCTCGGCGCCCGTAAGGTCTTCGTGGTGGAGGATGCGGTGTTCGGTGTGTCCGCCTTCGCGGTTCAGCTCGAACCGCCCGTCGGGGGTCTTGTCGAAGCGCGTGCCCCAGCCGATCAGGTCGCGGATCAACTCCGGCGCACGGCGCACGACCAGCTCCACGGCTTTCTCGTCGCACTTGCCGGCTCCGCAGACCAGCGTGTCATGGATGTGTTTCTCGAAGGTGTCGGGTTCGTAGGTTACCGAGCAGATGCCTCCCTGGGCATAGTCGGTGTTGCACTCCCGGATTTCGCCTTTCGTTACCACGGTAACATGCCCGCGGGCCGCGGCTTTCAGCGCGAACGAGAGCCCCGCCGCCCCGGACCCGATGACCAGAAAGTCGGTTTTCATGTTGGTTTGAGAGCTTTATAGCGCTGCGAAGATACAAAAAATATAGTAACTTTGCCATCCTCAAACAACGAAGAAGCATGGAACGACACATAGCCATTGACGAATATGGTTACGACCTGCCGGACGAGCGCATCGCGAAGTTTCCGCTGGCGGAGCGCAGCGCTTCGAAGCTGCTGCTGTGGCGCGGCGGCGAGATCGCGGAGAGCCGTTTCGCGCAGATCGGCGACCTGCTGCCTGCGGGCGACCTGCTGGTCTTCAACAACACGAAAGTCATCCGTGCGCGCATCATCATGCACAAACCCTCGGGGGCGCGCATCGAGGTTTTCTGCTTGGAGCCGCACGCGCCGGCCGACTACGAGCGGGCATTCGCCGTCATGGGAACGTGCGAGTGGTCGTGCATCGTGGGCAACGTCAAGAAATGGAAAGAGGGCTATGTCGAAATCAACTTCGAATACGAGGGCCGTGCCGAGCAGCTGCGGGCTTTTCTGGTCGGCGAGGAGGGACGCGAGCGCACCGTGCGCTTCGAGTGGTCGGCGCCTCTTTCGTTCGGACAGCTGCTCGAACTGCTGGGCCGCATCCCCATTCCGCCTTACCTGAACCGCGAAAGCGAGGAGATCGACAACACCCGCTACCAGACCGTCTACTCGAAGTTCGAGGGTTCCGTGGCGGCTCCTACGGCCGGGTTGCACTTCACCCCCGAGCTGATCGATGCCATGACGCAGCGCGGCTTCGGCTTCGAGGAGGTTACGCTTCACGTCGGGGCCGGAACTTTTCTGCCCGTCAAGGAGGAGGACGCCGCGCGCCATCCGATGCACACCGAGCACTTCGAGGTGCGGCGCACGACGGTCGGGCGGCTGCTCGAAAATTGGGG
>CAZIUJ010000185.1:0-1601 GCA_964542345.1 uncultured Alistipes sp.
GCTGCTGCAGACCAACGTTCTGCTGCGCGACTGCCCTGACGTGTTGGCCCATTATCAGGAGCTGTTCCAGTATATCTTGGTCGACGAGTACCAGGATACCAACTACGCACAGTACGTCATCATCCGGCGCCTTTCGCAGACCCATTCGCGGGTGTGCGTCGTGGGCGACGATGCGCAGTCGATCTATTCGTTCCGCGGGGCCAAGATCGAAAATATCCTCTCGTTCCAAAAGGATTTTCCCGACGCCGAGGTCTTCAAGCTGGAGCAGAACTACCGCTCCACGCAGACGATCGTCGACGCTGCCAATTCGGTCATCCGGCGCAACTCCAAGAAGTTGGAGAAGAAGTGTTTCTCGGAGGGCGACCGAGGCGAGAAAATCCGCGTGCTGAGGGCTTACAACGACCGCGAGGAGGCCGAAATCGTCGTCTCCGACCTGCGCGAACGCGTTCGGGCCGCGGGCGACGAGTGGGCCGAGGCCGTGATCCTCTACCGCACCAACAACCAGTCGCTCGTGCTGGAGGAAAACTTGCGGCGCCGCGGCATTCCCTACCGCATCTACAAGGGTTCGTCGTTCTACGACCACAAGGAGATCAAGGACCTGATGGCCTACATCCGGCTGGTCGTCAACCCGCGCGATGACGAGGCATTCCGTCGCATCGTCAACTACCCGACCCGCGGCATCGGCGACACGACCGTGCTGCGCATCGCGCAGATTGCCGCCGAGCGGGGCGTCTCGATGTGGGAGGCGGTCGATACGCTCGTCGCCGAGGCGCCCGCCGATCCCGTGCAGCGGACCATCGCCCGCAAGATCGCGGAGTTCGTCGCCCTGATCCGGTCGCTGGCGGCGGCCCGGGCCGCAAAGGGGTTGTACGACTTCGGTCTGGAGATCGCTTCGAAGTCGGGCATTTTGGCCGCTTACCGGCAGGAGAACACTCCCGAGGCGACCTCGGCGCTCGACAACATCGAGGAGCTGCTGAACTCCATGCAGCTCTTCAAGGAGCAGCGCGACGCCGAAATCCGCAGCGGCGAGCGCGAGCCCGGCGAGGAGGCTACCGTCGAGGAGTGGCTGCAGAACGTCATGCTCATGACCGACATGGACAAGGATGACCCCGAGGACCACAATAAAGTAACCTTGATGACCGTTCATTCGGCCAAAGGGCTCGAATACAAATACGTCTACATCGTCGGTCTCGAAGAGAATCTCTTTCCCTCGCAGCGGGCCGCCGAGTCGCCCGACGGTCTGGAGGAGGAGCGGCGCTTGTTCTACGTGGCTTTGACGCGCGCCAAAGTCGCCGCGACGCTCTCCTATGCCGAAATGCGCTTCAAATGGGGCAACATGGAGTTCTCGCGGCCGAGCTGCTTCCTGCACGAGATCGACCCGCAGTATCTCGAAAACGTTGTCGAGGAGGACGACGAGCGCCCGGCACCCCGTCCGCATGGAGTTTCGGCCATCGACGAGCTGCGCCGCCGCTTCGACTACCGCTTCCAGCAGAAACCCGTCCGGGAGGACGAGCACGGCTACGGCAGCGGTCCGGCCCAACATTTTGCGCGCACGCCGCAATCCGGCCGGCCGCAGGGCGGGTACGGCTCCAATAATGGCC
>CAZIUJ010000186.1:0-1571 GCA_964542345.1 uncultured Alistipes sp.
GCATGAGCCAAGCCATCACGATGTACAACCCGCTCTACCTGCGCCGTGTCCGGCAAGAGGAGGGGCTGGAAGTCTACGCTTTCTCGGGCACGCCGGTCGACTGCGTCAAGATGGCTTTCGACTACCTGCTGCGCGAAGAACGGGTCGATCTGGTGATTTCGGGCATCAACCACGGCTCCAACTCGGCGGTGAACGTCCTCTACTCGGGAACGATGGGCGCGGCGATCGAAGGCAGCTTCTACGGATGCCCGGCGATCGGCCTCTCGCTCGACGACCACTCGGCCGACGCCGACTTCGAAGCGGCGGTTCTCTACGGCCGGCGGATTGTGGACGACGTGCTGGCGGCGCAGGTCGCCCTGCCCCTGTGTCTGAATGTGAACGTGCCTGTCGGAAAGCCCGGCGAGCTGCGCGGCATCCGTATCTGCCGTCAGAACCGGGGATTCTGGCGCGAAGAGTTCTACCGCCACGAAGACCCCCGGGGCCGCGAATACTTCTGGCTTACGGGCGAGTTCGTCAACATGGAACCCGAAGCCGAAGATACCGACGAATGGGCCCTTGCGCACGGCTATGTCTCGGTCGTGCCGGTGCAGACCGACATGACCGACTATGCGCGGAAGAAGGAGCTGCAAGGACTCTTCGGCCCGGCCGAAAAGGAGTATAAAAGCGTATAGAACGATGCGGAACAATCGCTAATTTTGCAGATGCCATGCTGATAAAAATTCTTCTCGTCATCTCGATCCTTGTGCAGACGCTGGCCACGGTCTATGCGCTGCGGTTAGTGCGTGCCACGAAGTACAATTCGGTGTGGATTCTTTTTGTCGTGGGCTTCTCGCTGCTGTCGGTGGAGCGGCTCGTGCAGCTGCTGCTGGCCTGCGAGGTGCGGGTGGTGCCGCGCTGGTGGTTCGCCTACTTAGGCATTGTGATCTCGGTGTGCCTGTCGATCGGCGTGATGTACGCCCACAAGCTGTTCAAGTATATTGCCCGCCTCAACCGCCAACGTCAGCTGCTCAACCGCCGGATCCTTTCGGCCGTGCTGCGCACCGAGGAGAAAGCCCGCTCGCGCTTCTCGAAGGAGCTGCACGACGGGCTGGGGCCCCTGCTCTCGTCCGCCAAGATGTCGCTGTCGGCCCTCGCGCGCGAGGAGCGGACCCCGGAGCAACGCGAGATCATCGACAACACGACCTATGTGATCGACGAGGCGATCCGCTCGCTGCGCGAAATATCGAACAACCTTTCGCCCCACGTGCTCAACGACTTCGGGCTGGCCCGGGGCGTGCAGCACTTCATCGACCGCAGTGCGGCGATGCACAACGTCAAGATCCGCTTCACGACCAACCTGCGGACGGAACGCTACGACACGGATGTCGAAGTCATTCTTTACCGCGTGATCTGCGAGCTGATCAACAACTCGCTCAAGCATGCCGACTGCACGACCGTGAGCCTTTCGCTCTCGCTGACGGGCACGGCGCTTGTGCTGGACTACAGCGACAACGGCCGCGGCTTCGATCCGCAGGCCATGATGGACTGCGGCATGGGCCTTTCGAACATGGCGTCGCGGATCAACTCGCTGG
>CAZIUJ010000187.1:0-1551 GCA_964542345.1 uncultured Alistipes sp.
TCGTCTCGTAGAGGTGCAGGAAGTCGTAGCCCTGCACGAGCTGGTAGGTGAACTCCGTAAAGGACATGCCGTCGCCCTCGCCGTTGAAGCGCTTCTTGACCGAGTCTTTGGCCATCATGTAGTTGACAGTGATGCACTTGCCGATATCGCGGATGAAGTCGAGGAACGAGAAATCCTTCATCCAGTCGTAGTTGTTGACCATGACGGCGGCGTTGGGAGCGTCGGACTCGAAGTCGAGGAGCTTGGCCAGCTGACGCTTGATCGCCTCCTGGTTGTGGCGCAGGGTCTTTTCGTCCAAAAGGTTGCGCTCCTGCGACTTGCCCGAGGGGTCGCCGATCATGCCCGTGGCACCGCCGACGAGGGCCAAAGGCCGGTGGCCGCAGAGCTGGAAGTGCTTGAGGATCATCACGCCCACCAGGTGGCCGATATGCAGCGAGTCGGCCGTGGGGTCGATGCCCAGGTAGGCCGTCGTCATCTCTTTCCTGAGCTGTTCTTCGGCGCCGGGCATGATCGTGTGGATCATGCCGCGCCACTGGAGTTCTTCGATAAAATTCTTTGCCATTATGCTTGCTGTTTTTTATTCCATTTCCAAGTCCAGCGCCTTGCGCAGCTCCGTCAGCACCGGATTCTTTTCCGTCAGAAACTTCACCTTGTCCTCGGGCTTGATCGGCCGCGACGCCCGGATCGACTCGTTGACCGTAACCTCTAACCGCAGGGGACACATGACCCCCGCCAGCTCGGCGATCCGGATCAGCATGGCGGTCCGGTTGCGGATGATCTCGTCGTGCAGCTCCCGGGTCGGCACGCTCACCTGAATCGCGTTTTGGTGGAACTTCATCCGCTCGAACGCCGGCACGAAACGCGGACGCCGCGACTTGATGAGCGCCAGAATCCGCTCGCGGGCCTTCTCCAGCTTTTCGACACACGCCGCAAGGTCGGAGGGCGCCGCCGCGGCAGCAGCGACTGGTTCGGGCTCGGCTTCGGGCTCGGCAGCCTGCTCGGGCGAAGCCAGCAGATCGGACAGCGACGTACCGGAGATCAACGGCTTGTGCGAAGAACGGGAGGCGGCAGGCGCCGCCGGTTTCGGCTTCGGAGTCTCCGGCACCGGCTGCACAGGTTGCGGCGGGTTCACCGGCTGCGGCGTTTCGACCGCAGGGGATGCCGGAACGGCTGCTGCTTCCGGACGGGATTCCGGCTGCGACGCTTCCACGGCCGGAGGGGCCGGAGCAGGTTCGGCCACCGGGGCCGGCGAGGCGGGCTGCACGGAGGGTGCCGGAGCGGCAGGCGTCGCCGGGGCAGCGGGTACTGCGGGGGCGGCAGCGGCGGCCGGCCGGGGAGCCGTCGGCAACTCGGGGAGCGGGTACTCCCCGACGGATGTCAGGGGTTCATTTTTTTTTTGACCGAGCCCGGCGATCTTCATCAGGCCCAGTTCGACGAGCAGTCGCTGGTTGGACGACTGTCTTATCTTGCCGTCGAGTTCCGTCAGGCAGGCGATCGCCCCGAACAGGAAGTCGACTTCGCAGGCGCCCGCCTGCGTCCGGTATCGTTCGA
>CAZIUJ010000188.1:0-1549 GCA_964542345.1 uncultured Alistipes sp.
AGATGGCCGTCTTCGCCTCGACGACGCTCGTCGCCGGACGCCCTCTTTCGGAGCTTATCGGCAAGGAGATGCCCGAGAACGACTGGCACGAGCTGCAGCAGCGCGTCATTCAGGGCGGCAAGCACATCATCGACCTGCGGGGCCGCTCGTCGTTCCAGAGCCCGGCCTACCTCTCGATCTGCATGATCGCGGCGGCGATGGGCGGCAAGGCCTTCACCTACCCGGCCGGCGTCTATGTCCATAACGACGAGTTCCAACACATCCTCATGGCGATGGAGTCCTCGATCGGCCGCGACGGCGCAAGCTACAAGAACGTGCAGGGCACGCCCGAGGAGCATGCCGCCCTCACCGAGAGCTACCGGCACCTCTGCAAGCTGCGCGACGAAGTGATCGCGATGGGCATCCTCCCGCCCGTCGAGGAGTGGCACAAGGTCAATCCGCATCTGAAGTAAGCAGCGCGGAGCGCACAGAAAAAGCCGTCTCTTTCGGGAGACGGCTTTTATCGTAAGCGGGCTGTCGCGCTACTCGGCGACGGCCTGAAAAACGGCCCGCAGCTCGCCGTTCGACAACAACAGCAGCATGGGGCCGTCCATGTCGTAATGGGTCGCCGAGGCGAGCGCGTCGATGAATTTTTGTTCCTGCGCCTCGTCGGGACAGGCCATGCGCGTGGCTGCGATCGGGCCGAAGACGAGGGCCCAACTCTCGTCGGTCTCGAACGTACCCGTCAGGCGGTTGCAGGCGCCGACGCCCGAAAAACGGCCGTCGTCGGCCGAGAGCACCAGCGAGAAACGCCCCTCCTGCGACGCGACGCTCCGTCCATCAAGCTGGACCAGCTGCCACGTCGTGCCCGCGAGCGGGCGGCGATACTTCTTCTGATAAGCGCGGCAGTGGCAGCGGGTGGCGCCGCAGCCGGCCATGCCCAGCACGAGAGCGAGCAACAGGAGATTCCGAAACAGGTTTTTCATCGTTCGAGCGGTTATCCGGCTGCAAAGATAGGCAATTTTATTACCTTTGTATCGAGCAAACACTTTCCGACTATGAAAAAGATCATCGCATCGCCCGCGGCTCCCAAAGCCGTAGGGCCCTATTCGCAGGCCGTGGAGACGGACGGCACGCTCTACATCTCGGGGCAGCTGCCTATCGACGGCGCCACGGGCCGGATGGCCGAAAGCATCGAGGCCCAGACCCGGCAGTCGCTGACCAACCTGGGACACATCCTTGCGGAAGCGGGCTACGGCTTCGAAAACGTTGTGAAGACCACCGTGCTGCTGCAGCATATCTCCGACTTCGCCGCCATGAACGCCGTCTACGCCGAGTTCTTCACCTCCGAGATGCCGGCCCGCATCTGCTTCGAGGTCGCCGCCCTGCCGATGGGCGCGCTGGTCGAAATCGACGCCGTAGCCGTTCGGTAGTCCACCGTCGCATGTACCGGTGCAGCAACTGTTAACAAATTCACAAAAAGCGCATGAAATGAATCGTTTCTGAGATTATTTCATTAAATTTGTGCGGTTTTTGAGTGCGAACGATTCACTAAACACAATATTATGGT